>CAZSAD010000022.1:250-29310 GCA_964604995.1 uncultured Methanosarcinales archaeon
ACGTTCCTTTACTTGGAAAAAACTTTCCTTTTATTTGAAGGTTAAAAACTTTATTAAACAAGGGGATAACATGGGAATCATAATATTCTCTTTCTTCAAAACTCCCACTTAATTCAAATTCATTACCTTTTTTTCTTAGATGTCCATCTCCTGCATGAATTCCACATATCTCCGCAATTTCAGGAGTTAAAATATTATTCCTATTGATCATATCTCAATTTTATTAATTTAAGTATAAATAACTAAGGGTAAAGAATGTTTCGTGTCCTGTGCTGATTTATAATCTTCTAATAATTTTTGAATTATGCTACAGGCCCAAAATTGCATTAAACTATTTTAATTTCTAAGATCAGTTATGACATATTAAAAATTTATCCAATATACTCAGAAAAATAATTAATTAATGCTCTCTTCCATAGAAATTTTTTCCAGATAATTTTCCGTATTTTCAATGAATTTGTCTTCATCTTCGCTTCTAATAACACAGCCAGCTGCATTGCTATGGCCGCCATGCTCTGCTAATGGCAATTTATCTGTTATTTTTTTGCAGATATCTTTTAGATTGTAAGGGTTATTTTTTCCATTATGTCTTAATGATACTTTTGTCCAACCATCACCTTTTCTTGACATTGCAACTATTATTGAATTTTTTCGAATTAAATCGCTTCTTGATAAAATTGAAGATATCGTACCAATTATTCCTGTTGAAATTTCTTTTTCACCATTAATTATTACATATCCTTCTCTTTGGAAAAAATTAAGAGAGCCTCTTTTTTCCTCTAGCCATCTCAT
Organism: uncultured Methanosarcinales archaeon; assembly: GCA_964604995.1. Lineage (GTDB taxonomy): Archaea > Nanobdellota > Nanobdellia > Woesearchaeales > JABMPP01 > JAGVYD01. The sequence goes on from CAZSAD010000022.1 coordinate 1,043, forward strand.
GGCAGACATTATCGAATAATGATATTCATTAAGATATTTTACAGCAAGATTTTTTGCTTCTAAATCTCCTAAGCATGCAGCAACACCAATTGAAGTATGGCTTAATCTTCCTGCAGCATTTATAATAGTTGAAAATTCTCTTGCATCTTTAAATGGTGAATCATGCGATTCATTTTTTATAACATAAATATTGCCTATAATGCTGCTCGGATCATTTTCATTTTTTCTTTTTTCAATTATTGCATCAGCTAATTTTTGAGTTTCTAAATCAGTTAATTGAGATATTTTTTTCCATTCCCCTTTACTATTTTTTGATGTTATTCCAATTTCAGATAAAAACTTTAGAGCATTAGTTTCATTGCCAGTTATTTCTGGAATAAAATAATCAGTATTATATTCGAGTGCTTTATGAAGCGGCCTTGTATTTGCACCAAACAATCTAAGTCCTGAAGTCAAAGCCATTTTGCCGATTTTAATTGCATCGGATAAAATGTCAGCATTAAGTCCAAAAAATCCTTCATCTTCTTGCTGGTCAGCAATTGCACCTAAAATTGCAAGATGCGCATAATCAATCATTCTTGAATTAATTGCCTTTGCAAAAAAATAGGATACGCCTGAACCACTAATTTCCAATTCACCATCAATTCCTAAAATTAAAGGATTTATTTGTATAATATTTTGATTTTGTAGTAAACTTTGTTTTGGTGGTTGATGATGGTCTAAAATAAAAATTGTATTTTTATTTAATAGCTCTTCCATAATTGGAAGTTGACTTGAACCAATATCCACAAATATATTTATCTCATATTCTTCTTTACTTATCTCTTCAATAGTTTGTCTTGTTAAATGTTGCACATTAGAAATATGAAATTTTCTACCTTCTAAAGTTAATAACTTTGCAATTATTGCACTTGAACTTATTCCATCTGTGTCAAAATGACCCATAACTCTTATTGGTTTATCTTTTGGAATCTGCTTAAATCTTTCCGCAGCATTTTTTACAGCTTCTTTGAATTGTTCGTATTTATCCATGATAAATTATTATTCCATCATCTTTTTTATTATTTGTGTTATTAAACTATTTTAAACTAAACTATCTTAAACATTTTTTCAAAATAAAAATAAATTATAAAAAATAAAAAAATTAATTAAAAAATAATTAATCTAATTCAACCAATAAACCTGCAGTTTTTGGATCGTATTTCCAATCTTGTGCAATTTTGCCATTTGCTTTATAATATTTCATAAGTCTTTTAATTTTCGACTCAGTTAATTGCAATCCTCTTAAAGCAGGCATATCTTGTTTATTGTTTTCTAAATGTTTTCTTACAAGAATTGCTTTTTTGATTAAATCAAGCATATCATAAGGCAATTTTGGTTTAAGATTATGTTCAGCTAAAATATCAGTTATGCTTTTTTCAAGCAAAATCTTGACAGCTGGTACCCCATAATTATCTCTTAAAACAATGCCTATTTGGGCTGATGTTTTGCCTTCTTTTGCAAGTTTTACTATCAATAGTTCAACTTCTTTGTGGCTTCTAGTCATCCAACCAGGAACCTTTTTGACAGCTGGCCTAACGCTGCCTGATTTGCCTTTCTTTCTTGAATGCATTCTGGCCATATTTTCGCCTCCTATTTACTTTATTTTTTATTTTAGTTTTTTCAAGTATGGTTTAAAGAGAATTCAAAATTTACTGTGCAATATTTGCACAATCTCTTCGCCAGTTTACAAAAGCCAAATATTTACTTAACCGTTGCATCTCTTGAATAAGTCATGGCATATTCATGGCTTTTTAAAGGTTACTAAAGAATAGATATTATATTTACACATATCTAGCTAATTTTTTTCAAATCAACTAACATTCTTTTTAAGATTTAACATATTATAAATTTCCATGTATCGTTTTTTAAAATTTTTGTTGAATATTATTCCTTCTTGCTTTATTTTTTCATCGACATAAAAACTTTTGTCAAGATATTGCTGGATAATATCTATATCGTCAGGACAAATGTAGTATGTAAGGCCTAATTCAGTTTTATCATCAATTACTTTTGTTATTTCATAAATCATTAGATTTAATTGATTTAAAGGATTTGTTGAGTTAGATGTAAAATTAGTTAAATAATAAGAAATCCCATTTCTATAATTTTGCATTTCTTTTTTCTCTTCAAGTTCAAGATTTGTCGCCTTAACTGCATCAAAATGCATAAGAAGTGCTCTTATTCCATAATTATCTTCTTTATCTTTTATTTCTATGGTATCAAATATTTCTTCGCAGTTCTCTTTTAAATTTAACTCTTGAATAAAATCAATTGATGACATTTTTGTATTACTATCTTTATCGTATCCTATTATTAATGATTTTATAAAATGTTCTGCCCTATCATCATTACACATTTCACAAACTCGTTGATAAAGAGAGGATTCCATCATAATAATAAAATAGTATATACCTTTTTAAATCTTAAGAAGTTCAATGCTTTTTTAGATTGAATATTAAAAACGCAGATTTTATAAGTTGGTGTAAAATCAATTAAAATATTTTAATATAATTTTATAGTGTACCAGCTAACTGGTTACGCTTAGGTTAATAAGCAAAGTGGGTTTCGCTTCGCTCAAGCCCACTAATTAGTTTCAATTCAGCCCTGTAGTGTAGCGGCCAATCATGCGAGGCTCTGGATTCGAAGTTATTTTCGGATGAGAAACCTTGCGACCCAGGTTCGAATCCTGGCAGGGCTATAATTCTATATAAATTAAACTCGGAGAAACTATAATTAAAAACCAAAATCTTTATATATCTATAGTATATACTTTGAATATACTAATCAAAAGGTGATTTAGATGGTTACTGAAATGATTTCATTAAAACTGGATAATATATTTTTGAAAGATATAGATAATATTGTATCAAATAGTGGATACCAAAATAGAACTGAATTTATAAGAAATGCTTTAAGGGAAAAAGTCGAGGAAGTAAAATTAAAAGAAGCAATGATTTCACTGGGGCATCTTAAAGGAGCTTCTAAGAAAAAAACTACAGAAGAAACTTTAGAAAAACTTAGAACAAAAGCTTTTGAAGAATTAAATAGAAAGTCTAAATAAGTTCTTCTGGTTTGTAATGCTTTGAAATATCTTCTAATTGTTTGAAATGCTTATCTCTTGTTATTAATATCAAATTATTATCTCTAGCAAGTATTGAATGCAAAGCATCTCCTGGAGGAAGGTTTCTTTTATTAGCAATCTTTTTTGCTTCTTCTCTTTGTTCTTTAGTTGTAATAACCTTTTCAGTAATCTTTTCAAAAGGCTTAAACATCCCATTTATTTCGGAAAGTGAATAATTCATCTCTAGTTCTTTTAGCAATAAATCAGTTAAAACAATGATACTTTCTTGAATTTTAATGGTTGACAATAATTTTAATGCATAATCACCTAAAGGTTCATTGTAGAATCCTTTTCTATCTTCATATAGATCAATCCAAATGGAGGTATCAATAAGATATTTCTTCACCATATTCATAATTAGAGCTTTAAGTGTTTATATAATTTTGGGAGTTAAAATCCGAAAGATTTTTGTGTTCCCAAAAAATAGACAAATATGCCCAGCATTCTGGCAGGGCTATAATTCTATAGGGTAATAAAGATAGGTCTCAATTCTTTACGCCTTTATAAAAAGAATCGGAAAAAGGGTTACTGTTCCTTTTCAATGATTTCAAGAATTTCTTTGAAATTAATTATTTGGTATTTTGCTGCTTTCTTGGCTATTTCATCACCATCATAGGCAATGCCGAACCTGACTTTTTCAAAAACTTTTGCATCGTCCTTTCTATCGCCAATGGAGATAGCCTCGTTAGGCGATAGTTTTTCCTTTTCTAAAATCTTCATGGCTTCTGTAGCTTTATCATGTCCAAACTTCAATATCTTACCAGTAAAAACTCCTTGTTTGACTTCTAAAACAGTTCCACCTACATAATCAAATCCTAGGTTGTTCTGAAAGAGTTTTGCTAACTGAATCGGAATATTCGTTAATAACATAGTCTTTATGCCTTTCGCTTTGATTTTTTGAATCGTCTCTTTAACACCATCGTTAAATTCAAATTTTTTGTAAACATTGGCTAAGTCTGCAAGTTTCAAGCCATTCCAACAGGCATAAGTTTTTGTTAATAATTCTTCCATGGAAATATCGCCTGAGGTGTATTTCGGATATATCTCTTTATAGACCTCTCCTTTACCCAAATAATCAGCACCAGAATTTGCGCCGCTACCTTTAACTAGCGTTCTGCTCATATCAATGAATATTATCTTAATCATAATTTAGCTAAAGAGATTTGTCAACTTAAAAATGTTTCTGAATGTGAAAAATCATGACAAATGATGGATTAAGGGATTAAAAAGGATTAAAGATTAAGATATGCAAAGCTAAGCGTAAAAAATTGTCTTCCTTCCCTATTACCCGCTATTATTCTATATAAATTAAACTTAGAAAGGTACAGTTTGCGGTCTAATATTTTTTTGAGTTGATTTTAATTTTTTATAAAGTCCCTTTAAACAAAGATGCTTAAATTATGTTGATTTAGACAAGTGTTCCTCTGTCTTCTCCTACTTGGCCTTTGAGTCCTCTTATTACACTGTTTGCTATTGCTTTGCAGATTTTTCATTTATGTATAATTTATGATTTGATTTATTAAAATCAAGAAAGACATAACAAGAAAATAGAAGTACTAAATATGCATTAAAAATTATTTAATGATAATTTTATTTTTGCGAATTATTGCATTACCAGGTCTATGGCAGAGTGGACATATTAGAGAAAGTCCCCTAAGATTTACTTTCATGATTTTTTTGCGACAATGAATGCATATAATTGTTAAATCGTCTTTTCGTCTTTTCTTTGTTTTCTTCATTTGTTTCATAATATTAAAATCTATAATATTTACATGTAATTATAATGGTTTAGTAGAAGAAATCAATTAAAAACCAAAGTTTAATTGAAGATATCAATTAGGGTATAATAAGAAAATAAAAAAATTGTTGCTGTAATTTTAGATAGTTTTCTTTTTCATAGTTATTTTTTTGTAGCAAATCTTTTATCTGCTCCATTTTTTGTGTCGTTCTTCTAATCTCACTCCCACTTATTTTTACTGAAGTTTTAATGAAACTATATAATGAAATCACATCTATTCATATTTACCTGTTATTTGTTAAATCTGAAAATTAAATTTAAAATATTTACACTTTTTGATTTGTAACTACTTTATAATAGATAATTTATTAAAGCATTCCTATTTTCCAATTTAAGTGGTTATAAATGAAAGAACTCTCTTTTAATAAAAATAAATTATTGGAAAAATATAATCCCATCTTTGCAATGGCTTATGGGTCTGGGATATTTAAACAAAAAGGATATTCAACTAATGCTAAACCAATGCTTGATTTTGTATTCGGAGTCGATAATACAAATTGGCACGTAAATAATTATGTTCAAAACAAAGAAGATTATTCTTTAATTATGGGATATATAATAAAAAGTTTAAATCAAAATCTGTTAGAAAAGATTCAACAAGCCGGAGCCGGAGTGTTTTATAACCCACTAATTCCTTTTGAAGATCAAAAAATAAAGTATGGTGTTATTATGAACAGTACTTTAATTGATGATTTAATACGCTGGGATTCACTTTATATTGCAGGAAGATTACATAAACCAACATTTATTTTCAAATCAACTCCAAAAATAGATGAAGCAATAAAAATTAATCTTGAAAGTGTAGTCAATGTTTCACTTTTGATGCTCCCAGAAAAATTTACAAAAGATGAGTTAGGAATTATGATAACAAAAATATCCTATTTGGGAGATACCAGGGGACTATTTGAAAATCCTCAAAAAATAAAAAATATTTATGAGCCCAATAAAGAAGAGTTCGATAAAATTTACCATGACACACTACAAAATAAATGTTTTAAGAATGCGATTGCTTTTTTGAATGATGATTGCATACAACAGAACATGGATTTGGAAATTAGGGATAACCTACACAAAAGTCTTCCATCAAATCTTTTTAATGTTAATCCTGATTTTAGGTTCAATTTTCCTTCTAAGACAAAAGAAGACTATAGTTTACACTTGAGAAACTCGATATCGGCAATTGTAAAGGCTTCTAGTGGAGCCCAGACAATGAAAGGAATACTTACAGCAGGGCCTATCAAATCAGTAAAATACGCTTTTCCTAAAGTGTATAAAGGTATTGCACCACGAATAAAAAGTTTTTTCAAATTTAATCAATAAGAAATAATTAATCTTTTTTACTAGTATTTTTTACAAAATATCAACTAATTTTATACACATTTTTATTGCACTGCTGCAATTATCCATTTTTTTTGAAAGTTCAGAATCATTTGTTGCTTTTTTTATTTGCAAAACTTTATCTAAAGTAGTTCTATAAAATTTTAATAAATCTCCTTCTGATAATTGTGTGTTTTCAATAACTTTAAAAATATCTTCACCATGAAAACAAGGATAAATCATTGCTGACATCTTAACAAGATTACTAAATCTTATTTCATATCTAAGATAATCATTTTCATCTATCTTAAATTTTAAATTTTCTATTATTTTACTCGGATATAATTGTTTAAATTCATTTGTATCTGAAGATTCATAACAAATGCATGCTATTAACAAAAGTAATTCATATTCCGTTAAATCTTTAGAAAATTCACCAAAAAATATTTCACCAATTAAAAATTCATTGCTATATATTTTCGATATAAAAATACCTTTTTCTGTAAGAGAATCATTTTTTAAGTATCCCATTTTGGTTAATTTTTTCTTTAAATTTTCAAATGCACTATGGCTTTTCATATTTTTCATTTGATCGTATTTTTCACCATATTTTTGGTATGAATCAAAACTTTCGCATAAAATCTCATCAATTTGTGCAGTTGAATGTCTTAAAATCATATTTAAAACCGTATTTGGGGAAATTTTGAATTGCGAACGTATTGGTTCAATATCTTTAGAAATTATTTTTTTAATTTTGCTATATTCAAAATCATTTCTATTTATCATAGGAATAACATAACCAATTTCATCTATACCTCTACGTCCAGCTCTACCAGCAATTTGGAAAAATTCTTTTGATGAAACATCTCTAAAATTAATTCCATCAAATTTTCGAAGTGCTTCAAAGCAAACAGTTTTTGCAGGCATGTTAATTCCTACTGCAAATGTTTCAGTAGTATACAAAACTTTAATTAAACCCAAAGAAAATAATTCTTCAACAATATCTTTTAAAATTGGTATAAGGCCGGCATGATGAAATCCTATTCCTTTGGCTAATGTTTTTTTAAGAAGAATTGTGGATTTTAATGTGTTTATTTCTGGAGGAGATTCTTTTAATTTTTTTATTACTATTTTTATTATTTCCCCATTAGGTTCAAATAAATTAGAATTAGTTAATTCTTCTGCCATTTTTTCACATTTAGATCTTGAAAAACTAAAAAATAAACATGGCAGTTTATCATAAATATCTTTTATAAGTTCAATATGTGAAGGTGCTTTAATTCTTTTATAATCATATTTTGAGTTTCCCATAAAACTTCGTCTTCTAATTCCTTGTTTCATAGCACCATAATAATCAGGTATTTCTAAAATTTCTTTAATTTCATCTAATTCACAAATGCCAAGTTCAACATCAAAAAAATTTGTTTTTAGTGGGATTGGTCTTTTGTTATGTTCAATAACCTCGACTTTGTGATTTTTTATAACACTAATCCAATTAGCGAACTCTTTTGCATTAGGGATAGTTGCAGAAAGACACAAGAATCTAGTATTTTGTTTTGAAAATATTATTGATTCTTCCCAAACATAACCTCTTTCAATATCACTTATAAAATGAATTTCATCAAAAATTACATAAGATAAATTATTGATTATATCATCATTTGACATGAGCATATTTCTATAAATCTCAGTTGTCATTATAAGAATGGTAGCATTTGGATTTTTTACAGTATCTCCCGTTAGTAACCCTATATTTTCTTCACCATAATCAAAGCAAAAATCTTTGTATTTTTGATTTGAAAGCGCTTTAATTGGCGCAGTATAAATCACTTTAGTTTTCTTTTCAATATCACGACTAATGATATAATCAGCAATTAAAGTTTTTCCAGAACCTGTTGGAGCACTAACTATTACAGAATTATTTTTTTCAATTGCTAAAATGGCATCTTCTTGAAATTTATCAAGTTGCAATCCTTTGAAAATCATTTTAAATTAAAAATACTCCTTCCTATCTTCTTCTTATCTTCTAAAACGAGGTTTTTTATGTTTGAATTTAGATTTGAATCTTCCATAAAATTGTTTTTGTTGTTTTGGCACAGGTTTAGCAGCTGCACCGACTGCATTTTTTGCTTGTTCTGAATGGTAGGCATGCTCTAGAACTTCAATTTTTTGTCTAATTAATTTTTCAATATCATTAAGAAAGTTTCTTTCATCTGCAGCACAAAAAGAATAAGCTATTCCATCTGCTCCTGCTCTTGCAGTTCTACCAATTCTATGAACATAACTTTCAGGTTCATTTGGAAGCTCAAAATTTATGACATGAGAAATATCATCAATATCAATTCCGCGTGCAGCAATGTCTGTTGCAATTAAAACTTTTATTTTTCCTGACTTAAAATCATTAAGAGCTTGTGTTCTTGCAGTTTGTGATTTATTACCATGAATCGCATCTACTGAAATATTATTGTTGCTTAGATATAATGCAACTTTATTCGCACGATGTTTTGTTCTTGTAAATACTAAAACTCTTGTAAGATGTTCTTGTTTAAGAAGATCCAATAATAATTTTTCTTTAGAAGATGAATCTACAAAAAATACACACTGTTTTACACTTTCAACAGGAGTTGCCTGCGCTGCAACTTCGATATGAACTGGATTTTTGAGAAGTTTTCTTGCTAGATCATTTATTTGTGGAGACATTGTTGCTGAGAAAAAAAGTGTTTGTCTTTTTTGTGGCAATTTTGATATTATTTTTCTAATATCATGAATAAAACCCATATCTAGCATTCTATCTGCTTCATCTAAAACAAAAAATTCAACATTTTTTAAACTGATTTTGCCTTGATTCATTAAATCAAGTAATCTACCAGGTGTTGCAACAATGATATCCACACCTTTAGACAGAGCATAAACTTGTTGTAGTTGACCAACGCCTCCAAAAATTACAGTATGTTTAAATTTTAGAAATTTTCCATATGCAGAAAAACTTTCACCAATTTGCGCTGCAAGTTCTCTAGTTGGTGCAAGTATGAGTGTACGAACAGTTCGAGGATAATTTTCAGTCATTCTTTGAAGAATGGGTAGTACAAATGCGGCAGTTTTACCAGTTCCTGTTTGAGCTATTCCTATTAAATCATGTCCTCTTAATAAATCAGGAATTGCTTTTGATTGTATTGGTGTTGGTTCAATATATCCCTGCTCAGCAATTGCTCTTTCAAGTGGTTCTATTAAATTTAAATTTTTAAATGACATTTCTATCTCCTTTATTTTATCTTATTTGCATTACTTTTTTTATCTTCTTTTATTAAACGCATTGATAATTATTTAATTTATAATACTATTTCTAATGTAAATTTAGTTGTTTTATTAAGGTATGTAATCATTTATATTTGATTATTTATATTTTAACTCTTCACTTTGCAATATTAATCAATTTATGCTTAACATTTTGATGCATTGTTTTATTTTTTAAGAACTATAAATTATGGTGTAACCTCTCATTTTAAATTCTGCAAGGAAAGGATATAATTTATTCTCTTTTACAGCAGGACATTCATCTGTTACAAGAATAGTTTTATTTTTCCAAATAAATAAAGGAAATTCTTTACAAGCTTTAGGTCTTAGGGGATTTTTGTGGATTGTGCATTTATAATCTAACAAATTAGGGCATCCATTTTGCTTACATCCATTTCGCTTTAAACCCAAATTAAATATATACTTTTTTCTTTCAAACTTTGTTTTAACGGGTATAATCTTTAAATCTTTTATATTTGTATTTTGCATAAGTTTTACTTCAGATGCGGACAATAGTAAATACCCTCTTCTGCAACAATATGCACTGCATTCCAAATAACAATAACTACTTAATGAGTCTCTTGCTTTCATAGCTAATTTTTCAGCATCTAAATCTTTTACAATCACAAAATCATTAAATCTTACTTACTTAAAAGAGTATACTTTCCTAAAATGACCAATCTATTTTTTGTTCTAATTTTTCAATTCTATTTCAGTTCTATAATCAATTATTCAAACCTTCAATACAAGCTTTAAATACTAGTGATTATTTAGTGTTATTGAATTGTTAATATTAGGAGGTGCTGATAATGGCATTAAGTAAAAAAATAGAAACGACATTAAATGAGCAGATTAATGCTGAGTTTAACTCTTCGTATTTGTATTTAGCAATGGCAGCATATTTTGAGGATTTAAATTTGAAAGGCATGGCAAAATGGATGAAGATGCAATCAAGCGAAGAACTAAAACACGGTTTAAAGCTTTTTGATTACACAATCGATAGGAAGGGAAGAGTAGTTTTATCAAAAATTGATACTCCAAAAAAAGAATGGAAGAATTTTGTTAGTGTATTTGAAGATGTATTAGCACATGAACAGTATATTACAACTAAAATAAACAAATTTATGGATATTGCAATATCTGAAAAAGACCATGCAACAGCAAGTATGCTTAAATGGTTTGTTGATGAACAGGTAGAAGAAGAAAGTGTAGTAGATGAAATCTTGGAAAAATTAAAACTTGTTGGAAATGATAACACTGCGCTATTTTTAATTGATAAAGAATTAGGTGAAAGAAAGTAAATTTTAATTTTAGGTTAAATTTGGAGTGAAAACAATGAATGTGAACACTAAAAAAAATAATATCAACTTACTTAACTTTTTTTTATTTTCAACTATTTTATTTGCATCAAGTTTAATTTTTTTGTCAGGTTGTTCAAATAACACTCTTCAAACTAATGATGGTGCAAATACTAATTTAGATACTACTGTAAAAACCAATCAAGATACTAATTTGGAAAGCACTCAAAGTGCATCTTTAGGTGATAATATGTACGCGGTTATGGAAACAAATTATGGCACTATCAAAATAAAATTAGACTCAGAAAAAGCACCAATTTCTGTTGCGAATTTTAAAAAATATGCAGAAAGTAATTTTTACGATGGAACAATCTTCCATAGGGTAATTCCTGGATTTATGATTCAAGGTGGAGGCTTTATGCCAGATGGTACACAAAAGCAGACAAACACACCAATTAAAAACGAAGCTAATAATAAACTTTCAAATAAAAGAGGAACAATAGCTATGGCAAGAACAGGAGTTATTGATTCAGCAACTAGTCAATTTTTTATCAATACTGTTGATAACAACATGCTCGATTACAAAGACGATCTTAATTATGGTTATGCAGTATTTGGTGAAGTCATTTCAGGTATGGACACAGTTGATAAAATTTCACAAGTACAAACCGGACAAAGACCACCATTTAATGATTGGCCAAAAAGTGATGTTATAATCCAAAGTGTAAAAATAACTAATAACTGATACTTAACTAATTGGTACACTTAACTAATTGGTGATTATTCAATCTTTTTTAGTTGATTTATATTTATTTTATTACTCTTTTATTCTACAAATTGTTATTTTTGAAAATGTTATTTTTTATTTCAAGGATATCTTTAAATAGTATCAATAATTGAAAATTAATAATGACTAAAATTAAATTAATGACCCCTCAAGAAATTGAAGTTTGGTATATTTTGCCATCTATAAGAAAAGAATTTGCTAAAGTTATGGTTGAAAAAGGAATGTCACAAAAAGATGTTGCAAAAAAACTTCATTTAACTGAACCTGCCATTTCTCAATATCTAAAAGAAAAACGTGCAAATGATGTCAAATTCAATGCACAAGTAAAATCTGAAGTAAAAAAATCAGTTGATAAAATACTAAAAGAAAATTCACCGCATATTCTTATCTGTGAATTGCAAAGGATGCTTAGTGTAGTAAAACAAGAAATGGTACTTTGTGATGTACATAAAAAACTTGATGCAAGTTTGCCTGCAAATTGTGATCATTGTAAAAAATTCTGGTAATTTGATTTTAATATTTGATATTTTCCTCTAATTTTTATTTCTATTTTTTATTAAATTAATAATTTTTTGAAAAAATAATTCTTAAACTTCTTAAATCAAATTTCCATACCATTATAACTAATAGAATATTAATATAGATTTATCTATACTAATATATATTTATGGTCAGTATGGTATTTAGAAACATTTATATATTAGTTGTGTCATAATTAAACCATTATACCTTTTTGTATATCAAAAGTTGAAACATTCAATTATAGTCAAAAACTACAAAAAACTGATGAAAAATGAATCCATTAGACGAGAATTTTCCATTTGAAAGCAAAGAACAATTTGAAAAAGTATTTGTTACTTTTACTGATGATTTTTGTGTATCTGATGGTGAAAAAGAACTTGTTATTGCAATAAATGTGGAATTTGCTTTTGATGTTGCTCTTGATAATAAATTAGACGAAGATAATTATTTATTAGTTGGTAATTCCAATAGGTCCTTAGATATGGGTGTATGATTCTAATTAAAATATCTCTTAAGAATCATATTTCTTAAGAATTCTATTTAGATTTAATAAAATAAGGATTAATAAAAAATAATTTATTTTTTTAAACCCATATGGTTTAATTTGATACCACATTGTTTAGCATAAGTTGTTATTCTTTCATCACGATAAAATTCTTTAAAATGAACAACTTTAACGCCTGAATTTGCAATTAGTTTAAAACAGTTTAAACAAGGTGAAGCAGTTATAAAAATTTCTGAATTATCAATATTAATCCCATTTTTTGCAGCTTGTGCAACGGCATTTGTTTCAGCATGAACTGTTCTTACACAGTGTCCATTTTCCATATCATGGCCTACTTCATCACAATGAGGGGCTCCTCTTATGCTTCCATTATATCCAGTTGAAAGAATTGTTTTGTCCCTTACAATAACAGCACCTACAAACTTCCTATCGCATGTGCTTCTTGTTGCAACTTGATTTGCAATATTCATAAAATATTCATCCCAATTCACTCTTTTTCTTTCTGTTTTTTGTTCTTGAGCATTCTCTGACATTTTTACCCCTCCAAAATATCTTTCCATATTTTATCAATAGTATTTTTCAAATCGTTTAAATTTCCTTCATTATTGATAGTAAAATCAGCTATTGCAATTGGACCTGCTTTATGTAAATTTTCTATCTCTGATTTATCTCTTGAATCTACTTCTTGAGAAGATAAGGGTCTAATCTTTCTTTTTGACAATCGTTGTTTTCTTGTTTTTGGTGAAGCATAAATTGCAATCATAAAAAAATTATTTTTGTATTTTTTTTTCATAACTAAATACTCTTCCCAGCTATACAAACCATCGACTAATACATCTGATTGCTCCAATAAAACATCAATCTTTGGAATAGTTAATTTGGCATACGCTTCCATACCATAATCTTTTCTTAAAGATTCTCTTATCATTCTTTCATTTATTTCATTTACTTCAAGATTTCTTTTTTTAAGTTCATCCATTGTTACATCGCCAAGTCTAATGTAACTTAATCCAAATTTTTTAAAGAATTCGCATGCATCAGTTTTGCCTGCGCCACACATACCAACTAGTGCAATTATCTTATTTTGTTTTACTTTATTTTCTTTTTTAGAAATGCTATTATTTTCTACCATGGTAAAAAGATTTATGCAGGAATATAAAAAGATTAGGTTTAACAGTACTAATTTTTATAACTTTTTTATTTTTATCTTTTTTTGTAGAATTTGATATTTCCTATCTTTCCAATACTATTTTTTTAATATTCAATACCTTTTCTTGCTTTTATTCCTTGTTGCCAAGGATGTTTTATCTTTTGTATTACTGATACATAATCAGCATGTTCAAATAATTTATCAGGAGCATCTCTACCAGTAAATACTAATTCTACTTTGCCGTGAGTTTTAATTAAATCTAAAGCTTCATCAATACTTATTAATCCTTTATCAATAACACAATTAATTTCATCTAAAATTACAACTTCAAAATTATTGGAACGAATTATTTCTTGCGCAGTTTTTAGACCTAATCTTGCAGCTTCTTTTTCAATTTCATCTGGTCTAAATACAAATTTTGAATCTTCAGATACAATTGCTCCATTTGTTAGCATCATTTGGGGTTTGTTTCTTTCTTTTATTGCATCAGAACCATATTGGTCTATGCTAAAATTTTCTTTAAATTCATTGGCACTTTTTAGTTCTCCAGAAAAACCACTTTTTAAGAATTGAATCATATAAACTTTATACCCATTACCTAAGGCTCGCATTGCAAGTCCAAGTGATGCTGTAGTTTTACCTTTACCATCACCAGTATAGATATGAACTAAACCAAGATTGTCTTTACTGTCGTCGCCTTTGACAGTTATTGCTTTTCTTATTTTTGTAACCATCAAATCACTCTTTTTGATTAATTGATAAATAATTATATATCTAAATCATATGGTAATTATTATTTTTTAATTTATTTTTGAAGTGTTTTTAATTCTTCTTTAAATGAAGTTAAATCTTTGAATTCTTTGTAAACTGAAGCAAAACGCATATATGCAACTTCATCAACTTTTTTTAATTTTTTAATAACCATTTCACCAATTAATATTGAGGGCACTTCGCTTTTTCCAAGTGTTCGAAGTTTACCTTCGATTTCATTTAATATTTCAATTATTCTATCTTCATTTATTGGTCTTTTTTCAAGTGCTATTCTAAGTCCTCTTTCAAGTTTACTTCTTTCATAGGGTTCAGTTGTACCATCTTTTTTTATAACTGTAATTTCCACCATTTCAACTTTTTCATATGTAGTAAATCTTTTTTCACATTTGAGGCATTCACGTCTTCTTCTAATAACTTGAGACTCTTCAGTATCTCTTTTATCTACCACTTTAGATTCCGGATGTCCGCAGTATGGACATTTCATGATATAGCCCCCTAAAATTTTAAATATTTAGTATTTATCGTTATTTATATATTTTATATACCACCAATTGTGTTAGTTAAACAGTTTTAATACAATATATTGTGTTTTAAACAATCTTGGTATATAAATATTTATATTTTTGGAACGCTATTTTAAGAAACTATCAATTTTAGAAATTCAGCTTTCTTACTCTTATTAATCTCACGTAAAAATACTTTAAGTTGCTTGGCATCACCATCAATAATAAAAATCTGAAGGCATTTTTCTTTGTCAAGATCACTATGTATTTGTGTTTTTATAATTTTTTCATGCTTATGCCTTAATGTCGAAAGAGTGTGGGAAAAGTTTTCGTTATGTACTACAACAAGAACTGCATGAACATGGCCAACAAGTTTTTCTTTTTCTTTTTTATCTTGCAAAAGTAACCTTGCTCCTGCTCTTACTACTTCACTTCGACTCGAAAAACCTAAATCGTCTTTTAACAAATCAATTTCATTTAATAATTTTTCATCTAAAGACATACTTATTATTTTCATTCTTCAAAGAATTATTAATATATTTATAAATCTTACTTAATTATTATTAAGATAACATTTAAATATTAATAACCTTCTCTATGATTAAATATTATTAAAACTTAATTTTATAATTTCAAGAGTTAAATTATTATTTAAAAATTAAACTATGATTAAACCTTATTGAGGAGTTGAACATAACATGCATATTGCTGAAGGATTTTTACCACCATTTTGGGCAATATTTTGGTGGGTTGTAGCTTTGCCATTTATTATTTGGGGCGTATTTTCCACTGGTAAAATATTTAAAAAAAATCCAGAATATAAATTAACATTGGCAGTTGCTGGTGCATTTATATTTGTTTTATCTTCTTTAAAGTTACCTTCTGTTACAGGTTCATCATCGCATCCAACAGGAACAGGTCTTGCCGCTATTCTTTTTGGACCAGCAGTAACTGCTCTTTTAGCTTTTATTGTACTTGTTTTTCAAGCACTTCTTTTAGCGCATGGTGGTATAACTACCCTTGGTGCTGATGTTGTTTCGATGGGTATTGTTGGGCCAATGGTTGCTTTTTTAGTTTTTAAAATATTAAGAAAATTCAATGTCAAATTAATTCCAACAGTATTCATTGCTGCAGTTTTATCTGATTTAATAACTTATGTGGTAACCTCTTTCCAATTAGCTTTAGCTTATCCATCAGCAATGGGCATAATGGGTTCATTTTGGGTATTTATGGGCGTATTTGCAATAACCCAAATTCCACTTGCAATAGCTGAAGGAATACTAATTGCAATATTTTTTGATTATTTAAGAAAATCAAAACCTAAAATCATATCTTCCTTAATTTGTAAAAATGCTTTAAATGATTAATAATTAAAAATTTAGTGAATCAACTTTAGTGAATCAGCTTTAATGGTGATAAAATGAAAGATTGGACAAAATACACAATTGGTTTTGTAATAATAATCTTAATATTTTTAGTATCTTTAATGTTAAATCCTAAAGCTGAATTTGGTGGAGCAGATGTAGCAGGTACAGAAGCAATATTATCAATTAATCCTACTTATCAAGTTTGGTTTAATCCTTTATGGACACCAAAACCAGAAACTGAATCTATGCTTTTTGCTTTGCAAGCAGCAATCGGTGCTTTTATTATTGGATATTTTGTCGGAACAACCAGAGCAGAAACAAAAGCAGAAAATAAAAAAAGCAGAAAATAAAAAAATAAAAAACATTAATAAAGCTCCTTATATTCCTACCTATAATTTAATAATTAAATTAATAAAAATATCAGAATAAAAACTAACTCCCATGGATTCTACAACACTTGACGAAATGGCTTATAAAAGCAGATTTGTTTTATGGCCACCACTTGGCAAACTTTTGTTAGCATTATCTTTATTATTTGGTTCTTTATTTGCTAAATCTCCGATTGTACCAATTATAGTACTAATTGTTGGTTTAACATTTATTTTTTTATCATCTAATTTTAAACTTCCAAAATATATTGCACTAGCTTATCTAAATACTTTATTACTTTTATTTATTGGTGCAATTGTAATTTTATTTTTAACACCTGGTACAGTTTTATGGGCTCATCAAATACCATTTTTTACAATCTCTTTTGCAGTTTCTATAACTGTGCAAGGGGCCAATTTAGCAATTCTTGTTTTCATTCGAGCTTTAGCAGGGTTTGCAGTTTTGCTTTTTTTCTCTTCATCAACGCCAATACCTCATTTATTTATTGCACTAAGACAAATCAAAATTCCGGAACATGTATCCGAACTTACAATTTTAATTTACAGGTATTTTTTTCTTTTACTTGAACAATTTGGGAATATGGTTATTGCAGCTGACTGTAGGTTAGGATTTAAAAATCTCAAGACTACAATTAGAACTTCAGGAATGCTTGCTGCAGGAATTTTTGGCAGGTCAATGGATTTTGCAGAACGTGCACAACAAGCATTATATTGTAGAAATTTTCAAGGTAAATTTCCAACATTAAACAAACCTAAAGAAATAAATTTTTTGTGGATAATTGGAACAATTTGTATATTTTTAGGTTTAATTTATTTTAGTTATAAAAGTAAAAATATCTTGGTATTTCAAGTATGAAACTTTTAAGATATAATCTTTAAATATGAATGGAGGATAATAATGGTATCATTAAAAAATAAAACACAGGAAACTAAAACTAATAAAAATAGTAAAAATATGGTCGATAAAATGGTAGCAAAAATCTCTTCTAAACAAACTGATGTAATCACAATTTCTAATTTATCTTATTCTTATGATTCCAAATCTAATGCATTAGATAATCTTACTTTAAGCATTCCTAAAGGTAAAAAAACTGTTTTCTTGGGTCCAAACGGTGCAGGAAAATCAACATTATTTTTGCATTTTAATGGTGTGAATAAACCTGATTCTGGAAAAGTTTTTTTTGAAGGTGAAGAATTAAAATATGATTCAAAATCATTAACTAAACTTAGAGAAAATGTTTGTTTAGTTTTTCAAAATCCAGATGATCAAATTTTTTCAACAACAGTTGAAGAAGATGTTGCTTTTGGTCCATTAAATTTAGATTTACCACAAGAAGAAGTTCATAAAAGAGTTGATCAAGCACTTTTATGGGTTGGATTATTGGATTTGAAAAAAAGACCAACACAACAATTATCTTTTGGTCAAAGAAAAAGAGTTGCACTGGCAGGAGCCCTTGCAATGAATCCTAAGGTACTTATTATGGATGAACCAACAGCTGGTCTTGATACTGAGATGGTTCATGAATTACTTGAACTTGCAGATGAATTAAATCATAGGGGTATTACAGTTGTTATGTCCACTCATGATATAGAAACTGCTTACGAATGGGCTGATGAAGTTAAAGTTATTTTAAATGGAAAATTATTTTTTTCAGGAAAACCAGAAGCACTTTTTAGACAATCAGAATTGCTACATGTTTTAGGGATTATTCCACCTATGGCTTTTCTTTTAAATGAACAATTAAATTTGAGAACTGGTAAATCCGTGTTTCCATATCCTAAAAGTTTTTTGGAACTTTCGCCTAAATTATTTAGTGATAATAATTCTAAGAATAATAAAAATGGGGAAATCTATTTAATTTGTGTTGATGAATTTAAAGATAAATTAGATGTTAAAAAATTAGCAAGAAAAATTCATTTAAAATTCAAGCGTTTACATAAACGTGCAGGAGTATATGGTACAGTCGCAAGACAGATGGTCGATAAAGGGTTACTTGATGTGCATTTTAGATTTCACGCTCTAGAACATGGACTTTTTCAAGCTAGTTTAGGGGAGTCTTTTTTACTTTATACTGATAGTTCATTATGTTCATTAGTTGACAAAAGAGCAAATTATCTCAATAAAACTTTAGGTTTAAATTTAAAAGTTTTTCATCTACATAAAAAAGATTTAGACTGATTTAAACTAATAATTTTTACAAATCAAAGCAAAGTTTAAAAAAGGGTACAAATTCCGTATAAAATACACTAATCCAAATGTTTAATTGTGATTTTTGTTAAAAATCAGCTATGGGGCTGTGGGGTAGCCTGGTATCCTTTCCGCTTTGGGAGCGGACGACCCCAGTTCAAATCTGGGCAGCCCCATATTATTTTCCCTTTATTTTGTTGGGGGAATTAGATAAATGTAGCATAGTTTTATATACTAGCATAAAATCCCCTGAGGGTGTGCAAAACTAAGCACTGCGAGTGAAATAATATAAGTAGGGTACTTAAGAGGTATGTTTTATGGCATCAGTAAAAAATGTCAGTTCGACAAAAAGATTTGGCGCAAGATACGGAAGACGTCTTAGAGAAAAAGTAGGCGAAATTGAATTTGAACAGAGAAGTAAGCATAAATGTCCTTATTGTCATGCACGTAAGGTCAAAAGGGAAGCAATAGGAATTTGGCAATGCCAAAAATGTCATTCTAAATTCACTGGAAAAGCTTATAGTATCTCCAAAAAAATAACTTTCAAAGATAGTAAAGTTAGAAATACTGAAATTACACAAACACTTGAAAGTACAAAGCAAGCTAGTGCAGAAAAAGAGGAGGACGCATAAAATGGTACTCTACAAATGCTTTGATTGTGATAAAAAAATTGCTGAAACTTATATAAAGAAAAAAGTTAGATGTCCTTATTGTGGTAGTAAAATGTTATTTAAACCAAGGACAACATCTACTAAAATCAAAGCGGTATAATTTTTATTTTTTTACCTTATATTTCAATATTATTATTTCAATTTGCAAAAAATTGCAAAAATATGATTTTTTTAAAAATGAAATTCAAAGCTACAATTGAAATTCTTGATTGCGATTCTGATAAGTTTTTAGCAGCATTTGCAGCAGAATTAAAAAATCCAAAAAATGATAGGTCTCAATATACTCTAACAAAACAAAAAAAAGGAGTTATTTTTAAAATCGAAGCGCAAGATCCAACTGCACTGCGTGCAACTAATGATTCAATAATAAAAATGGTAATTGTTTTTGAAAAGATGAAAACAATAAAATAAAATTTATGAAAATAAAATATTAATTCCATTAACAATAAAACAACAACAAAGGTTTTTAAAGTAAAGTTAGTTTACAATATTTGGGTGTTATTATGGAAACAACTGATGAAAAAATACAACAAATGCAAATGATTGAGCAAAATTTACAAAATTTTTTGATGCAAAGACAGCAATTTTCACTACAATTAATTGAAATCAATTCAGCCTTAGATGAAATTAAAGATAAAAAATCAGCATATAAAATAGTGGGCAATATCATGGTTTTATCTTCAAGAGAAGATCTTGAAAAAGATTTAAACGAGAAAAAGAAAATGCTTGAGATTAGAATAAGCAATCTTGAAAAACAAGAAGAAAAATTAAAAGATAGATCAAAAGCATTAAGAGATGAAGTTATGGTCGGTTTAAAAAATAAAACTAAATAATTGATCTTAATTTATAATATCATAATGATTTGTTACTAAAAATAAGACAAACAATAAATTTTAAACAACAAATACGGAGAAAAAGTGATTACAATGAGTGAACAACAACTTGGAATGATAATTGAAGCATTAAATGATCTTCTAACTGATTCTACAGTGCCGAAAAATGTCAAAATTAAAGTCGAAACAATTATTAACACTTTAAAAGATAAAAGTGATGTGTCTATGAAAGTAAATCGTGTTTTAAATGATCTTGATGAAATAACTGGGGATATTAACCTTCAATCTTATACGAGAACACAATTATACAACATTGTTTCTTTATTAGAAAAAGTTTAATTTTTTATTTTTAATATTTTTTTGTAGTTTTAGGTGTTAATTTAAAATCTAGTTTTTTTTATAATATTCAATTTTTTTTGTTCATAAATATAATAATTCGGAATTATTATTTCGTCTCCAGAGGGAGTTAGTATCACTGTTTGTTTTAAACTAATCTTTATAACTTTACCTGAAAAAGTTTGAGCTTCAATTTTATCACCGACAGAAAAATGATTTTTTTTATTCATTTTTAAACTAGCATATAAATTTGGGAAGATATCAAAAAACCAAAGTATTATTGAGAATAATGCAAATAATCCAAATAAAGATAAAATGAATTCTAATGCAAATGAAAGTACACCTAGTTGCTTTAATGAAAAAATAATTGTTAAAATATAAATAACAATTGAAAAAATTTCAGATAATGCTAAGGATAAAGGAGGTCCTTTTTTGATTTTTAAAACTTTATCAATTTCAATTTCTTTTAAAAGTTTACGAAGCAATTTTCCTAAAAATTTTGCCAATGTAAACCCCACTAATACTATTATTGCAGCTATAACAATATTTACCAGTGCAGTTGCAAGTGTTGTTTGTAGCCACGAAAATACCTGCAAAATATACTCATTTGTTTGACCCATAATAACTAACCTTTATTTAACTAAATGTTTCAATGGTTTATAAATTTTCTCTTTACATTTTTCTCTAAATTTTTCACATGCTCTCGTCTTAAATTTGTTTTTAAATTTGTTTTAATTAACTTTTTTATTTTTATTATAAATCTGTAAGAGTATTAAATTTTATAGTAATCTTCCAGTAATCATTCTGTAATTATTCCATAAACCTTTATATACACTAAACTTACACTAAATTTCATGGTTAATTATCTAGAGCAGATAGCACAATTTGAAGCTGAAATTAAAAAAACTCCTTATAATAAAAGAACTCAAGGACATATTGGTTTAGTTAAAGCTAAAATTGCAAGGCTACGCGAAGCGCAAGAAAAACGGTCAGCTTCTAAAGGTGGCGGTCAAGGCTATGCAGTAAGAAAAAGTGGAGATGCCACAGTTGTTTTACTAGGTTATCCTTCAGTTGGTAAAAGTACCCTTTTGAATGTATTAACTAATGCAAATAGTGCTGTTGGTGCTTATGCATTTACAACTTTAACCGTAATTCCAGGTACTTTAAATTATAAAAATACAAAAATCCAAATTTTAGATGTACCAGGAGTAGTTATGGGAGCATCTGTTGGAAGAGGAAGAGGAAAAGAAGTTTTGGCAGTTATTCGAAATGCAGATTTAATAATAATTCTACTTGAAGTTAATTCACCGGAGCATTATGAAATAATTCTAAAAGAAGTTCATAATTCTCATGTTAGGGTGAATCAAAGAAAACCAGATGTTAAAATTAAAAAAACTAGCAGAGGTGGGGTAAAAATATCAACCACTTTAAAATTAACCAATATTGATAATGCTACTATAAAAGGAGTATTACAAGAATTTAAAATTAATAATGCAGATGTGCTTATTAGAGAAGATGTGACTGTTGATAAATTTATTGATGCAATAGAACAAAATAAAATTTATATCCCTTCTATAACTGTAGTAAATAAAGTTGATTTAGCAACTGAAGAGCAAAGAAGAATTGTAAAAGAAAGAACTAATGCTGATATTTTCGTTTCAGCCGAAACAAATTATAATATTGAAGAACTAAAAGAAATAATTTATAAAAAATTAGATTTTATTAGTATTTTCTTAAAAGAACCCGGCAAGGAAGCTGATTTAAAAATTCCATTAATTGTAAAAAGAGATTGCACTCTTAGGAATATTTGTGAAAAACTTCATAGAGATTTTGTTACAAAATTTAAATTTGCAAGAGTATGGGGAAAAAGTGTTAGATTTGACGGACAAAAGCTTTTGAAATTGGATCACATTTTACAACATGAAGATATTTTGGAGTTGCATTTAAAATGAATTCTGATAAAAAAAATTCAAATCTAGTTCATGTACTTGAAAAAATACCCAATACTGAATCATTAAAACCAAAACCCGATTTTGAAAAAAGATATCGCGAATTACTCGGAGATAGATATGATTCATTTATGAAATATTCTTTGTCTTTTTTAAGAAAATCAATAAGGGTAAATACTCTTAAAACTACAACCGATGATATTGTAAAAAGATTATCACCTAAATGGACTTTAATATCAGTTCCTTGGTGTAAAGAAGGATTTTGGATTAAAGGGCAAAGACGTGATGTTGGTAATTTAACTGAACATCAACTAGGTTATATTTACATTCAAGAAGCTGCAAGCATGATTCCACCAATTGTGCTTGAAGTTGAAAAAGGGGATGTTGTTTTAGATATGTGCGCAGCTCCAGGTTCAAAAAGCACACAACTTGCACAATATTTAGAAAATACAGGCGCACTTGTTTGCAATGATTTTTTAGGAGATAGAATTAAAGCACTCGGAATGAATCTTCAAAGATGTGGAGCACTTAACACTTTAATTTCACAAACAAAAGGTCATAGGTTTAAAGAATTTAAAATAAGATTTGATAAAATTTTAGTTGATGCACCATGTTCTGGCACAGGAACTATTAGGAAATCTTTACGAACACTTAAAACTTGGAATCCAAATATGGTAAGGCGTTTAGTTGGCATTCAAAAAGAATTACTTGAAACCGCTTATGGCTTATTAAATGAAGGTGGCACAATTGTTTATTCTACTTGTACACTTGAGCCTGAAGAAGATGAAGGAGTTATATCTGATTTTTTAAATAAGCATGATAATGCCAAAATACAAAACATTGAATTTAAAGGGGTTAGAAGCGATGCAGTTATGGAATTTAATAATATCAAATTTAATAATTCAGTTAAAAAATGTCTCAGGCTTTGGCCAATGGATAATGATACTGAAGGTTTTTTTGTTACAAAAATAAAAAAAGAATAATCCTAATTAACAAAAGATAACAAAATTCAATAAGGTTTACATTAAGCTTGTATTTTTCAATAAGTTTTATATATCTGTTTTTGATATTATTCTTATTATGTCAATTAAATTTTGGAATGATGGAAGATGTTATATTTGTGAAGGGCATACTTTATCTAGGTGCGATGGTTGCAAAAGATTTGTTTGTGAAGGGCATTCTTACAAAATAAAACAAGGTAATATCAAATTAGATATTTGTGAAAACTGTTTTAAAAATGTAAAACCTAATGTCAAGGTCGGAGGAGTTAAACTTTCTAAAAAGGCACTAGAAGATTAATTTTTAGAATAATTCTTGATATAAAATCTTATCAAATATTAAGATTTATAAACTCAGTTCTTTGCTATTATATTAATTTTAAATGATTTGTCTAAATGAGTTATGGGTGTATTGTACAACATGAATCTTCCTAAACATTTCAAATGGAAAACTCTAGTTTATTTCCTATTAATACTTTCAGTTATACTTAACATTTGGTTTATTAAAAAAGAAGTTGATAATAAATTTAGGGAATCAAAATATTCTTTTGATTTGTTAAGTCCCGAACTTAGTAGGCTTACAACTGAAGAATTTTTAAAATTACAAGGGGGATATGTTTCTTCTTATAATGAGTTAAAAATATCTTTAATTCGTGAATTGGGAGTAAGTGAAGAAAAAAAATTTGGTGTTTATTTCGAAGATTTAAAAACTGGTTCTTGGGTAGGTTTGAATGAAAAAGCTGAGTTTGTTCCAGCAAGTCTTCTTAAAGTACCAACCGTAGTTGCAGTTCTAAAAAAGGTAGAGAAAGGGGAGTTAACTTTTAATCAAAAAATTATTTTGCTTTCTGAGGATTTGGATCCTAATTATGGGGTACTCTACAAACAAAAACCGGGAAGTGAATTTACTGTGGCAGAACTTATCAATTACACTATTTTATATTCTGATAATACTGCACTCCATACATTAAATCGCATTGCAGGGGCTGATGGAATATTACAATCAAGATTAGCTTTGGGACTCACTTTACGAATTCCGGGAATTAATCAATCAACACAGTTATCTCCAAAAGAATATAGCAATATTTTAAGATCATTGTATTATTCAACTTATCTACGAAGACCATTTTCAGAATATCTTTTAAACATTATGACAAAAACACAATTTAATGATGGGATTACATCTTTATTACCCCAAGAGATTAATGTGGCGCATAAAATTGGACAGCAATCCGAAGGCAATTATAATCATGATTGCGGTATTGTTTATCATAAAACTAAACCTTATATGGTATGTATTATGAGTAAAGGCACAAATCCTAGTGAATTCAATATTGAAGCTGGAAAATTATCTAAAATTATTTATGATTATGTCTCTAAAAAAAATACGACTTAAAAACATAAGCTTTAAATACTACCCTCTCCTCATACAAATCAGTGTTCTAAGAGGATTCTTAATGATACGGACTTTAGAACCTGATGGGTACAAACTTAATTAAAAACAAAAAATTAAGACCAAAACAAAAAATTAATTTAAAAAATAACTAACTTAAAAATTAATTTAAAATTTATATGAAACATTTATAAAGAATTGATTTGAAGGGAACAAAATGGACACAGAAGACTACATAAAAAAAGGCACAACAACAGTAGCTGTTGTTTGCAAGGGTGGAATTGTAATGGCAGCAGACAGAAGGGCTACAGCAGGTGGTCTTATTGTCAACAAGAAGACTGAAAAAGTCCAATTGATAACTGACACTATGGCAATAACCATGGCAGGTACAGTTTCAGATGCTCAATTACTAACTAAATTAATAAAAGCAGAAGTAAATTTGAAAAAAATAAGAACAGGCAGGATGCCAAGTGTTAAAGAAACTGCAAATTTGCTTGCAAATATGGTCTATTCAAATATCAGAAAATTTTCAATTATTCCAGGAATAGCTCATTTTTTAATGGGTGGTGTTGATGATGAAGGATACCATGTCTATGATATTTTCGCAGATGGATCTGTAACAGAAATTGATGATTACATAACATCTGGTTCTGGAAGTGTAATGGCATATGGTGTTTTTGAAACTTTATATAAAAAAGATTTATCTTTAGATGAGGGAGTAAAACTTGCAGTTAAATGCATCAATGCAGCCATACAAAGAGATTCATATTCAGGAAATGGCATTGATGTTGTAACAATAACTAAAGCCGAAGGAGTAAAAAAAGTAATTGCAAAAGATCTTACTGTAACAATAGATGTTTAATGCAATAAATATCTATTTTATATTTATTTTTTATATTGTTAAATTGACATTATAAAATCTGTTTCAATAAAAATCTTAAATAAAATTAAATTTGCGTTTCTCTTTGTTTAGGGAAATTCAAGTATCTTTGGGTGATTACTAACAAAAATTAATTTGTAATTATTAAAAAATTACTATTAATTAAAAATTAAACATTAAATTATGAAAAATTAAAATTAAATTATCTTAATAAAATTAAAAGGAGAGAAGTTTCTATGATGAATGAAATATTAAAAGAAGTAATGAAATATGTACCTGAGGATAAAATTAGCGATGCAGGTTTTGAAGGAGCAAATATTGTTCTTTATACCAAAGATAAAGAATTTTTCTTAGATAACAATGGCATAATAAAAAAAATTGTCGATGATATCAAGAAAAGAGTTGAATTAAGACCTGATCCATCAATTACTATGAATACTGAGAAGGCTGAAAAAGAAATCAGAAAAATTATTCCGGAAGAAGCAAATATCGATCAGATAATATTTGATCCGCATCGTTCAATTGTTATAATCGAATCAGAAAAACCAGGTGTTGCAATAGGCAAACAAGGAAGTTTACTTCGAGATGTTAAAAATTCCACTTTCTGGGTTCCAATTATTAGAAGAACTCCACCTATAAAATCAAAAATTGTTGAAAATATAAGGGCAGTTTTGTATCAAAATAGTGAATATAGAAGAAAATTTCTAAATAAAGTTGGTCATAGAATTTATGATGGTTGGATAAGGGGTAAAAAAAGTGAATGGGTAAGACTTACTTATCTTGGTGCAGGCAGAGAAGTTGGAAGATCAGCAATACTTTTACAAACACCTGAATCTAGAATTCTTTTGGATTGCGGGATTAATATTGCCTCGCAAGATAATGGTTATCCTTATTTAGAAGTTCCAGAATTTAAGATTGATGAACTTGATGCAGTTGTTGTATCACATGCACATTTAGATCACTGTGGATTCATACCCTATCTCTATAAATTTGGATACAAAGGGCCAGTGTACTGCACAGCTCCAACCAGGGATATAATGGCTCTATTACAGTTAGATTTGATTAAAATCGCTAAAGGTGATGGGAAAGAACCAATTTACAGTTCTGAAGAAATTAAAGAAATGGTAAAACATACAATCACTCTTGAATATGATGAAGTAACTGATATTACACCTGATGTTAGAATGACTTTATACAATGCAGGACATATTTTAGGCTCGGCAATGGTACATTTACATGTTGGAAATGGATTACATAATTTGCTTTATGGCGCTGATATGAAATTTTCAAAAAGTCAATTGCTAGATCCTGCTGTAACTGATTTTCCAAGACTTGAAACTTTAATGATTGAAAGTACTTATGGTGGAAAAGATAACATTCAACCAAGCAGGCAAGAGTGCGAAGCAGAGTTTTCACAAATAATCAAAGAAACAGTTGCAAGAGGCGGCAAAGTACTAATTCCAGTTTTAGGAGTCGGAAGAGCACAAGAAGTTATGCTTGTTGTTGAAGAAATGATAAGACTTGGCGAGCTTCCAAAAATACCAGTTTATGTTGATGGAATGGTTTGGGATGTAACTGCGATTCATACAGCATATCCTGAATATCTCAATACATTTGTTCGAAAACAAATTTTTCACAAAGATGCAAATCCATTCCTTTCAGATATTTTCAAAAGAGTTGGAAGTGCAAAAGAAAGGGCCCAGGTGCTTGAAGAAAGTGGAGCAGGTGTTATTCTTGCGACTTCAGGTATGTTAACTGGCGGACCATCTGTAGAATATTTTAAATCTTTAGCATCTGGTTCAATGCATTCTGTTATTTTCGTATCTTATCAAGGTGAAGGAAGCCTTGGTAGAAGAGTGCAACGCGGTGAAAAAGAAATCATTTTTACATTTGGAAATAAACAAGAAATTGTAAAAGTGAATATGAATGTTGCAACAATTGAAGGATTATCAGGCCATAGTGATAGAAGACAACTTATGGCATTTGTTGCAAGATGCAATCCTAAGCCAAAAAAAGTAATTGTAAATCACGGCGAGAGTTCAAGATGCTTAGATTTAGCATCATCTATTCACAAATTAAATAGAATAGAAACAGCAACACCAAGAAATCTTGAAACACTTAGGATTAGATAAAAATCGCCTAGTAAAAATATTTAATTT
>CAZSAD010000023.1:0-28798 GCA_964604995.1 uncultured Methanosarcinales archaeon
TTATTGGTAAATGACTGCGATTATTTAGTGTTGTATTAATATCGCAGCGAGGAACCTTGTGTTCCTCATGTTTTTACCAGATTTTTCCTAAAAATCTGCCCTTGTGGTATAGTGGATCAGCATACGAGGTTGCGGACCTTGAGACCTGGGTTCGATTCCCAGCAGGGGCGTAAATACTTTTGAGCAGGAAATGGGAATATTAAGAAGAATATATTGGTGGATTTGGAATTTATTTTTTCCAAGAAAAAAACCTTTTCTTTCTTATTGGATAAAATCAAAAGCTGAAAGAAATCTCAATAAAAGAATTTGGCAATTTAAACAAAAGCATCATGGTAGAGAACCCAATAAATATGAATTAAGATGGTTGGTAGTTAACGCAAGCCACATGACTGAAAAAAGAAGAAATGATAGGGGACATTGGAAACGTCAAAAAATCAGAAAAGTATTACTTGAAGAAAGAGGAATACATTATAAAATGAAGTGAATAAAAGTGCAAAAGGTTAAATAGCAAAAAAGTATGATTTCTATCTAGGGGGTTGTTCATGTTAAAATATTGTATCCAAGAGCACAAAGCAAAAAAATTGCATTATGATTTAAGATTGGAATATAAAGAAAAAGCAAAGTCATGGGCGCTTCCAAAAAAACCAGAATTTACAGATGGACAAAAAAGATTAGCCATTCAAGTTGAAGATCACGATATTGATTATATGGGCTTTGAAGGAACAATATCTTCAGGGTATGGAGCAGGAACTGTTAAAATATGGGATAAAGGCTCTTACAAACCTAAAAAAATCGAAACAGATAAATGGGAAATTATAATATCAGGTAAGAAGTTAAAAGGGGAATACCTCTTAATTCATTATAAAGATGAAAAATGGTTAATGTTTTCGAAATGAGAAGTTGAGAATATGGCTGGAACCTATGTTGATAAAAAAGGATACAGAAGATTTTCAGATAGTGATAAACCAGTACATCAATGGGTTGCTGAAAAGAAAGTAGGTGGAGACATATACGAAGAAAGAGTTGTGCATCACAAAGATGGAAATAAGTTAAATAACAATCCCAATAATCTAAGTGTTATGGATAGAGATGAACATTCAAGCCTGCATGCAAGAAAGAGAAGATATTAATTTTAGTGACTTGGAAGACAATATATGGACTTAAATGAATTTAGAACGAGAATAGAGAAAATTGATGTAATGCTTAAAGAGCAAGGATGGAATGTTAAAGATAGGTCTAAAGTTATTTTAGAAGTTGACACAAAACAGTCTGACTTCAAAAAAAGAAATTATAAAGTTGTATCCGAGACTATAAGCAATGATTTGGAAAGTAAGTATGCTGATTACATGCTCTTGGATAGCAACGGAGACCCTTTTGCAGTTATTGAAGCCAAGAGAACTTGTAAAGACCCAATTGTTGGACAAAAACAAGCAGAACAATATGCTAACGACATTAAAAACCAAACTGGAAAAGAGGTTTTTATTTTCCTTTCAAATGGATATGAAATACTTTTCTGGAACAAACCTTTTGAAAATCCGAGATTAGTCAAAGGATTTCATACACAAGCAGACCTTGAGAGAATTAGATTTCAAAATCATGCTAAAAAAGATTTTTCAGATGTTCCAATAAAAAAAGAAATTATTGACAGGCCTTACCAAGTAGAATGTGTTAAAAGAGTTCTTGAAGGAATACAACGAGGTAAAAGAAAATTTTTAGTTGTTCAAGCAACTGGAACTGGAAAGACAAGAGTAGCGATGGCGTTGATTGATGTTTTATTGAGGGCAAATAAAGCACAGAAAATTTTATTCTTGGCCGACAGAAAAGCATTAAGAGACCAAGCTTATGATGAAGGTTTTAAGGTTTGGTTTCCAAACGAAGCGAAATCAAAAGTATTTAGCGGTAATTTAGATAAGAATGCGAGATTATATGCTTCTACAATTCAGACATTTATGGAATGCTATGATAAATTTTCAGTAGGAGATTTTGATGTCATAATTTCGGATGAAGCTCACAGGTCAATTTACAATAAATGGAAAGAAGTTTTTACTTATTTTGATGCAGTGCAAATTGGTTTAACTGCAACACCTTCTGATTTGATTGATAGAGACACATTCAGATTTTTTCAGTGTGAAGGGCAAAAGCCATCTTCACTTTACACTTATGAACAAGCTGTTAAAGAAAATTACCTTGCAGATTTCAGAGTATATGGAGCACAAACACACTTCCAGATTGAAGGTGTTAATCCTCAAGACATTCCAGACCAAGTAAAAAAGAAATTACTTGAAGAAGGCATGGAAGAAGATGACATGTCTTGGGAAGGAACAGCTATAGAAAAGAAAATTTCAGTTGTTGGTACAAATGAAGCTATTGTCAAGGAATTTATGGATAATTGCTTAATGGATGAGACTGGAACATTGCCTGCAAAAAGCATTTTTTTTGCAGTATCTAAAAAACACGCTAAAAGATTATGGGAAGCATTTGAAAAACTTTACCCTGAATATAAGGGTAGGCTTGTTAGAATAATAACTTCAGAAGATAGCAGAGCACAAGATTTATTAAAAGATTTCAAGACTGAAAACTTTCCGAGAATAGCTATTTCAATTGATATGCTTGATACTGGTGTTGATATTCCAGAAGTATGTAACCTTGCTTTTGCTAAACCAGTATTTTCAAAAACAAAATTTTGGCAGATGATAGGCAGAGGAACAAGACATGATTATGTATGTAAACACAGAGAGTGGCTACCATTTGGAAAGAAAGAACATTTTTTGATATTTGATTTCTGGAATAATTTTGAATATTTCAATATGCATCCAGAAGGTAAAGAAGCAAATCCTACTGAAGCTGTAACAACAAGAATATTCAAAATAAGAATTCAACAATTGGGAATATTTGTTAAAGCTAAAGAAAAGGAAAAAGTTGAATTATTAAAATCAAAAATTTTAGATGATATTAACAAATTACCAATCAAGTCTGCTTCTTTAAAAGAACATTTACGCAATATTGAAATTGCAAAATCGGATAAGCTTTGGGACAATGTGGGCGTTAATCCACTCCAATTCCTTAAGAGTGCAATAACACCATTGATGAAATATCAAACCGATGTAAACTTAAATTCTGCTTCATTCGTTTTGAAATGTGAGAAGCTGGGTCTTGCATTATTAGAGAGCGATAAAAAAACAGTTGATGAGTTAAAAGTTGAAATTGGAGAGTGGCTTAATTGTTTGCCAAGAAATTTACAGCAAGTTAAAATAAAAGAGAAACTTCTTGAGAAAGTATTAAGTAAAGAGTTCTGGAAAAATGTAAGTTATGATGATAGCCTTATGCTCATAAAAGAGTTCGCTTCATTAATGGTATATAAAAGAGCAGAGCCAAGACAGATAATTGTTTTGGATATGGATGACCTTGTTCAACAAAGGAAACTTATTGAATATGGTATAGAGCCACAACAAGAATATGTTGATATTTACAGAAAGAAAGTTGAGAAAAGAATAAAAGAATTAGCTGAAAATGACCCAACAATCAAAAAAATCCAAGAAGACAAGATGATAACAGAAAATGATTTACACAAACTGGAAAAAACATTGAACAGTCCAGAACTTTTTATCACAGAAGAAAACTTGCAAAAAATTTATGAGAAGAATAAAGGTACATTAACAGAATTTATTAAAAAAGTGTTAGGGTTATATGAATTTCCTGAACCTGAAAAAGTTATTGAGCAGGAGTTCAAGACATTTATGATTGCAAATAATCAATTATACAGTGCAGACCAGATTAATTTCTTAAGAACATTGCAAACAGTATTCTCAAAAAAGAAACACATTGAATTTGATGATTTTTTTGAAGCTCCTTTTACTAATTTTGGAACAAACGCACCAACACCTTTATTTACAGAGGAACAGTTAAAAGGAATGGTTGATATGTGTCATAAATTAGAAAAAGAATTGTTCGTGGAGGCCTAAAATGTTAGCAGCAGATTTGAAATCACAGATAAACAAATTATGGGACAGATTTTGGGCTGGAGGAATTGCCAATCCACTTACAGCAATTGAACAAATTTCATACTTAATTTTTATGAAAAGACTGGAAGACCTTGACAATGTTGACAAAAAAAGAGCAGAAGCACGAGGAGAAAAATACAAATCAGTTTTTGATGGTTTTATTGAAGTAAACAACATAAAGATTGATAAGGGTAAATGTAGATGGTCGCACTGGAAACATTTCAATGCGGAAGAAATGACTATCCATGTTAGAGACAAAGTTTTTCCATTCTTGAAATCAATACAAAAAGGGAATGATGGTGAATTTTCCAAACAGATGCAAGAAGCTATTTTTATGATACCCAAACCTTCATTATTACAAGAAGCTGTGAAAATAATAGATGATTTGAATATAACTGCAAGAAACCAAGACATACAAGGAGACCTTTATGAATATTTATTGTCTGAACTCAACCAGGCTGGTAAATCGGGACAGTTTAGAACACCAAGACACATTATCAGAATGATGGTTGAATTAATCAATCCACAGCTCGGTGAAAAGATTTGTGACCCTGCATGCGGAACTGCTGGTTTTCTTATTAATGCTTATCAATATATTTTGAAAGTCAATACAAGCAAAGACTTAATTCAATATGATGAAGAAGGAGTTGCTCATAACCTTATAGGCAACAATATAGTAGACAAAAAGCATTGGAACTTACTAAAGCAAAATACACTTTATGGATATGATTTTGATGCAACAATGGCAAGGATTGCATCAATGAATATGATTTTGCACGGAATAGAACATCCACATATTGTAAGGTTTGATGCATTGTCAAAAACATTTGAACAAAAAGCTGACTATGATATTATTTTAGCTAATCCTCCATTTACGGGTAGCATTGATAAAGGAGATGTTCACGATAGTCTAAAAACTGTAACAACGAAAACAGAATTATTATTCTTGGAGTTGTTTTATAACTTATTAGATAAAGGTGGAAGGTGTGCCGTTATTGTTCCAAACGGAGTATTGTTTGGAAGTTCAAATGCACATTTACAAATTAGAAAATTACTTACTGAAAAATGCCAATTAGAGGCAGTTATTTCAATGCCTTCTGGAGTGTTTAAACCTTATTCTGGAGTTGGAACTGCTGTTCTTGTTTTCACCAAAAGTGGAAAGACAAGCAATGTATGGTTTTATGATATGAAAAGTGATGGTTACAGTTTAGATGATAAGAGAGATGTTATTGACGGTAAAGGAGACATTCCAGATATTGTTAAGAAATACAAAACAAAAGAAGCTGGAGCCAATAGCCTTGTTGTTAGTTTTGATGACATCAAGAACAATGATTACAATTTGTCAATTTCTCGTTATAAAGAAGTGATACGCGAGAAAGTTGAATATGAAAACCCAGTCAAAATAATTGACAAAGTCAAGAAAATTGAAGATGAAATTTCAAAAGAATTGGATGAGCTGAAGAAGATGATAAAATGAGTAAAATAATTAAGATATTGATAAGTTCAGTAATTGGGCTAATTATAGACCAAGTTTTCTCTATAACTGACATTATTAAGCAGGCTCTGGAGCCGTTTATGGTAGGACCTTTCTTGGCACCAATAAAACCTGTAATAATCTTGTGCTTTTTTATTTGTGAAATAGCAGGCACGTATCAACTACTGCAAAAGTTAAAAGTATTTTCAATTATGAGGATATCAGATGACTAAAGAAAAAAAAGAGGAGAAGGAACAAAATTTTAAGCTTTTAGGTGAACCTGACCACTGGGAGTCTGGTAGGAAAGTAAGCGAAGCTTCTTATTTACAAAGAAAAGACGGAACGAAAGGCATTTCTTTCAAGATAGGAACTAAAAATATATGGGCTAAAACAATCTGGATAGATGAAGAACTTGATTTACCCTCTTGGCTTAATTGGTTTATTAGGACAATCAAAACAGGTTATCTAAAACTATTCGGTAAGAAAGCCATAACTCCCGATGAGGCAAAAGAATTTTATCAAGCTAAGATTGATGAATTAACCACCCAACTTGCAGAAGCAAAAAACAGATTAGACGAGGCTGAGAAAAAGAAAGCTGATTATGAAATGAAATTGGCTTATGCTAAGAAGGTTGAGTCCAATCTTGCTGAATACAAAAAAACCTTTGGAGAATTTAAAAAGATTGTTGATGATAGCATCATGGCAGACACTGGAAAAGAAGAGGAGATAAAAACAAAAATCAAGGACAATCGCTGGATACTAGGATTGGAATGCTTTGTAGAGGCGAAAAATCAGACAATCGATAACCAGACTCAAATTGACTTACATATCAAAACAAAGTATGACCAGGATAGGATATTTGAAATAAAAAGCCCAAACGTAAAATTGTTTGACAAAAAAGAGGGTAAGGAAAAACGAAGGTTGATAATTTCTAAAACACTGGCAGATGGTCTTAGTGAACTATTGCTTTACCTTAGAAGAACAGACTTGCATAGTGATGATAAGAATAAAGGGTCTTATGGCATCCAAAAAGCA
The DNA here is from genome assembly GCA_964604995.1 of uncultured Methanosarcinales archaeon. Taxonomy (GTDB): domain Archaea; phylum Nanobdellota; class Nanobdellia; order Woesearchaeales; family JABMPP01; genus JAGVYD01. Next base: position 6,511 of record CAZSAD010000023.1, read on the forward strand.
TCTGGGTATATTTTAATGGGAATGAACTTGGACTCCAACGAGAAAGAGATGATTACAGAATTGAATTTTCACTTGTATCCCCATATCCAAATCACAACTTATAATGATTTGATGAAAAATACTGAGAGAGAACTGGAAATAGTAGAGGGGCTAAAAAGTAATGAAAGCAAGCAAACTGCAAACTAGGACACTTGGAGAAATTTGTGATGTGAAGAAAGGCACTTCCATAACTAAATTAAAGGTTACAGAAGGAGATATTCCAGTTATAGCAGGTGGCCAACAACCAGCATATTACCACAATGTAGCTAATAGACAAGATGCAGTAATTACTATTAGTGCCTCTGGAGCATACGCAGGCTTCATAAATTATTTTGAAACACCCATTTTTGCTTCAGACTGCACTACAATTCAATCGAAGAACGAGTCAATAGTCTTGACGAGATATGTACATTTAATACTAAAATCCCAACAAAAAAAAATTTATGGTTTCCAAACAGGTGCGGGACAACCTCATGTTTATGCTAAGGATTTAATTAAAATTGAAATTCCACTTCCTCCTCTCCCAGTTCAAAAGCAAATAGTTGCTATTCTTGAAAGGGTTGAAAAGCTTAAGGAGAAAAGAGAGCTGGCTAATGAAGAAACATGTAAGATGATACAATCATTGTTTTATGAGATGTTTGGAGACCCTGTAAAAAATGAGAAAGGATGGAATAAACTGGACATTGGACAATGTTGTCAAGTTAAGGGAGGGAAAAGGATACCTAAAGGGATGAAATTTTCAGATATTCAAACTAATAGACCTTATTTAAGAGTGACTGATATGAGAGAAAATACAATTATCTCTAAAGAGATTAAATATATTTCTGAAGACATTTTCTCTAAAATCAAAAGATATATTATTTCTTCAGACAATGTATATATTACAATTGCAGGTTCTATTGGATTAGTTGGAACAATTCCAACTAAATATAATGGTGCATCATTAACAGAAAATGCTGCTAAATTAGTTTTTGATGAGATGAAGATAAATAAAATATATTTAGTTTATATGTTAAATAGTAAATATTGTCAAAAGCAAATAGAGATTCATACACACACAGTAGGTGTTCCAAAATTAGCTTTATTCAGAATTGAAAAGATAGAAATATTATTGCCACCCATTGAACTCCAAAATCAATTTGCTTTATACGTTGAAAGGATGACCTCAATAAACTCAAAACAACAACAGTCAACTCAAGAAATAAACCAATTGTTTGATGCACTCATGCAAAAGACATTTGCTGGAGAATTAACAATCTAAAATGGAAATTGAAGAAATAGTTAAGGGAGTAGTTGGAATTATTTTAGCTGTTGCATTACTTGGTGCTTTTATTCCTGTTGTAAACCAGCTTACAGCAACCTCTAATATTCCAGGTTTTAGTTTTTTTAATCTTTTATTACCTCTTGTTATTTTTATCATATTCTTAAGATTTGTTAAAGAGGTGTTTAATTTATGAATGCCTCTGACAAACCCGAACCAGAAATAACCATAAGTGATAAACAGATAATAAATATTTTTACGTTGTTCGTTATTGGTTCAGTTATATTTGTGATTTTGAATTATCTACCTAAAAATCCAGAAACCAACTTTTATGTTAATCTTTACCTCATTCTACAATTTATTGGGGGAATATGTTATTTGTTAGTTTTGCTTGTTTTGCTTGTTTATTATTTCATAAAAGGAAGAGTGAAACTCATTAATCATCTGAAAAAACATGGGAAGTCATATGCATTTTGGGGATTTGTTCTTGTATGCATAATAATTATTATAATTATCTACATTAAAATTAGTTTCTGGAGTGCAGTGATTACTAGTGGTATTTTTGTTATAGGTTTAATTGCTACTCTTTTTTCCAATTTTTTTGTTGGTTATTTTAAAGAAAAAATTTTAAATAGGAATAAAAAAGTAGAAATACAAGATAAAAAAAATTAATATCTTACAAGGTCACATTAAATTTTTCATTTTTTAAAATCAGGTTTTAATATGTTAAATAATAAATGATTTATTTTTTATTTTATGACAAGAAAATAGTATCTTAGGAATAATACAATTCGCTCTCTTTCCAGCAGGAGTGTATAATTTATTTTAGAAAAGTAATAACTTAATCATCATAATTCTAAAAACGGTTTCAAAATTATTGTAATAAATTGCCATAAAACAATAAATAAAGTAATGGTAGATATCCAAAATATAATCCAGTTATCTAAAAAAGAAGGTCGTTGAAATATTGGTTGAATAGTACTTGATTCATTAAAATCACCATCGTTAACATTTAAACACCATAACATATACCATGTATTGTTTATATTTTCGTAATAAAAAGAATCAATAGATGTACTCCCGTGGTGGACTTCTTTTAATTTATCAGGATATAAACCTGTAAACATTTGTATATGATTAAAATCTATAACCCCTGTTTCTTGGGTTCTAGCTAAAAGTAAATCTCCTTCGTGTACTGATCGAGGATCAATAGAGAATGTAATTGTAAACATGATAGAATCATTAAATTTATTTGAACAATATTTATCATGTAAAGGACTGTGCATAGATGATGTTTCATTTATATAGGTAAATTGTGTTTTATCCCATTCATCGAATTTACTTTCAATTTTTATATGTGGAAAAATAGTTTGTGTTTGTTTAGCAACAAAAAATGAGAAACAAAAAACAATGAGCATGAACAAATAGGGGGATTTATTCTTTTTTATAAATTTTAAAATCTTGTTCATATAGGGTTGTAGATCTTAAATTATTTAAAGTTAATTCTTTTATTTTTTTATTTTCAAAAATAAATTTCTCCCAATAACAATTTAGTATAATTATCTTTATTTCAAATATTTATTATAAGATTTTAAATATCTTTGAACAAAGTAAGATAAGAATTCATTCTCACTTTTAGATAATGCATGATAATAAGATTTTCTTTTTTTGTGCTCTATAATAAGTATAGGATAACCATTTTTTTTGAGAATGAAATTTGTTAGTAATCTTCCAATTCTTCCATTCCCATCACCAAATGGATGTATTTTTTCAAATTTGTAATGTGCTCTTGCTGATAGTTCAATTGGATTCATTCTTTTATTCTTTTCTAACCATTGAAAAAAATCTTTGAGTAGTAAATTTAAGTCTTGCCAATCTGGAGCTTTATAATTTCCAACTTTTACAAGATAATTCCTAAAACTTCCTGCAATGTCTTGCTTGGTATCTAAAAAAAGCTCTTTGTGCCATTCTAGGATCATACTTTTTGACAAACTGCGTTTTTCATTAAAAATTTTAAAAAATAAATTTGCATGATTGAGTGTTTCTTTTACATCATCTATAGGTTTATTTGGTGAAATTTTTCTCTTTAGAACTTCATTTGTTTCTTCTAATGTTATTGTTGATCCTTCAATAGCATTGGTATTATAAGTAAAATCAACTGCAATATCCAATAAAATTTTATTTTTTATAGAATTTGGATATTGTTTCCATTCTTTTGCAAAGTTTTTCTTTATAGTGGAAAGCTTTTGCCAAACACTTTTCATACAGTCGTACAAAAAAATATCAGTAATCTCTTGAATGTTTGATGGAATTTTTTTTCCCAGATATTTTTCCTTGTAGAAAACTTTTCCATCTTTTCTAAAAGAATGACCAAGATAATAATAGTTATTTCTTTTTATGACCTTCATGAAATTTAGATACCATTACATTTATTTAAATATTAGCTATTTTGATTAAAATGTAATGATAATATTTAGAGAACAATAATTATCTTTTTTTCTTCTTATTAATATTTATTACAGGCATATAAAAAATATTGTAGTATAACTTTATTTCAAATATTTATTATAAGTTTTCAATTTATCTTCTAACAAGAATTCATTCTCCTTAATCATAATATTTAAATAGTATATCTCAGATATACTATTTATGGCAAGTCCGAGTAAAGAAGAAAATGTGTTAAAACTGATTTTAGAAAATAGTCCACTAAAAGAATGGCATTTTAAAGAAATAGTTAGAGAAGCAAAAGTTACAAAATTGGTTGCAAATAAATGGCTAAAAAAATATGTATCTGAAGGATTAATTAAACATATTAAAGAAAAAGGAAAATTTCCATATTTTACGGTCGGAAATAATAATCCAAATTATTATTCTCTAAAAAGAGTTTACGCTTTGGAGCAACTTCATAAAAGCGGACTTATTCCAAAACTTTTATCTCTTAAAACTGCAAAGACCATTATTCTTTTTGGAAGTGTTGTAAAAGGGGACTGGTATAAAGATTCAGATATAGATATTTTTGTTTTCGGAAATATAACGGATTTTAATAAAAAAGTTTATGAATTTAAACTAAAAAAGAATATAGAATTACATATCTTCCACAACAAAGAACAAATTGAAGAGGTTAAAACAGGACTTATAACAAATATTGTTAATGGATACGTCTTAAAAGGACAGATACAAGATTTTGCTAAGGTTGCATAAATGAAACTTACAATTGATGAGCTTGATAAAACATATCAGCTTTGCACAAGCACAGGGAACATAAAAGAAAAATCTACGGATATTGAACTTATCAAATCATTAAAAATTGTTGCAATAAAAGGACTTGAATTTATCAATAGCAAATCAAAAGATATTCCAAAAGACAGTACTGATTGGACATTTGTTTTTCGAGATCATTATGAGTCACTTAGAGGACTAATTGAAGCTTATTTATTATTTGATGGAATTATAGCAGATAATCACCAGTGCAAAAATGCATACATTTGTTTTAAGCACCCAGAACTAGAACTTGACTGGGAATTTCTTGAAACAATAAGACTAAAAAGAAATGCAATCAATTATAGGGGACAATTATTAAAATATGAAGACTGGAAAATTCTTAAACTAAAATTCGAACTGCATATCAATGCATTAAAAAAAGAAATTGAAAAAAAGATTATCTAATTATTTCTTTTTCTTTTTAACAATATTTATTACAGGTATATAAGACATTGTTCCTGGATTAAATATCATCTCTGGTTCTTTATATTCAATTTTCTTTTTTGCCATGAGAATTCATAAATGTTTCAAGTTAATAAGTATTTCTATGAAAAATTTACTTGATATAGAAATCCCTTAATTTATATCCGCCTGAAATTGGAAAATATTGAAAATGTAATACACCATTTATCCCATTTGGATTATTTTCCCAAGAAATTTCCAAATTAAATTCTTTGTTAGATTTATCTGGAATTCTTTGTTCAAGAGGTTCGCCTTGTTTTTTTTCTGCATCATTTATGCTTTCTATCCAAGCTTGTCTTATAGAAGTTGGATTTAATTGACTAATAGCATCTCTAATTTCTTTTCCACTGTAGGATTGACCCATTGGTACATTTAAAATACCTCCAACTGGAAGATTTAAACCTTTTTCTTTTAGGGCTTCTTGAAGATTCATGAAAATTAAGAAAAGTACATCTTATATAAATGTTACTAATTTAGAGTAGTATAAATTATTATGATTTAATTATTTTAGTACTTGAATGGGAAAGGTGTATTGATTTATTATCAGTTTTGAAAATACTTTTTTTAACAGCAAAAGATATTGCTAAGTAAATTAACCACAATAAAAATCCAAGAGTATTTGCTACCATATCCCAATGCGTATCAAACTTATCAAAAATACCATTTTGCATTCCCAATCCATTTGACATTCCAAGCAATCCTTGTCCAATACTAAAATAAGTTGTTCCCAAAAATTCTGCTATTTCATTTATTGCACCAACCCCTTCAGCAACAAGAAGGGTAATTATGATACATGAAGCAATTGAAAAATAAGATTTCCCGTCAGTTTTTTTAATATTGTGAAAATAATTAAATGCCAAAAAGCTTAATCCAAATGCATTGATTAGATGAATGAATTTATCCCACCCTACACCGAAAAAATAAATTTCATATGCTCCTACTGTTCCAAGTAAATTAAATATCCAACCTATTGCAACAAAAACTGCCCCTGTAAATGAAGTGATAGCATTTTTACGATAATGATATAATATAGGCAATAATAAAATTCCAAACAAAGAATCATAAAAGAATTTTGAACGCATAAAAAATCCAATTATACATAGTATTACCGTAACTAAGAAAGTTAGAGAAAATAATATTTTCACTTTGATTTCTTTTTTATTTGTTGTGCTCATTTTATTTTCATTTTGATTTAGTTATAAAAATTAATCAAATCTTTCTTTGAAAGTTTCAAAATAAGTTAAGAGTAAAGGCAATAATATTGGACCAATAAATATCCCCGCAAATCCGAACATGATAGCACCACCAATGACACCTATCATCACAATTATCTGATTTACTTTAGCTTTAGCATGTACTATTTTTGCAAGTAAAATATTATCAATTGTACTAATTATCAAAAGACCATAGAAAAATAGAGCTATCCCTTTACCTAGTAACCAATAATCGTGAGAAAGATAGCCGCTTAAAATTATAAATAATGAAACAGGTGCCCATATAATTGATGTTCCAATATTTGGAATAAGAGAGCAAAAGGATATTAAAACTCCGAAGAATATTGGGAAAGGTACTCCAAATATATAGAACCCTATAGTCCCAATAACACCTTGCACAAATGCAACAAATAACTGTGCATAAATTACGGTATGTGTTATACTTCCAAATTCTTTGATAAGTCTTTTTATTGTCTTTGTTCTCATTGGAAGCGTATCAACTGTTTTTTTTAGTATAGTTTGCCAATCTTTTAAAATAAAATAAGATATTATTAGTGTGAGAAAAATTGCAGCTACCATAATTGGTATACTTATGATAAAAAGAGTTATTTTTTCTTCCAAAACTGGAATAAGTTTTTGTAGTTGTTTATCAAAACCGAATATTGATAATCTTTCTAAACTGAATGTTTCAGCTTTATTTAGAAGTGCACATACTCTTGAATCTGCACTTGTGCAACTAAAGCCAAACAATGCTCCTTTTACAATATTAGTGGATAATGAATTATAAAAATAATATCCTTGTTGTGTAATTTCAAATGCCAAAAAAATAAAAGGAATTAGTACAACAATAATGACAAGTAGCAACGATAAAACAATTGAAATGGATTTATTTGGTATCTTTTTAAATATTTTTTTGTATAATGGGTAAGAGATGTACGCTAAAAGTACACTACTTAAAAGAATAGTTATCATTGGTTGAATGAGTTTAAATAATAAAAATAATGCTAGTATGAACAGTATAAAGGGGACTACTTTTTGATACTGGTTAGTTTTTGCCATTGTGTGTTGATTGCCATTTAAATCATTCAAGTTTTTCGATATTGAATATTTAATTTACTTTGATGTAATACCCAAGTATTGTATCTTTAATTAGGATACCAGTAACGCTAATTTTACTTCCTTCTTCTGGTAAAGTTTGTGAAGAAACACCAATACTGTCCGTTTCATCTTTTATTGTATATCCTGAAAGCGTGCCTAATTTGATTGTATTTTGTACTGTTCCAGATACAGTTACTTTTTTTCCAACATAATCTGAATTTTTAACGTCTTTTATTGTAGTTGCCATACATCCAAAAATAAATAGTGTTGTAACTAGTAAACTAATTATTAATAAAATATTTTTTTTGATTAACATATAGTTCACTCCACAAAAATAAGCATTCTAATTTTTATTCCAAAATTTATCTGCATCTTTTTCCATTCTTTTTAATCTATCATAATAATCTGGAAATTCTTTTAGATGTGCTAAAGCAATTTTTCCAGTAGTTAATGAATCATCATTTGAAACATTAGTATCTACATCTTTTTTTCCATGCTCTAATTCAACATTCATACCATTTTTAAATTGGACAACATTGAATTTATCCCATTTTATTCCAAGTTCAATGCCAGTTATTTGTGCTTCTTCTTTTGTAAATTCTTTTTTTGATTCCATTTTACCACCACTAATTTTATTTGGATTATTATTACTATTATTATAATGAAAAAGCATATCCTCCCATTTGGGAAGATTAGTCTTTTTTAAAAATAAACAGCTACACCGTCATGCTTTTCCATCACCAACATACTCACCTATTATATAATGGAGTTTCAATCACTCATCTTCTTTGTCCGTATCGTCGAATTCTTCTTCAGACCAAAAGTCGTTACCCATTATTTCACCCCCTAATTATTGATTAAATGTCGAACACAAATATTACAAACATATTTTTTGTAATAATTGTTGAATGGGAATTACAATTCACTTTGGTATTCTGATTAAAATTTAATATTATATCAAATGCACTTCATTATACCTATACACTTGCAGCATATCTTTTTGTAATATGCCCTCCAATTAATTTTTCTTGAAAAGCCCCAAGAACCAATCAATGGAACTTTTCCACCATGATAATTTAGGTTCATTTTCACCAATTACTTGACCAGTAATGGTACTTTCTTCAGTTGGAGTAACTTCATTATTTTCCTGACTTGTTGTTTTAGTATTGTCTGAAGTTGTGTCTGTTTCAGCTGGTGTACATGATTTTTTTTCTGTTGATTTAGTAGTGCTATCTGGTAATGTGCATGTTTTTGTTTGCATTCCTTCTGAATTACAGGCTGACCATTCTTCGCATTGCCAAGTACTTGCAAAGGTTGCATTTACTTCTTCATTTGTTTGAGTTGATGCACATGATTTTTTTTCTGTTGATTGAGTAGTGCTATCTTGTTGCGTACATATTTTTATTTGCATCCCTTCTGAATTACATGCTGACCATGATGTACATCGCCAATTATTAACTAACTGATCTTCACTTTTGTCACAAACCAATGTGCCACAGCTCTGACATGAACTATCTACATAATTACAATTTAATGGAGGAGCTGCACAGTCAATACAATATTCAATTGGTGGAGATGGAACATTATTGTTTTCTTTAGGTAATGAAACTTTATTGGCATCTAATGTAACTGCTGTTTGTGCTAATGCTCTTCCATTTAAGGTTGCACCAGTATTTAGTACAATTGCTGTTTGATCCAAAATATTCCCATTGAATACGGATGTTGTTCCAAGTGTTGTTTGACCAGCAACTTGCCAGAAAATATTTTCTGCTTTTGCACCACCACTTAAAATAACTTTTTTACCATTGCTAATATCAAGGTTTTGTGCTATTTGAAATATCCATACATCAGATGAACTTCCAGAAAGAGTGACATCAGTTGGTATTGTTACACCAGTACCCCATTTATAGAGTCCTGATGTTAATGTCATTCCACCAATGTTTCCAGCTCCAATTTCAGTATAATCTGGTAATGTTCTTCCTGCAGCATCAGTATATGCTGTTTGCATATCACTTATAGCTGTAGTCATTGCAGTTGGAGTTGGTGATGCATAATTAGATGCATAAATTTTCCCGGTGACTAAAGAGGATGTTGCAAATTGATTGGATGAATCTTGTATTAATCCAAATCCAGTTATAAAAGTTGCAGCTGCTGGACTCACTCCAATACCCCCAATAATTGAAGTGGTTCCAGTAGTTGAAATTCCGGATTTTGCTAAGATAACAAAATTACTTGCTGTTCTTAGATTCACAGCTGATTGTGCAGCATTAACACTAAATATTATAAGTACAAAAACTGCGAAATATACAAATAAGTTTGACAATATTTTTTTTTGTTTCATTTTTAGTTTCCCCTTAATTTGATATTTCCCCTTCAGCTTCTTCAGTTATTTTATTCCCATTAATCATTAGCCTTGAATCTTTTTTAATACTAAATCCTTCACCAAAATTACCTTCAATATCCATACCCATTTTTCTGTCTTCGTCCATTTTACCGTCAAAGATTCTTATGTTATCTCTAAATTCAGTATTAACATTGGCTCTTTGTCTTGTTTCTAATCTTACAACTGGAGCAAAAATGTAGAGTCCATTTCCTGTCATATGTAATGATTCATCTGCGATAAAATCAAATTTTACTGTTGATGTTGAGTTACTATTAACAACAAGCTTTCCAACAATTTTTAATTCTCCAGAAGGTAACTTTGCAACATGATCTCCAGATGCATCAGTAACAACTACTTTTGAAATATTTAAACGCACTTGTTTATATGTTCCTGGTGTTAAATTATAATCAGCTAAAAGCACTTGAGTTCCAGTTGCTTTTAATTTTAGCAAATCATATGTTTGTTGTTGTGTAGAAACAGTAGTCCATGTTTCATTTTCATTTAAAACTTTTATACTATCAACTGTAATTTTAACACTGGTGACTGCACCCATATTTGCTGCATCATCTGTAAGTGTGAATACTGTTCTTCCCCCTTCAAATTCTTCAGTTATTTTATTCCCATTAATCATTAGCCTTGAATCTTTTTTAATACTAAATCCTTCACCAAAATTACCTTCAATATCCATACCCATTTTTCTGTCTTCGTCCATTTTACCGTCAAAGATTCTTATGTTATCTCTAAATTCAGTATTAACATTGGCTCTTTGTCTTGTTTCTAATCTTACAACTGGAGCAAAAATGTAGAGTCCATTTCCTGTCATATGTAATGATTCATCTGCGATAAAATCAAATTTTACTGTTGATGTTGAGTTACTATTAACAACAAGCTTTCCAACAATTTTTAATTCTCCAGAAGGTAACTTTGCAACATGATCTCCAGATGCATCAGTAACAACTACTTTTGAAATATTTAAACGCACTTGTTTATATGTTCCTGGTGTTAAATTATAATCAGCTAAAAGCACTTGAGTTCCAGTTGCTTTTAATTTTAGCAAATCATATGTTTGTTGTTGTGTAGAAACAGTAGTCCATGTTTCATTTTCATTTAAAACTTTTATACTATCAACTGTAATTTTAACACTGGTGACTGCACCCATATTTGCTGCATCATCTGTAAGTGTGAATACTGTTCTTCCCCCTTCAGTTGATTGTGAGGTTTGCAAAGAGCATGCCCCTATTAATGTTACAATTAATAACGCAAATATTAATCCGATAATTTTTTTTTCTTGTTTCATTTTATGCCTCCATTTAAATTTACTGTATTAAATTTATTGTATACTGCTAAAATAATTTATATTCGAATTTAGTGTTTTCTTCTCATCATTGCTGCTGCAATCAATGCTCCTGCAACTGCACCAATACCTGCTGCAATCAATACTGATTTTTCAGGGTTCTTGCGAATATAACCATCGACATTTTCCCTGGTCATTACTACTTTTTCTTTCAAATTATCCATTGCTTCTTCACCGTTTTCTCTCATGCTTTCAGCTTTGTCCATTATTTTATCAACACTTTCATGTGTTCTTTGTCTTATTCCTGAAATTTCTGTAGAATTTTTTGTTTTTGCATTAGCCATTTTTTCACCTTGTTTGTTGTTTTGTATTAAATATTGTTATCATTTTCAATTCGAAATTTTATTTGTTAAATTTTATTTGTTACATAATCTCTTTTTTCATCTCACCATACTCTTTTTTTGTTATCTCCCCTTTTGCGAATCTTTCTTTAAGTATGTCTAGTGGAGTTTTTCGTCCATTGTAATTTTCTGAAGATTTGATCTTATTTACAAGCCAAACTACCAACCAAATTATTGCTCCCAAAAATAGCACCATAAGTATCCATCCGAAAAAGCCCATACCATATCCGTAATCATAGTATTCCATCATTTTTTTCACCTAATAATATTTTGAATAATATTTTATCAATAAAAAATACCCAATCTTTTTTGTTGTTCATTACTATCGTTATTTTCAATGTATTTTTCAACGTATAAATTACGCGTTGCCTCTTCATTTTTTTCTGTTTCAAAATTAAGATTTTTCATTATCTTCTCGTGTAGAGCATCCATTTTATCTCGTGTATTCTTATCAACGCTCTTGTACTTTCTTTGTTTTGCACCAGAGAACTTAGTAAAATTTGTAGTATTATTCATTGTTTCACCTATAAGATTCATTTAATTTTAACAGTAGCCCAATCACAAAAATAGTTATCCCTATAGAAAAATAGGCTGCAGTGTTGCTCCAACCTAAAAATTCCCTTAGATATGAAAAAAGTGCAAACAGTAAAAATACAGCTCCGAATCCAATTACTAAAAAAGAAAGTAATTTTCGCAGAACTCTTTTTTCTATTTGTATTATTTTTTCTTCAATATCTTTCATAACAATTTGCGCACCTTCTGCTATAGGCGAAAATATACTTGCTGAAATAATACTAGATAAATAACCCAATCCATCTTTTATCATTCCCATAAATCCGTGTTCTTTTTCGTTTTCAACCATTGTTTAGCTCCTGATCAGAATCTACCTTAGCTTTTACTTCTCCCGGAGATGCTAAGTGTGTATCTCCTTTATTTTCCATATCACCGATAGAAAATCTATAATGCCTTGTTATCTTAACTTTGGCAGTATCTTCAAGCACATCTCCTGTTTTATCAGGAAGCAATTTCATGTTATGAATATCCATCCCTTCAATTTCCATCTCAATTTTTCTGATGCTTGAATGATTCGGTGTAAGTACAATTGTTTTATGATCTGATCCCCATTTTTTCTCAAATGTTCCAGAAGTATAATTGAATTTAGATAAGGGAATGTTTGGTAAAAAAGAACAATTTGCTTTTAGATATACTACATAATTACCATAAGTCATGATAGGTATTGTACCTTTTCCTTCTTTCTCGCTCTTTTTTTCAAAAGCTTCTGATTCTTCTTTAATAATATAATGCAAACTATCTTCTTTATTTATGCAACTCTTTATTTCCTTAAGTTTATCTTCCTTTGATTCATCGTTTTCCATTTTTTAACACCTAGATATTAATTATTTTTATTTAGTAATTACTTTTACTCAATTTTGATATTACTCAATTTTGATAACTGTTGATATGACTAATTACCTTGCGGTAAAATTTTTGATATTTTTATCTCTTCTTTTGAAATGCTAAGTTTAAAAAAACTTGAAAAATAATACTGCGATAATTACTACAACCACTACTGCCCCAATTAGTGAGAGTATTCCTCCTTTTTTATTAAAAATATTTTTCATGGTTTCCCCCCTGATTATATAATAAATAATTTTTTATTTCTGTAAATTATTATTTGGATAATTGTTTTTTCATCTAAACAAATTACACTTTATTGCATTTATTGCTATCTAATGTAACTGCTGTTTGCGCAAGTGCTCTTCCATTTAGTGTTGCACCATTTTTTAGTACAATTGCAGTTTTACCTAAAATATTCCCATTGAACACAGATGTTGTTCCAAGTGTTGTTTGACCAGCAACTACCCAAAATATATTCTTTGCTTGTGCGCCACCCTTTAACATAACTTTCTTACCATTGCTAACATCGAGAGTTCCTGCTATTTGAAATATCCAAACATCGTTTGCACCGCCTAAAAGTGTGACATCTGTTGGTATTGTAACACCACTACTCCATTTGTAAAGACCTGGAGAAAATGTTTTTCCACCAATATTTCCGGCACCAAGTTCAGTAGCAGTAGGATTTGTTCTTCCAGCTGCATTAGTGTACGCTTTTTGCATATCGCTTATAGCTGTAGTTAAAACAGTTGGAGTTGGAGACCTATAATTTGCTGCATATATTTTTCCAGTCACTTTAGATGAAGTTGAAAATTGATTAGAAGGATTCATTATTAATCCAAATCCGGTGATAGCTGTACTGCTAATTGGACTTACACCAATATCTCCAACAATTGATGTTGTTCCAGTTGTTGAAATTCCAGATTTTGCAAGTATAATATAATTGCCTGCTGTTCCAAGATTTACAGATGACTGCGCAGTAATTGGTGCAGCTAAAACTTTAACAGTTCTTTTCGCTGTTGCAGTGTTTCCTACAACATCTTTTGCTTTGTATGTAATAAGGTATGTTCCAATAATTGCAGTGTTAACAGTACCTGATGATGATACTTTAACAACACCATTTACATTGTCCCGTGCAGTTGCACCTGCATCAGTGTAAATAGTTTTTTGAATTATGTTTACTGGGTTTGTTCCGAGTATAGTTATAACTGGAGGAATTGTATCTTTAGCAGCTACAACTTTAACAGTTCTTATTGCTGTTGCAACGTTTCCTGCAGTATCTTTTGCTTTGTAGGTTATTATGTATGTTCCAATAATTGCAGTGTTAACAATACCAAAAGAAGATACTGTTACAATACCATTTACATTGTCCCGTGCAGTTGCACCTGCATCAGTGTAAATAGTTTTTTGAATTATGTTTACTGGGTTTGTTCCGAGTATAGTTATAACTGGAGGAATTGTATCTGTGATTGGTTTTATATGCGATGATATACTATTAGCATCTAATGTAACCGCTGTTTGTGCCAATGCTTTTCCATTTAATGTTGCACCGGTTTTTAGTACAATTGCAGTTTTACCTAAAATATTCCCATTGAACACAGATGTTGTTCCAAGTGTTGTTTGACCAGCAACTACCCAAAATATATTCTTTGCTTGTGCGCCACCCTTTAACATAACTTTCTTACCATTGCTAACATCGAGAGTTCCTGCTATTTGAAATATCCAAACATCGTTTGCACCGCCTAAAAGTGTGACATCTGTTGGTATTGTAACACCACTACTCCATTTGTAAAGACCTGGAGAAAATGTTTTTCCACCAATATTTCCGGCACCAAGTTCAGTAGCAGTAGGATTTGTTCTTCCAGCTGCATTAGTGTACGCTTTTTGCATATCGCTTATAGCTGTAGTTAAAACAGTTGGAGTTGGAGACCTATAATTTGCTGCATATATTTTTCCAGTCACTTTAGATGAAGTTGAAAATTGATTAGAAGGATTCATTATTAATCCAAATCCGGTGATAGCTGTACTGCTAATTGGACTTACACCAATATCTCCAACAATTGATGTTGTTCCAGTTGTTGAAATTCCAGATTTTGCAAGTATAATATAATTGCCTGCTGTTCCAAGATTTACAGATGACTGCGCAGCATAAACATTAGTTGCACTAAATAATATTATAGATGCAAAAATCGTCAGATATACAAAGATATTTGAAAGTATTTTTTTTTGTTTCATTTTTTGTCAACCCACTATTCTATTTTATATATAATATTGTTCACGAATTAACGTCCAACTATCATTAAGCAATGCATTTTTTTATCTCTGCCAATGGAATAGCATAATATTTTAGCATAATGTTTCATTAATTATGTTAAAAAATACATTAAGTATATTGTACCTGCGAGTGCTACCCATATTGTTGTACCAAATCCTCCTTTTTCTCCAATTAAATGTGTAGTTAAACTGATAATACCTGCTGATAAGATGAGGCTTACCAGAGCTCCCACTATCACCTCTAAAAATACCATAACTAAACACCCCTATTTCTTTACTTTTTAACTACTAAAATATTTAATAAAAAAATAAAAATAATATGAATCAACAAAATTTTTTGTTGAAACATTGATGTTGTAATTAATATTCTTGAGTTTCTTCTTCAAAATTTTTGTCTTCATGTAGTTCTGTTTCGGCATAATCATAGCCTTCAAGGAACCCATCTTCTCCTGAAGAAATTTCATCATTGTCAAGCATCTCTGATCTACTCTTGCTGCTGTACAAATCTTCGTCATCTATCAACTCATCATATTCCACATAATTATCATTTGGGGTTATACTCATTTTATTACCTCTTTATCATTCTACTTGCATTTTATTTATGCAATTTCTTCTTATTGGGTTTCAGTCGTTTCAGTTTGCTCAGTAACAATTTTATGATTGTTTTTACCATCTGTCCCAACATTTTCTGTTGTCTCAACTACTTTTTTATATGAGGTTTCTTGTGTTGGTTCTGGCGTTGGTTCTGATGTTGGTTCTTGTGTTGGGTCCATTTTATTTTTTACTCCACATTGCTGTTATTTATGTAAATTTTAGGTATGCATTTTTATTATGCAATTTCTCCTTTTTGCTTTGTTTCATCTTCAAAACTTGCAGTATCCCGTCTAAGTATAGAATACATGCTGTCTTCTGGATTTATGCTTTTTTTTATCCTATCAAATTTATCCCCTTTTGTATATTTCATAATATCCCCCCCAACCGCGATTTGTTTGTGTATTTGTTTATGTTATTATCAATTAATTTTACATTGAATTTGTGTTTAAGCAAAGCATACAATTACTTCTTTTTCTGCATTTGTGAATGCTAGTGCTTTTACATTAGCATCGTGCCAAGCATTTTCCCAAGCAATTTTTAATTTTACAGTTTCTTGTGCACTAACAAAGGAATTATCTTTTACTCTATCACATTCATTCATGTTTTGAAGATAATACTGCTCATTTGCATTTTTACTATTTAGTGTAGCTTCACTCAATGCATTTATTTTAATTTTACATTGAGGTTTGTCAGCAAGAACTGCAATTTGATTATAGTAAATAACTTCTTTTTCAGCAAATCTTGTCATTGCATGGTTGATATTATTTGTCTTTTCCATAAAATTTGCACATAATTGGTATGCATTGGAATAACTACTATTATACTGATTTAAATTATAGACTTCCTGTTTAACATCTGCTATATCTATAAGAAATGCCCTATTGAGTTGAATCTGTTTATTTGCATTACTTAAATCAGTATATACATTATTACCTGAATTAAGAACATTTGATGAAGGCACACCCCTAGCTATTTGTTGGTTAAGGGAATCTATTTTTTCTGATTGCTGTCTTAATGCCATATATCCCCAGCCTAATCCAACAAACAAAATAATTAATACTCCTGCAACAATGATTAATCCTATTATGTCTGCACTGTCCCTTGCCCTATCAACTCTTTTTGCTCTGGCAGTACTTCTTTCTATCTCAGAATCCATGAGCTCATCATCCATTCTGCCTCTTTTTGCAACTCTATTGTCTGCTACTAATTCATCAGCTCGACCTTTTTTTGCAACTCTATTGTCCGCTATTAATTCATCGGTTCTACCTTTCTGAGCAACTCTTGCATCAGCTTTTTTATCAGCAGCTTCTTCTCTATCAGCAACTCTTTTTTTCTCAGCTGTCCTTTCACCTGGATAGTCATTTTGTTTATGATAATCATAGTTTTTTTCCAAATTTTTTTCCATAAAAAACACTCTCCAAATTTTTTTTATTTCCCGATTATAATTTAATACCAATAATTTTATTCATTATTACATTTTATAGAGGTGTAACTAATGATTAGGTATCTTTTGAAGAGACAAATCTAAAAAGACAAATTGCCAACTTTTTTTGACAATAGCCTTTTGTCTCTAATATACTCAAATGATATTTTTATTTTATTTTGATATTTTTATTTTATTTTCTTAAAGCGGACCTGCAATAGTTGGCAGTACAATACTTACAAGTGTTGCAAAAACCCATACAATAATTGCTATACCTAAAGCTTTCAACCAACCAATAGTGTATAAACTACCAAGAGCAAGAAGCCATGCTATTCCACCAATCAATGCGGCAACCCAACCTATTCCTATAAAATAAGATACAAGTGAAAATATTATTGCACCTGCAAGTGCAGCTAATACCGCTGTACCAAATCCTTCGGTTTCTCCAACTAATTTTGTAGCTATGTAAATAATAATAGATGATATAACTAAACTTACTAAAAATCCCAGTAATATTCCTAAAAATGTCATAAATGAACACCCCCGTTCCTTGACTTTGGATTATCTACATATTTTTAATAAAAATATTTTAAATGAAAATAGATTATAATGAAAAAATAAGCTTAAATGTAAAGCGCTCAAATGTGAAGCAACAAATATTTGTTGATACATTTAATGTTTAAGTTCTCATTATATTTTTTCCAACTGGTCTGTTTTTTATCATACCTTTACCACCTGGACTTTTTGCAGCTCTTTTTTTTGCTGCAGTCATTCTTCCGCCCCTGCTTTTCTTTGCCATTTTGTTTCCCCCTATAATATTAATTTTACATGAATTCCATATTCTTGATCTGATTATTTTATTTGAAAAAAATAAAAAAAATGATTAATAACTTTTTAAACGAACAAATGCGTAATCCAGTATGTGAACTGATTCCACCAAATGCCTACAGTATCAAATAGACCACCTATGGTATCAAACAGACCACCCATAGCTGATTTTCCAGATATAACTGCACCAGTAAGTAAATTTCCATTTGGTAAAATATTTTGGGCAAGTTGGGTAGAGGTATTGTTTTCTTGACCAACTGTACCAGTGTTCTCATTAGTGTTATCTGAATTTGTTGTTGATGTGGAAGTTGGTTGTGTTTGTGATGTTTGTGATGTTGTTGTAGTTACATCATATGGATTATTCCCAATAGCATACCATACACTATTAAAATCAGATAATATGGTTTGATATAATGTATTGCCAAATTGAGAACTACCTTCTTCTCCTATCTTTGTTGTTGACAATGCTTCCCATTGACCATTGTGGTATCTGTATAAAATGATATTACTCTTCTCAATATTATTGAGTGACATCCACAAATTTGGAACTGCAAAGTTCACTAATATTGATGAAACATCAGAGCTATCAATTCCATTAGTATCAATTTGCAGATACTGATATGTTTTTGGTGCTGCTTGTGTTGATGTAGGATTTTCAGATAAGCTATAAACTTGTAAACTTGCTTTTGTTAATGTGTTTACTACATCAAATGATATTTCAGTAACAGCAATCTGAGGATTGTTTATACTCATTATTGCTACTGAATTTGCATCTATTGTATCCCATTCATGTGAAGCTGATCCAATATAACCTTCTGGACCTTGTGTAAAACTGCCACCGCCTCCACCGCCACCACTTCCTCCTGAAGAGACAGTGTTTACAGTGTAATCTGTATTTGTTGTTGCAACATTACCTGCTGCATCTGTTGCAGTACATGTAGCTGTTTTTGATCCTAAAGTTGATGTGTCTATTCCAGTTACAACTATAGATGGGTTAGAATCTAAATTGTCTGTTGCAGTACATATGCTTGTTATTGTATCTCCAATATGTACACTTGAGGACGATAATATAAATGAAGTTATGTTAGGTGATAATTTATCAAGCAATATATAGATAGTTTTTGATGATTCAATATTACCTAATAAATCAACAGCATAATATGTTAATGTATAATTTCCACTATCATTTATCAAAACCTCATAAAAACTACTGTTTATTTGATGTGACACATTGTTTAATGTATAATTAATATATGATACATTGGTGTAACCCGTAGCATTTAATGTAAAATTGAAGTTCGTATTAATCCATGATGAGCCCGGATTTACTACAAATGTTGTTGGTGGGATTTCATTAACAGTTATTGGAAATAATACTGTGCTAGCATCTAATGTAACTGCTGTTTGTGACAATGCTTTTCCATTTAAGGTTGCACCGGTATTTAGTACAATTGCTGTTTGATCTAAAATATTTCCATTGAACACAGATGTTGTTCCAAGTGTTGTTTGACCAGCAACTTGCCAGAAAATATTGGAAGCATTTGCACCACCACTTAAAATAATTTTCTTACCATTACTGATATCAAGAGTTTGTGCAATTTGAAATATCCATACATCGGATGAGTTTCCAGAAAGTGTAACATCAGTTGGTATTGTAACTCCAGTACTCCATTTATAGAGTCCAGCTAAGAGTGTCATTCCACCAATATTTCCAGCTCCAAGTTCAGTAACATAAGGATTTGTTCGTCCAGCTGCATCAGTGTATGCTGTTTCCATATTGCTTACAGCTGTAGTCATCATAGCTGGTGTTGGAGGTGCATAGTTAGCTGCATAAACATTTCCTGTAATCAAAGAAGATGTTGCATATGTGTTATTAAGCACTAATCCAAATCCAGTTATATAAGATGCCGCTGCCGGACTTACACCGATATCTCCTGTAATTGTAGTTGTTCCAGTAGTTGAAATTCCTGATTTTGCTAAGATGACAAAATCACTTGCTGTTCCAAGATTCACAACTGATTGTGCAACAAAAACAGCGTTAGTAGTAAAGTTATGAGTATTACTTACAAAATATCCTGTTTTATCATAACAAGTAACATTTACTATGTAAGTTGTACTAGCATTTAAACCACTTAAAGTAGCAGTGTATAATCCACCGCTTAAAGTTAAACTGCCATTTCCAGCATTGCTATAATTACAATTATATATCCCGGAAAAAATATCGCTAGCATTAACTGTAAGAGTTGCACTACTGCTAGTTAAACTATTAATTGATAGATTATTGATTACTGGTGCAGATTGATCAACATAAACAGTAAACAAAGTAGAGTTTATATTACTAGCATCATCTCTTACTGTTAAATTCACATAGTAAGTACCATTTGAAGTAACAGTATATGTTTCAACTGCAGAAAGATTAATAGTATTTCCCATCCAACTTTGTAATAATCCTAAATTAGAATTATATAAAGATAATGTCCAATTCTTTAGATTAATATCATTAGCAGTAAAGTTAATGACTAAAGTTGGAGTGTTAGTACCATAACCACTACTCACAGAATTGACATTGTTAATTAATGATATTGGATAAATTGAATCTATTAAAATTGTTCTAACACTTGATTTACCAACATTATTAGATTGGTCTGTACAATTTACATACCAATTATTGCTACCTTGGCTTAAAGAAGCATTGGCAGTAATTATAGTGTTAGTATTATTAGCAACTAAACTATTTGTTCCTAAAGCTGCTTCCTCTACAAACAAAGTACAAGATGCTGTTGAACTTGAAGCATCAACATACTTAAATGTAAAAGCAGGTGTAACATCAGTACTCCAAGTAGAAGTAATAGGACTTACTAAACTTACTACTGGTGAGATTATATCAAGTGCTGCAATGTTAATTGTTTTTGGAGTAGAAGTTCCTACATTCTCAGATAAATCTGTACAATTAACATACCATGTGTGTGCTCCTTGTGTAAGTTGCACATTAGGAGTAATTAATGTACGAGTATTATTGTTAGCAGTTAAACTAGCATTGTGTAAAACACTATCTATATATAAGTTGCAACTAGCTGTAGTTGAAACTGCATCAACAAAAGTAAAGTTTAAACTGCTTTGATTGTTAGTAGTTATAAAATTATTTGGTGTGTTTAAAGTTATTACAGGTTGGGTATTATCAGTTGCATCAGTTGGTAATGTGATTGTATTTTTTTGTAATGCGATT
This sequence comes from uncultured Methanosarcinales archaeon, assembly GCA_964604995.1. Lineage (GTDB taxonomy): Archaea > Nanobdellota > Nanobdellia > Woesearchaeales > JABMPP01 > JAGVYD01. Next base: position 27,664 of record CAZSAD010000023.1, read on the forward strand.
GTTTTTTCCCCTAGTAATCTTCCATTTACTGTTGAACCAGTAATTACTGTAATTTCTGTTGTGGCTGGACCGCCAAGAATAGTTCCAGAGAAAGTAGATTCTGTTCCAACTCCACCATTAATTGTTGTTATGCCAGAAACTGCCCAGAAGACATTCTTTGATTGGCAACCATTAATTAAAACAACATTAGTAGAAGCGGATAAATCTAAATCTCCACCGATTCTAAATATGAAGACTCCTTTTGTATTACCGTTGCAATTTAGAGTAACATCAGATGTTATTCCTAAATTATTTGCAGTAGTATAAATCCCAGGTGTAAGTGTTTCGCCACCAAGATCTGTATCCATAGTAACATCAGATGCTCTTGAATAAGCGTCTGTGAATGCTGCTTGCATTGATCCAATTGTTGGAGTTAAATAATCAGGATCTACTGTTTGACATGCAAGTGTAGGACCGCCAGCACTAACAACGTGTACTGTTCCAGTTACTGCTGGGCATGTAAAACCGGTAATGAATGTACCAGCTGCTGGACTAACTCCAATGTCTCCAGTAATAGCTGATGTAGGCACATTAGTAATTGCTACTTTTGATAAAACTGCAAAATTGCTAGCTTCTCCAAGATCTATAGCTGCTGGATTTGCCCATGCATGGACACTAAATGCAGCAAATGTAAAAATCATAATGTATATTAAGAAAATTGATAATATTTTTTTTGATTCCATTTTTAGTTCACCTTTAATATTATTTGGATATTAAATATTATTTTGATATTGAAAATAGAATAGTTTAATCCACCCTACCCAATACAAATTATATCTCTAAAGTATAACAAGTGTTGGTTAATAATAGAAACTTAATTTTACATTTTTGTTGAAGAAATAAATAATATTTTGTTTGAACAGACGAGAAATAGATTAATAAATTAAAAATAATTATAAACTGATTTAGATTTGTGCATGTGACTGTCCGTTTTGTGGTTTTTTACATAATGGACATATCAAAGAAAATCCTATCAGTTTCGTCTCGTTTATTGGGTTTTTACAATGCTTGCATATAACTATATCATTCTCTTCTACTAATTGATGTACTAATTTTCCACAGTGCTTGCATATTAAAGGATTTTTGCAATACTCAC
>CAZSAD010000024.1:0-28422 GCA_964604995.1 uncultured Methanosarcinales archaeon
TCAAAGCTAAGTCATACAAACGAAAATTAGTGAACAAAAACCAAAATAGAAAATATTCCATACAAATTGTTGGAAAAGAAGCAATGAAAAAGTGGGTTGATAAAATCAAACCAAAAAATGAAATGAAACTATCAAGATATAGAATATGGAAAAGATATGGTTTTTGTCCTCCAAACACAACTTATCAAGAAAGGAGGAAAATATTAATAGGAGAACTTAATCCTACTTCTTTGTATAAAGGGCCTGTGGTGTAATCTGGAAGCACACTTGGCTTCGGTATTTACAAGCAATGAAAGATAATCTCTTGAGCATATGTATTTGGGGATACCAGGAAATGGGGGTTCAAATCCTCCCAGGCTCGTTTAATTTGTAATTAAAAAATTGCGAAGCATTTTCTTTTGGTCAAACTTTTCTTTGCCTGACTGTAAGAAAGGCAAAAGAAAAGGTTGTTCTGGATTCAACCAGGCTCGTTTAATTTGTAATTAAAAAATTGCGAAGCATTTTCTTTTGGTCAAACTTTTCTTTGTCTGACTGTAAGAAAGGCAAAAGAAAAGGTTGTTCTGGATTCAACCATGCTCGTTAAATTATATAAAAAAATCTAATTATTTTGAAAAGTTAAATTTATTCTTTCAGTTAATGGAACCATCAAATTAGCATCACGATTTACTGGAACTAATTTATTTTCTTGATTCATAAAATAATTAGAAGCAAATTCAACAAATGAATCCATAACATCTAATTTTGCTAATTCATATTGTTCATTAGTTAAACCCTCAAATTTCGGAGAGCAATAATTTTCTTCCTGTTTAAAACCATTGTGAATAAGAACATTGCAAGTTTCTTTTTGAATATAACAGGTAAATGTTATCTTTATCATAAAATCAATACCTACCTCCAAATCGTAAGAGTGATGTTTTTTTAATTCTTCCACGGTTTGTTTCGCTAGAGCTTCTCGTGCTGTTTTGTAAATCTCTTGTTCAATTCTATAATTAATCCCCTCAACAAACTGTTCAGGAGAAACATTCAATTTACTGCCTTGAGCAATATATATTTGTTCAAGTATCTTTATATCCGATTCAGATAAAGCAGATTCTTTCATTTATTGTAATAATTTTGCAGATAATATAAACCTATCTATTATTATACACTTTATAGTAGTATAAATTATTGAAGAATGAATTAACAAAATTTAATCTAAATATAAAAATATAAAGAAAAAATAAAAGAAAGAATTATCTTTTACTTTTCATTCTTCTCTCATTAACCTCTTTGGTAGGCTTATTTTTATTAAATCTTAAAAATTGATTAAGCCTGGATTCAGATTCCCTCATATCCTTAACTTGGTCTTCGTTAAGTTCAGGTGATGCAAATGTTTGTATCGAGGGTTTCTCCTTTCTAAACTTTAGATATTTCTCTTTCTTTGCACTAAGTTTTTTTACGCCTTTATTTTTCTTTTTTCCCATAGTATCACTTTCTGCGAAGAAATTGAAGTCATTTATAAATTCTTTTATATTTGATAAAATTCAAAGACTTTAAGTTTAATTCATATGATGTAAAAATATTCCAAAAAGCAAGAATACTCCTCCTGCAAAATATAATAAACTTACCCCAAATGATGCAATACCTGGCAAAGGAATGATTACAATATTAAGTAAAGCAAGTACTTGCACTATGAAATACAAAGTCAATATGCCTGCAGTAATTAGGCTTAAAGTTTTTACTAAATGTTTTTCTCCAAAACCATCAATTGCAAGCCAAAGTGTACAAAGACAAAGCAAAAGCAAGTTTACAATTCCGGGCAGGAATCCTAAAAAGAATGGAAAATTTATACCAAAAAATGAAAATAAAGTGGGAAGAGAAGTTAGAAAAAAGTATAAAGTGCAAATAATATTAATAATTATAAAAATCATAAAATATAAATACATCAATTAGTATTTAAATTTTGAGTATAGAAAATATAAAAACAATGTAAATAAAAAAAATTAATAATTTTAAAATAGGGGTGGTTTTAATGGTGTGTTATATTGTACCAACAATAGCTGCATTAATTCATGGTTTTCTTAGAAATAAGATTCCTTCTTGGAAAAATGAAACAAAACATGGTTATTTAACATTACTTCTAACAGGTGGAGCAATATTTGGGTTAGTTGATCATTGGTGGAATGGTGAACTATTTTTAATTGGTAATAATTGGACTACTGACATTGCACTAGGTTTTACAATAACAGCTGCAATAATCATAGCATGGGGAGCAGTAATTACATTTGATTTAATTCCAACAAAAGAAAAAGATAGAGTAAGAAATAACAATTGAATTTATTTACTAAGTTATCTAATTAATTTTATTTTTTCATCTTAAACATCAAGTTTAAATAGGATTTTCTATTAATTAAAGTTATGTCATATGGGTCTAAAAAATCAGGATATGGTTCTAGTTCACAAAATAGTTCTAACTATAATTCAGAAGATAATTCAAACTATTTAAAATCTTCATCATCAATTCCAATGTTTAAAGGTGGGAATTTAAATTCAGGTTCATGCAAAGGAACATGTTATACAGATATTGGTTGCACATGTGGCAGACAAAAAAGATAAAAGTTATTCTAAAGTTTATACATCCTAAGGTAGATTGCATATAGATTGCAACTAAACTACCCTAAATTATTGATTTAATTACCAAAAGATTTATATGTATGGAGTTATATTTTAATAGTATTCATTACTCTAGAGGGGTGCAAATATGAATGCAAAAAAAATTTTAGTATTAATTGCAGTTTTAGGTGTTCTAATTATGTCAGCATTATCTATTAATGCAACACCAACTTTGTCAACTGGTTCAACAACCAATCCGACAGCAAACTGCAATGTTGAAAAAACCAATGAAAAGGTTTTTCAAGCGACAATGACAGATTATAATTTAGGAGCAGTATGTGGTACTGACGCAAAAATAGTTCTTTCTGAATGTAAAAATGATGCGTGTTTAGATAAGACCCAATTATTTATTGCGTATAAAGTGAATAATGTAATGCCATTTTTCAAAGGGTTTACTCAAAACACCAAATACAACTATGTTTGTTATGAATGTCCAAACACTCCAAAAAGCAATTGTCCAATAGTTGTTAAAGAAGGAGAAACTGTTAAAATTAATTGGAAAGGATCCGATCCTGACAAGGATGTAGGTCCACAAGGTAAATTAACATATGAATTTAGCGGAAAAGTTGGACAAGACGGCGTTTGGCAAACTAAAAAAGGAGATGCTGGAATTTATACAATAAAAGGTAAAGTTTTTGATGGAGAATTCTGGGATGAAACCTCATTTTGTGTTGAAGTTTTACCTGTGATTTTACCACCACAACTCTTAGCACCTGACAATGTAACTGTTTACGAAACTGAAACAGTTAAGCTAAATGTAAGATGTGTTGATCCTGAACCTATGAATCAAGCAACTGTAACATATAGTGGTTGGATGGATTCAAATACCAAAGTAACAACATACGGCGATGCTGGAACATACCAAGTTACTGTTAAATGCAAAAACAATAAAAATTTGCAAGTCAGTAGCGATGTTCAAGTAGTTGTGTTACATAAAAACAGACCACCAACAATAGCTTGGACACAAGCTTAGGTTTATTAATTTTTTATTTTTTTATCTTTATTTTTAATTGATTTTTTTAACTAATTTTAAACAAATTTTCTAAAATAAATTGTGACTACGCCATAGTCAGAAAATAACAAAACTTTATAAGTAAAAAGCCCTTGTAATTATTATGCAAACAAAAAACAGTCTTATTTTTTCAAAATATTATTTAGTACATCTTATTTTACTATTGCTCTTAGTTTTAGCATTAGCAAAAAGCTCATTTGCATTAACTTCACATAATGCTTACCCATCGACTGCTCAAGGTAAAGGAATTGCAAATTGTGCAATAACAGTTTGGGAAAGTGAAATTGTAAAACCACAATTACTTGCATCTGATCCAGATTATAAAAAAGGATATGGACCTGCTGGAAAAATAGTTTGGACATACAAAGAACCATTAAGTTCAAATGGAATTTGGCAAACAAAAATTGGGGATGCAGGAATTTATCAAACATCTGTTAAAGTTAGCGATGGAGAATATGAAGATAACATTAATTTTTGCATAGAGATTTTAAAACCAAATCAACCACCAATACCGCAAATTGCATATTATGAAATATATCAAGGAGAATCAGTTCAAATTTCCCCAACTGTAATTGATTCGGATTCTACAAAAGTACAAATAATTTTTCAAAGTCCAATAAGCTTAGCAGGAATGTTTATAGGTGAAAAAGCAGGATATTATCAAATACCCTACACAGTTAATGATGGCCAATACGAAAGATCTAGTATAATAAAAATAACTGTTTGGTCAAGAACAAATTCAATAAATTCTAATCAACAGAAAAATCCAATATCAGTGCCTTTGCCAGATTATAAACCTAATAATAACAATAATAATCCTTTAATTATTTCATCAGAATGTAAAACATTAATAGGTAAACCAAAACCTGCTATTCCAATTGTTGAAAATAAAAGCATACAAAAAAATATAGGATTATTAAATTGTGATTGCCAAACAAATGGTGCAACAATAATTTGTGATAAAAATAAAGTAGTTAACATCAATAATAAATTATTAACTGTAACAATGCCAAATCCGATTTTAAATAACAATATTGTATCTGAAAATTATCCAAAAAAAATAGTTTACTTAAATAATGTTGCAAATAATCAAAAATTAGGAATTAAACCTGGTTGTAGTTGTACATTCTGTGATTAATAATTTAAAATTAATATAAAAATATAATATAAAATGGGAAAATTAAACAAAAGCTATTTAAACCTGCCATTTTGTTCTCTCGTAAATAACACATAATAAGGAATTATGGGAAAAAATTTAAAAAAACTTATTATGATTATTATCAAAATATGGAGGGATGGATTTATGGCAAAAATGAATGTATCGACAATATTGGTCGTAGTTGTTCTGTTATTGACAGTTGTTAACCTTGCAGTTACATTTAATTTGTATAGCAAGATAAAAGATTTAAGCACATTAGCACCATCAGATAATGGAAATGGTAATCTTGTTGCCCCAGATAACGGTGCAGGAGCGCCAACTTTACAAATTGGCACAGATAACAATCCAATACTTGGTTCAAAAGATGCTAAAGTTACAATAGTTGAATTTAGCGATTTTCAATGCCCATACTGCGGAAGATTTTACAGTGAAAGTTTACCTCAAATCGAAGAAAATTATGTAAAAACTGGCAAAGTCAAAATAGTATTTAGACATTTCCCATTAAGCTTTCATCCATATGCACAAAAAGCGTCAGAAGCAACTGAATGTGCAAATGAACAAGGAAAATTCTGGGAATACCACAACAAACTTTTTGAAAATCAAGGAGCTTTGACAATAACTGATTTAAAACAGTATGCAACTGATTTAGGATTAGATGCAACAAAGTTTAATGCATGTTTAGATTCTGGAAAAATGGCATCTGAAGTCCAAAAAGATTTCAACGCTGGCCAACAATATGGTGTTTCAGGAACACCTGCATTCTTTGTTAATGGTGTAAGCATAGTTGGTGCACAACCATATGCAGCATTCCAACAACTAATTGAACAACAGCTTGCAGCAGTTCAATAAGAACAAAAATAAAAAGCTAAAAAATATTTTTTTATTTTTTAATTAATTTTTTCTGATTATTTCTTAAAATTTCAAAAGATTGAGAGATTATCATTCTGCAACTATTAATTTAGTAGACACTGGAATTTTTGTAAGTATTGTTTTTGAAGGAGCTATTACTTCTAAAGGAGGAGATATTTTTGAAGGAGTTATTATTTCTGGTGAAATCACTAATTTGGTAGGAGCTATTACTTCTGTAACTTTTGTTTTTGGAACACATGCTCCTTTGTCATTACAATAACCAGTTGGTATATACCCCCCTGCAAGAGAACCAGTTGTACATGAACTTCCCACAGGCAATATTTTTTGATAGATTGTGCATCCGGAATAGTATGTCCTATCATTTGTATTTAATGCTGCACTTTTTGTGGTGCAGAAATCTTTAGTGAAACCATTTTTTGTACAGATGCCGTATTCTTTATATGAAAGATTACCGTTGCTACACAATGGAGTAGTTGGGGGATTAACTGTATTGCATTCCATAGCACATTTTCCTTGTACGCATAATCCTGTAGTACAATCTGTTCCTGCAATACAATCAGTTTTGTGTATTGTTGTTCCAGGTATTGTTGCATATATTTGTCCGAATTGATATGTACTGTATGCAGTAGATGATATTCTTCGTTTATAACTCATTAAAACACTGAGTAATGCAGGAGATTCGTCCTTACGAGTAACCCAAACTTTAAATCGCATTGTCTCGTTTTCAAGTATCGGATAACCATATGCAGTAATATCATTTGTTCCATTATAAACAACATTTAATCCTTCAAGAATAAGAATTCGAGATATCCCATCCTTCATTTCAACATCAGTAACGCGGATAACTGGTGTAAGCATCGGAGAATTTGCATGAATAACAATTTCTCCAAAAAATATTTGTGGTGGTTTAAGCAAAAATTCTTTATACACCGTACCACTAATAGGAATCTCTTCATTACCTGTAACAAGCATCACTGTTGGAACTACAGGTTTTGAATCATTAACAAATAATGTTATTGACATCTTTTCTGTTTTAGAAAAATCGTGTAATCGACTCAAAAATTGAACACTAATATTTTGTTCTTGAGGTAAAAAAGCTGTTGGCGATTGATCAAACTCATTTTTTCCTAATGGAATAGTTCGTCCAGCCATTCCAATAAGTGGATAACTTTTTGATTCCAAAACCTTTTCTGAAAATTTTAATTCAGAATAACCTGGTGTACTAATCTTCATATACTTAGTCATCGTATTAGTAATCACTAATTCGAATGGCATAGAAATATTTATTTTAAGATTACCAATAGATTGATTACGCATTGTAATAGGAATAATAATCTTAGTAGTCTTATTAGAACTATTATACTCTTGACCCGAAAGAGAACTAAACACTACTGCAAGAGATTCATTTGTTGGCCGAGGATATTTTGAAGTAATATTAAACATCACTTTTTTCTGAAAAAAATCACTAAAAACATAAGGATAAGGCGCAGCAGTAATATTAGTAGTGATGCTTGCACTATTCTTTTGCGCAAAAATTCCCTTAGTAACTTTTATCTCTACAACATAAGTCTTAGAAGCCCTAATAATATCATATACATCTGTTGTAATGTTTGTTACAGGAGAAATGCGAATACTTACTTCAGGATTAGAAGTAGATCGCATTTTTATTTCAAGAGGGATTGTTGTGTTTAATACAATTGTTCCAACCCGAACATAACTATCTATTACTTCTTCAGTAATAGGAATATTGAACACTTCAATATGTTCAGTTAATACAGGTGTAGTATTTTCAGATGATACAAAATTAATAGTTACAGGAACAACTGTAGGAACAGTAACATTAAAAACAATGTGAGTATCATTTTGCATAAGAATAGGACCAATAGTAATTTTATTTCTCAAATCAAAAAAAACATTACGATCATTCAAAGTAACATTATACCAATCAGTATCGTTCCATGGAAGTGATGGTGCATATTCTGTCGGAGACATATCAAGTAATGCAAAGGAATCATCTAAAAAATTTTGACTCGTCGATACAAACAATCCCGTATTCCCACTAAACATTGGTTTTGCAAGCGTTTGATCAAACCCTACAGGCTTTCGATATTCAATTGCATAAATGGCATTTGACCCTCCAGGAACCATTATCTTTGCGCCACGTACACCTTCGAAATTTTCAAGATACGTAAGCGTATATGTTCCTGAAGTATTAATTATAACAGTATCAATATTTGGTTTAAGCCATCCTAATTTTTCTTTTTGCCATGCAGAAAAATGGAGTGCAAATCTTCCATTACCCATTGTATCATATTTATTACCATATTCTTGCATTGTACATTCATCTGCGATAACGGCATTATTACATTCCATTCTATTTGAATGACCTAATCCTATGGTGTGTCCTACTTCATGCGCTGTTGCTTGTTCAAGCCAAGTATAGGGAAAGTCGTGATATTCCCATTGCACCTTATAATTTTCAATATCATATAATACTGCGGTTCCAAAAGTATAATTTTTTCCATTAACAGTATAATTTATTTTTCCAATACTTTCCGCATAAATCATTTTACAAATATTATTATTATTAAGAATAAGGATATCGTCGTAATTTGTAAGATTTATTTTTGCAAGAATGGGTTGAATATATGCTCTGAATCCTGTGCAATCATCCGCATTATTAATATTAATTGTTTCCCAATCATATACATCTCCCGTAATTATTATTTTTCCATATGATTGTTCTTGGTAAAATGCATTTAATTGACTAGAAAATATTCTTCCGCTTATTTCTTCTTTAGTAAAGGGAAGTTCTGGAGAATCATTATATGTAAGAAGAATTACCGCTATACGTAAGTTTTCTGGTTTTGTAATAAGTTTTTGAACTAAAGGATCCATATTTATCATATTTAATGATGCTAATGCTGTTGTTGAGAATACTAACAAAATAACATTATATATAATCAAACATATAATGGTGTATTTTAGCTTGTTTTGTTTCATAATATTATAGCAGAAAGGATAAGCATTTAAAAAGATTTGTTTTTGTATAAACTGACTAGTGACAAAAAATATGATAGAATATAAAAAAGATATAAAAATAAAAAGATTAATCAATAAAAGAAATTTAAAAAATTAAGAATTTACAATAAAAAAGTTAATCAGTAAAAATTATAATGAAGATAAATAAAAAAAATAGTTTAATTATCCATGCCATCCAAGGTTCTTTTCTTTTTCATAAATCATTTGTGTTGATTTGACTACAACATCAGGATTAAAGCTAATGCTATCAATTCCTTGCTCAACCAAGAATGCTGCAAATTCGGGATAATCAGATGGTGCTTGACCACAAATGCCAATTTTCCTATGTTTTTCTTTAGCAACTTTAATTACCTGACTAAGAAGTTTTTTCACAGCCATATTTCTTTCATCATATACATGTGCAACAAGCTGCGAATCTCTATCTACTGCCAAAGTAAATTGTGTCAAATCATTTGAACCAATTGAAAATCCATCAAATATCTCGCAGAATTCTTCTGCTAAAATAACATTTGCAGGAACTTCGCACATTACATAAACTTCAAGACTATTTTCTCCTCTTTTAAGGCCATTTTTTTCCATTTCTGCCATAACTTTTTTGCCTTCAATAATGCTTCTGCACATTGGAATCATTACTTTAAGATTGTTTAAGCCAAATTTATTTCTAACTTTTAAAACAGCTTTACATTCCAATGCAAATGCATCTTTAAATTGTTCAGAATAGTATCTAGCGGCGCCTCTCCAGCCAATCATTGGATTATCTTCAATAGGTTCATAATCTTGGCCACCTATTAAATTCCTATACTCATTGGTTTTAAAATCACTAAATCTTAAAATAACATCTTTCGGATAAAATCCAGCTGCAATCATTGCAATGCCTTCAGCAAGTTTATCTACATAGTACTGAGTTTTGTCTTTATATCCATAAGTCATCCCTTCAATTAATTTTTTAACTTTTTTATCTTTAAGTTTCTCAAAATCAATTAACGCTTTTGGATGTATTTTAATAAAAGAATTAATGATAAATTCTTCTCTAGCAAGGCCAACACCTTCATTTGGAATAAAACTTTCATCAAATGCCTGGCCCGGTGTTCCAACATTCATCATTATTTTTGTCTTGGGTTTTGGCAAATTAGTTAAATCCACTTCATCAATAATAAAAGGAATATCTCCTTCATAGACTAAACCATCTTCGCCTTGAGAACAATCAACTGTTACATGATTGACTTCTGCAAGAACTTTAGTCCCATTGTTTGTTCCAACAATGCATGGAATTCCAAGTTCTCTTGAAATAATTGCAGCATGGCAGGTTCTTCCGCCCCTATTGGTGATTATTGCTGCAGCAAGTTTCATAATTGGTTCCCAATCAGGATCAGTCATTTCAGTAACTAAAACATCACCTGTTTTGAATTTGCCAATGTTGTGAACATCGCTTATAACTTGCACTTCACCACTTGCAATTTTTTCGCCTACACTTCTGCCTTTGACTAGAATTTTACCAGTGCCTTTTAGAATGTAAGTTCTAATTTTGTTTTTGTCTTTTTTTGCATGGATTGTTTCAGGTCTTGCTTGCACAATAAATAGTTTGTTTGTATTTCCATCTTTTGCCCATTCCATATCCATTGGTTTAAAGTATCCTGCTTTTGAAGAATAATAATCTTCAATTACAACTGCCCAATTTGCAAGAATTAAAACTTCATCTTCGGTTAAGACAAATTTTTTCCTATCAGCTGGTTTTACAGGAATATTTTTTGTTGTCTTTCCATCGGTATCTTTGCCTGTTGCATAAACCATTTTAATTTTTTTCTCGCCAATACTTGTTGTTATGATTGGTTTAAATCCTTGTCTTAAAGTTGGTTTAAAAACATAATATTCGTCTGGATTTACTGCTCCTTGAACTACATTTTCACCAAGCCCATATGCTGCAGTTATGAATGCTGCATCTTTAAAACCGGATTCAGTATCAATTGAAAACATTACACCAGATGAAGCTAAATCGCTTCTAACCATTTTTTGAACACCAATACTTAATCCAATTGAGAAATGATCAAATCCTTTGTCAATTCTGTAGTGAATTGCTCTATCAGTAAAAAGTGAAGCAAAACATTTCTTGCATGCAACAAGTAATTGTTCTTCACCTGTAATATTTAGATAAGTATCTTGCTGTCCTGCAAATGATGCATCAGGTAAATCTTCGGCAGTTGCTGAACTTCTAACTGCAACATCAACACCTTTACCATATTGGATTTGTAAGTGGTGATAACCTTCTTTAATAGCTGCATCAAGTTCTGGTGGGAAAGTTGTGTTTAAAATAAGATCCCTAACTTTTTTAGCTTTAATTCTAAGGTCTTTTACATCTTCTCTTTTAAGCCCGCCCAAAACTTGTTTTATTTGATCTCTAATTCCAGCTTTTTCTAAAAGAAAATGATAAGCTTTAGCAGTTATACAATAGCCATTTGGAATATTTACTCCTTTCGGAACAAGATTAGTGTACATTTCACCAAGGCTTGCGTTTTTACCGCCAACGTATTTAACATCATCAATACCAACTTGGTCAAACCATAGAATAAAAGCATTTTCTTTATCTACCAAACTAATCCACCTCTTTTTACTCTCTCTTTTTTGATCATATTAATTATAATACTGGATTATAATAATTGAAATAGAGACATGAAATACCAATACTATAAAATCACCATAACTTTATTAGACATATTATTTTAGAACAGTATATAAATTTTTTGTTGCTCCCAAAGATATCCTCTAGGCTTAGATATTAGATAATGTGTTTATTGATTTTTATTTGATTATTTATTTTTAAGCTATCCTTGTTAAATGTTTAACTAAATAGTTTTCTTCTTCCTTTTTTGAAATGTGACCTTCATTAATATTTCCAGATGTATCTTGATGACTTCCCTCATTTTTTTCTGATTTTGAAAAAATATGAGAACTTTCAGAAGAGGATATCACCTCAGGTTGTTCTTCCTCAAATTCTTCTTCATCTTTTTTGTATTGGAAATTGCCAATTGTTTGTGCCTGCTCTTTTAAAACAAGCTCAACTGTTGACATTTCTTCTTCAGTTAACTGCTTTGGTTGCCAAATTAAATTTATTCCATCACCATCAACTCTTGGAATAATATTAACCATGAAATGAGGTAAGCCTTGACCACCCGCAACACCATTTTGAATTAAAATATTTGTTCCTTCAATTCCTAAACTTTCAAATGCGACAACTGATAATTTGTTTACAACTTGAAATATTTTACTTACAATATAATCAGGTACTTGCTCAATTATTGTAAAATGATCTTTTGGTAAAACAACTATTTGTCCAAAACTAGCTGGATTTTCATCTAGCATAGCTACAATTTCGTCGTCTTTGTAAATCATAAGGGAGGTTTTATCTTCTATTGCTCTACAAATGTCACAATTAGGGTTTTTTGCCATTTTAGTTAATTTACCATTTAATTAATTTATATTTTCGAATATATTTCTCAAATTTATTTTCCAAGCAAAATTTTAGCAATGTCATCTAGATTGATATCATCTTTTTTGCCATCATCTTTTTTTTGAATTTCTTTAAGAGCAATTTCTTTTTTTGGACTAGGTTGATTTAGATGAGAACTGTTTAAATTGGGATTATTTGAAACAGGATTATTTGAAGAAGAATTATTTATGATAGGAGCATTATTTCCATTGCTTTTATCCTTTTTACTCTCTTCAAAATCATCTAAATCTTCTTCAATGCCACTAGTCCCATTTAATTTTTCTAAAAATCTTTTTTGTACTTTTTTAAGTTCATCTTTTTCAACTTTTTTTCTAATTAATCCAAAACTAGATATGCCATCATTACTTTTCCTCGGTATAATATGAACCATGAAGTGAGGCGATCTTTGTCCTGCTGCAACACCATTTGCAATAAAAATATTTGTTCCTTCAGCTTTTAAGGATTTGAGACATATTTGAGAAAGTGCTTTAGTAACCATTGAAATGTATCCTGCTTCGTAGTCAGGCATTTGAGGCATAATTGTATAATGTTCCTTTGGCATCAAAAGTAAATGACCCGGATTAGCTGGATTAATATCTAAAATTGCAATAACTTGTTCGTCTTCATAAATTTTTTTTGATTGTATTTTACCAGAAATGATATTGCAAAATATGCAATTTTTTTTTTGAAGTTCTCTTATTTCTTCAGGAGACATATTTTTTAAGTCTTCTTGTGTTATTGATGAAGGTTCATCTGACATAATTCTTCTTTAGATTGAAGTGTATATAAATTTTATTGCAAAAAGGTATAGCAAAAAGATATAAAATCAAATTTAACTTTTTAATACTTGTGTAAAGAATCTTTATATCCTTGCGCTAAACTCTCAAAAAAAGGAGGAGTTATTTTAATTACCTTAGCATCCATGTTTAAAATATCAGATAATGCATCAAAATGACTTGGATCAGCATCTATTAACACAGCGCCAATGCATTTATCTGGTAAAGAATTATTAATCTTTTTTGCCTGATTTCTAACCATATTATTTTGTAACTCAATAAGTGCAGTTTTTTCTTTTTTGATAAATTTTTTATAAGCAAATAACCCAAATATCGGATCTTTGGTAAAATGAAAATTCATATATTGTTTAAAATATTCAGAATTGATTTTTCTATCTTCAAAAGGTATTATTTTTTTCCCTTCGTCTTGTAGAGTTGAGATTAGATTATAATAAGGACTATTTTGAATAGGAGGTTTAAATTTTTTATCTTCCATTAACTCCACTTCACTTGGATAAATGATTTGTATTTTTCCATTTTCTTCTTCATACTTTTTTATTACTTCTTTAACTTGATGCCAAAACAAATCTATTGTTCTATCTAAATTAGAATTGGATATGTTAAAATTTCGAGAGTTATTAAGATGTGCTGCTGCATTGGTTACACTAGGATCATCAGAGAATAAACCGTCCGTTCTTGGATCTAAAATCACGGGTATATACAGTAATTTTTTCATAATAGTCATCTTGGTTATATAAATAAAATTAATAATAAACAAAAGAGTAGGTTTCCACTATTTTTAAACCTTTACAATAGTATTACTAAGAAGTAGTTATTTATATATTAGTTTAAAAGGAATTTAGATAATATTTATAAATAGCTAATTAAGACTACCAATATACTTTTTATACTATAATCCAAACCAGTATACAAAAACATAACATTTATATACTAGTTGCATCTTCTAATATAATATGCCCAAAAGGGGCAAAAAGAAAGGATGCGTATCGCAAAGTGCGATGGCCCAACAACAGCTTGGAACTAAAATTCCAAAACTCATGCTAAGATGGCGGGCTCCCCCCTGTAACCCAATTCTATAACCCAATCCACCCCCAATCAACCCACACAATGGGGAGCCTTCCTTTTCATTAAGGTTTTCAGGCAAGAAACTGCGAACCGATCATTTGGGCAAGTAGCGAATTTGGCTTGCCCATTATTTTCATAAATATTTATCAAATTTACAAAAAACATTAAAAATTAGGAAATACGTAAAATGAGAAGTGCAACCAAAATAATAATTAAAAGGCTGTTATTTACTGCCTTATTTCTCTACAGTTCATATTTAAGAGATGATGTTTCTAGTATTTTTCATGCATTAACTGGATATAGATTTATTTAATTATAGTTTTATAATACATTAAAAAGAAAAATAATAAAAAATTTAGAGAGGAAAAAAATCATTAGTTGGTCTATGTCTATTTTTCTCGTGAAGAGGACTCATTGTATTAGTCTCAGACAAAGTAACACATTCTTTTTCAAGCTTCTCCAAAAATAGATTCATAGAAGGGATTTCCCTTTCGAGCATAATTAGAAGTGTTGCAAGTTGCCTTAAAGTTAACATTGCACCAATTTCAGCATACAAAGGTTTTTGGTGTACTTCTTTTAGAAGTTTTGCTTTCTCTAAAATTTCAGTATCAAGTAATTTAAGTTTTTTTTCAAGTTGCTTAATTGAGATACTAAACTCCAAAAGATCTTCTTCTTCACCTTTTTCATTAAGTTCTAAAATTTTAGATTCATCCTCTAAAAGTTCATCGCATTTCATCGAACTATCTGCAATAACATACAATTTTCGTTTAAGTTCTTTATTTTTAAATCCCAAGAAAAAAAGCCTTCGATTAATTTTTTTCATTATTGGTTTTAATTTAGAACATATTTTTTTGTAAAGAGCAAGTTTTTGCTCATGAGTTGCTTCCTTTTGCAATAATTTTCGATTTTCCCTAAGACTAGAAATCTCATTTTCTAATTTGATTATTTTATCCTTAACGCCCATGATCACACCTACAAATCTTGTATTAAAAGAGATTAATATATATTAAGAAATAACACCTATTTATTCTTGTCGGTTTTGGAGGTGTTTTTGAGCTATAAAGGTGTTTTTGAGCTATAAAATAGTTTGTGTATTTTGTATATCCTGATTGTATATTTTGCATAAATTTTAAAGAGAAACCCTAATTATTATTATATTGTTCCTATAAACTAATACAGAGGATAAAATGGTAGAAGCTAAATGTAAATATTTCCAGAATTGCAATGGTTGTTCAACACAACATATTGACTATGAAAATCAATTGGAAATTAAAAGAAAAAAACTATTCCAATTAATTCCCTTCGAAAATATCAAACTTTTCAAAAGTCCACCTTTTAACTATAGAAATAGGTTAGATTTGCTTTTTCATAAAAATGGATTAGGGTTAAGATCGAAATTTTTAAATTCACCAAATTCATCAATAGTGGATATAGATAGATGTGAAATAGTTGAAGATAAAATTAAAGATTTAATTATAGAATTAAGAGAATTTTTTACAAAACAAGATATTGATTTTTATGATATAAAAAAAAAGTCCGGTACATTTCAATCAGTAATATTAAGATGCAGTGATATAAATTCAGATAATATAGATTCAAACTCCATAGATTCAGCTTGTGTTTTTGTCCTTAATTCAAATTCAACTAGATTAGGATTAGCTTATGAACAAATAGAAAATTTTTCAAAAATTACAACAGTAAATAATATTGCTATATCTTACGTTCCAGTTGATGAAGATTTAAGTTATTCGAATGACCCAGATGATTTTTATATTGTTAAAGGAGAAAGATATCTAAAAAAAAGATTTCTAGATAAAGAATTCCACTATCCAATTGAATGCTTTTTCCAAAATAATCATAAAGTTGCAAATGAGATGTTAATTTATGTTAAAGATTTATTGGAAAAATATGAGACGAAAAATTCAACTCTTGTTGATTTGTATTCGGGAGTTGGAACTTTTGGATTATTAAATTCAGATATATTTTCGCAAGTTATTCTAGTTGAAAATGTGCCACCTGCAGTCGAAGCAATGCAAATTAATATCAAAAATAATAATATCCAAAATGCCAAGTATTACTGTCTTGATGCTAAACATTTCAAAAGAGTAGAAATAAATAATCCCACAAATATATCAACAGATAAAAATTTATTTATTGTAACAGATCCGCCAAGAGTTGGCATGGACCAAAAAACAATAGATCGAATAAATGAACTATCTCCAAAAGTTGTAGTGTATATTTCATGTAATCCCAAGCAACTTGCAAAAGATATTTTAAAATTTAAAAATTATGAAATAAATTCTTTAGCATTGTTTGATATGTTCCCTCAGACAAACCATATGGAAGTTGTTTTAGAATTTGTAAAGAAAGAAAATTAAAAAATATTAAATTTAAATATTAAATTTTATTGAACATCAACTACTTTAATTAAATGATATCCAAATTGAGTTTTTACAGGTTTTGATATTTGACCTTTTTCCATTGAAAAAGCTGCATTTTCAAATTCTTTAACCATTTGCCCTCGTCCAAACCAACCAAGATTACCGCCTTGTTTTTTTGATGGACAAAGACTTTTCTCTTTAGCAACATCTTCAAAACTTTTCCCATGTGTCACATCAAAATAAGCTACATTTGCTTCCGACTCAGTTTTTACTAAGATATGTGAAGCATTTACTTTTTTTGGCATAATTTCTCACCTCAAAATTAATTATTAGTATCAGTTATTGATTAATATCAATTCAATTATGTTAACTCCAAAATAAATTAAATGATATTTAACAAATGATGTTTAATTAGAGTATTTTAATCTTTGGGTTAATTTGTTTCCATGCGAATAAACCACCTTGTAAATTGTTCACTTTAAAACCTGTTTTTTCCATAAATGCACAAGCAAAAGAACTTCTACCACCAGATTTACAATAAAAAATTAAGAGGGTTTCTTTATTTAAATTAAATCCATATCTTTTTTTAAATATAACTGAAGTTAAATCTTGCAATTTAACAAGTTTATCTAACGGAATATTAATAGAATTATTTATGTACCCATATTGATATTCTTCCTTGGAACGTACATCAATTAAATAAAAAGATTCTTTTTTTTCCATCATTTGTTTTAATTTATTAGCAGTTATGTTTATCATATCTTCAGAAAGAAAAAAATAAGGTTATAAACATTATCTTTAATTGTAGAAGTGAGATTTAATAGTTTCTAAAAAGAATTTTTCATCCAGTTTTTGCAGATATTATAAGAGATATACCCGACAATTAATAACAATCACTAACCACCACCAATTACTATCAATTATTATTGATTATTGCCAATTATTATCAATTTAAAATAGAGAGATTATTAAACTGCATTTCGTTCTGGCGCGAGAATGGATAATTCAAAACCATTGAAATTAACCGATGAACAAAGTAAAAAAACAAAAAAATACTCAGTAGTAGATGGTTCTGCACATAATATTATGTATGGATTTGGTGAGCAATATATCATACCTTATGGAATAAGATTAGGTGCAACAAGCTCAGAGACTGCAATATTATATTCCACTCCTTATTTTTTTGGTTCTTTATTTCAACTTATTGGAGCAAAGTTAACTAATTATTATAAAGATAGAAAAAAGATAGTTTTATTTTTTGTTTTCTTCCAGGCATTATCTTTTATCCCTTTATTTTTAATTCCATTCTTTACAAAAAATATTTTGCTTTTGACATTTTTATTTACCATTTACCTTATTTTAGGAAATCTTGCAACTCCTGCATGGTCTTCATGGATTGGTGAAGTTGTTGAAGAAAAAGAGAGGGCTAAATTTTTTAGCTATAGAAACAAAGTAACAATCAGTTTTTTGATTATATCAGTATTGATTGCAGGTTTAATATTAAACTATTTTTATGAAGTAAATATTTGGATAGGTTTTGGTATTTTATTTACTATTGCAATGATTGCTAAATTAATATCTTGGTATTATTTATTAAAACATTATGAACCAAAATATGTTCCTTCAAAAAGTAAAGAGCAATCATTTTATGTTTTTGTTAAAAATATAACCCAAGGAAATTTTGGTAATTTTACACTTTTTAGATTTATTTTTACTTTTGCAGTATTTATTGCTGCCCCATTTATGCCAGTTTTTATATTAAGTTATCTAAAACTTTCTTATCTTCAATATATGATTATAATAGTCGCAAATATGTTAACAAAAGTTTTAACAATGAAATATTGGGGAAGATACTCCCAAAAATATGGGACTAGAAATACTATGTTTGTGTCAATTTTTTTAGTAAGTATATTCCCCATAGGGTATTTTGTTGCGAGCAATTTTATGTTAAATATAAACATAGCATTTCTCTGTCTTTTGATATCTGAAATGATTTCAGGTTTTGGATGGGGAGGTTTTGAATTAACTTCTTTTAATTATATGTTAGAAACAACTAAAAAAGAAGAAAGAGCAAGTTTTTTTGCGTATTTTAATATGTTCTGGGGATTTGGGTTAATCATAGGTGGTTTATTTGGAGCTTGGCTTGTAAAAAATGCTCCAAAATGGAATTTATCGTTAGATATAATACTTTTAACATTTTTAATAACTGCCATCTTAAGATTTATTGTAGCATTAATATTTATTCCTAAAATAAAAGAAGTTGGAATGAAAAAAGAAATAAGTGAAAGTAGGCTATTCTTTGATATTGCAATTGAAACCCCAATAGAAGCTGCATTAGATAATACTTATTCTGCATTTTCTTTAGCTGGAGAGCATTTTAATAAAATCCATAAAAGAATTAAAAAAACAACCAAGCAAGCAGTTAGTGGAATTAAAAATAAGATTATTAAAAAAGAGATTATTAAAAAGAAGATCAAAATCCGCCGCTAGATCCCCCACCACCAAATCCACCTCCACCACCAGAGAATCCTCCGAAACCTCCGCCGCCTAGACCTCCTCCAAAATTACCACCGCCTCCCCTACCTCCAAAAAGTAAGGGAATTGTACTGTAATAATATTTGTCATTTTTAGCATTTTTTTTCATCTTTGAATTTTTTGTAAATTTGTTAATTGAAATTATAATTATTAAAAAGATGATCCAAGGTAAAAGTGGCAAAATCAAATTAAAAATAAAAAGTGAGATTAAAGTAGTAGATGATGTAATTTTTTCATCTTCATTTTGTAATTTTAATATGTCTGCATCAGTAGAATTCATCAAAATTTTTGTGACAACATTTACCCCATTTAAAATACCTTGTTGAAAATCACCATTTTTAAAATTTGTAACCATATAATCCCTTGAAACTCTTCCAAGCAAAGGCGAATTTAGTGTACTTTCTACACCATATCCTACTTCCCATCTATATTTTCTATCTTGAGTTGCTAAATAAAAAAGTACACCATTATCAGCACCTGATTTTCCAATTTTATTAGTTTCTGCAATTTTTAATGTTCTTTCTTCAAGTGTTGTTCCATCCGGGATATTTTCTTCAGTATAAATTATAAATTGCACACCATTAGTATCTTTTTCTAATTGCCTAAGCGAAGATTCTAATAATTCTTTAGTTTCCAAATCTAGAACATTAGCAGTATCAATAACATATGAATTAATTAGGGGTGCATTTGGATTAGTGCTTTGTGCCAAAACAGGATTGCTATTCAAACTAATTAAACTAATAATACCCATAAAAACACTAAAAGCAACTAAAGTTAAAACTAACCAATTCTTAAAAAAATATAAATTAAGAAAAAAATAAGTTTTATTTTTCATTTGATTTTAGTTTTGTGAGGGTTGTTAAAGACTCAAAATAATCAAGGAAAATTTACAACAGGTGCATTTTGTGAGCCTTCTGCTGCATTGAAATAATCTCTTTGAGTATACCCTAAATTTCCAGCAATCAAATTAGTTGGAAATACTTTGATTTTAGTATTAAATTGTCTAACTAAATCATTGTACCTTCCCCTTTCTACTGCAATTTTATTTTCAGTATTAGCAAGCTCGTCTTGTAGTGCTATAAAATTTGCACTTGCTTTCAAATCTGGATAGTTTTCAGAAATTATCAAAAGCTTTGATAAAGCAGATTCTATCTGATTTGCAGTTTGTACTTTTTGATTGACAGATTCTGCAGTCTGCCACTGACTTCTAAGACTAGTTATACTTTCAAGCGTACTCTTCTCGAAATTTGCATAACCTTGAACAGTGTTTACAAAATTAGGAATCAAATCAACTCTTCTTTGATATTGCACTTCAACTTGTGCCCAACCATTATTCACACTTTGGTCTAATTTTACTAAAGAATTGTATGTTGATACATACCAAAAAACAACTAAAAGTATTAATGCTAATACAACTCCACCAACAATCAGCCAGGTTTTATTACCTGATGAAGTTTTTGAACTATTTGTCTGTTCACTTGAATTTTTTGGATTTTTTACCATTTTTACCTCCAACTAATTTTTTATTAGGATTATTTTTTGGATTATTTTTTCTTAAAATACTTTCTTTAGTTTCCCCATATAAAATTGCAATTTCGTCTCCATCTACCCACATTCCATTGCAATTATCACATACATCTAAAACTATTCCTTTTGGATGAGTGAGTTTTCTCATTTTATAATTAAAAAAAATAGAAGAACATCTAGGGCAATTTAATATTTTGTCTATTTTGCATTTTTTTTGTTTTTCCATTTTATTGTTTTACCAGTTTTATCATTTTTATTTTCTTATTATCTTGTTTGTGTTATTTATTCATCTTTACTTTAAAAATCTTGTTATAAATTATAGAGAGTAAATAAATTAAGCAAAGATATACACCAATTAAGAAGAATAAAGTTTTAAAGAAGTACAATTTCATAAATATGTTAACCAACATGACATACCAACATGACCTCCTTTCGCTTCTAGGAAAAATATTAAATGAAGCACTATGTTAAACCATGTTAAAATACTATGAAAAATGAAAACGCAGAATTAGATAAGGTAATTAAACAAGCAAACAAAGAAATTAATAAAATAATCCCTTTGATTAAAAGTGGATCCCATGAAACCAAAATAAAAAAAAGCACAAAAAGTGATAATTTTGATGAGATATTTTCTGTAGCAAAAGCAAGAATTCTAAATTCTAAAATAAAAAAATTGCCTGCTGAATTTTTTTTTAATGAGGAAGATTTAAGATGGGCAACAAACCAGATTGTTGCAAATTATAGGGCAATTAGATTAGAATGTGATATAATTGTAGATGTGGGATGCGGTATAGGTATGCAAGCAATCGCATTTGCCAAAACCTGCAATAAAGTAATAGCGATTGATATTGACCCAAAAAAAATAGAATATGCCACATTGAATGCTAAAATAGCTGGAGTTGATAACATAGAATTTATCTGCAAAGATGCAAAAGATGTTAGAGGCACAATTACAAAAGCAGATACTATTTTTTGTGACCCTCAAAGACCTGCACAAGAAGCAACAAGAAAATTAGAATCACTTTCCCCAAACATACCTGAATTAATAAAAGCATTTGATTATTTGACACCAAATTTTTGTATTGAATTGCCCCCACAAATGCGAGAAATCCCACTAGATTGTGAAAAAGAATATATTTCAATAAACCATGAAGTTAATAGATTAAATGCATACTTGGGTAAATTAAAGCAATGTGAATTTAGTGCATGTATACTCAAAGAAAATGGAGAAGTAAAAGATGTTTTTCGATTGACAAGTAATGATGAAGAAATGATTTATGCATATGCTTCACCACTTAAATATATTTTTGAAATAGACTCTTCAGTAGAAAAAGCTAATCTCAAAAATCGAATCCCAATTGAAGGTCTTTTTTTCTTTAATAAATATTTAACCTGTGAAAAAAGTCAAAACAGTGAATTTTTCAAAGCAGGTTATAGAATTTTAAAAGAAGTTAATAATCATAAAACAGACATACAAGAATACCTCAAATTACATGAAGCAAGCAAAGCAATTCTTCATGGCAATATTGATCCAAACGATTATTGGGAACTAAGAAAGTATTATGAAGAAGGATTAGATGGAAATAAAACTTTACATCTTTTTATAGTAGAAGATCAAGCATTAATCTGTGAAAAAATATTCTAAAAAAGTTCAAAAAATTAAATTTTGCAAGATTGCGCTTCAACATTAACTAATTCAAATCCAACTGGAATTTTTGGCGCTTTTGTTTTACATGCGTAAGTTTTTTCATAAAGCTGACAAGCTCCAGTAACTGTAACTTTAATATCTGAGTTTAACCTATCTGAAAAAGTGTAAATTGTCTTGCATTCTTGCAAACATTCTTTAGAATTGCATAAAATACCCTCACAATTATTATCACCTAGGACACAGTTAGAATTAGAATCATCTAAATAAGATCCTGCAGCACCAGTAGTTTCTATTTCATTCAATCGCTTTTGAGAAAGTGAAAGTAATGTGCCTACAATTATTATACTTACAAAAATCCAAAGTACAATTTTACCAAAGTGTTTATCTTCCATATTATTAACTTAAGTTTGTAGTTTGGACTATAAATATTTTTCTAAATATGTTTCTACATTTTATAACTAAAAATTAATCAAAGAGATATTACAAAAAATTTAAAATATAAAAGAATATTTGTAAAAATTATGAAATCTTTTACAGAATATTTGTGGTTTACAACAAAAAAGAAAACTGATTTTATTAATATTAACGATCAAATAGAAGAATGTATCAAAAAATCAGGTATTAAAGAAGGTTTGGTCTTGATTAATCCAATGCATATAACTGCGGCAGTTTATGTTAATGATGCTGAATCTGGTTTAATTGAAGATTTTAAAGCATGGACTGAAAAATTAGCGCCATCTGGATTAAATTATAAACATCACTACACAGGTGAAGATAATGCTGATGCACACCTTAAAAGACAGTTAATGGGCCACCAAGTAACTATGGCAATAACTGCAGGAAAATTAGATTTAGGCCCGTGGGAGCAAATTTATTATGCTGAATTTGATGGTATGAGGAAAAAAAGAGTTCTTGTTAAAATAATAGGAGAATAAATAAGTTCTAAAGAGATAACTATTCTAAACATTTAATATTTCACTATTATAGTGGTGTTTTAATCAAATTAGTTATTTTCACTTTTTATTATTTCAGAAGTTAATGCTTCGTCTACATGCTTTTCCATAATTTTTTTAACTCCTTTAGAGCATGCTAACTTTAAGATATCCTCACAATTTTCAAGAAATTCCCTAGGGTTTCTACCAGAACGATTGAAAATGTAAGATAACATTTCATCATTAACAATTGCAACATTTCCAATTCTTTTACGAACCATATCAATTGCACTTTTATCTGGAAGATCCAAAAGAGAAATAAATCTTATATTATTATCATTTTTATCAATTTCCATAACTAACCTATTAGTATTATCAGTTGTCATGATAACTGCCTTGATGTTGTTTGGAATATGCTCTTTAATTTTCTCAAAATCTTTTTTGCTAAGTTCATATGCTTCATCTAAAAGAAGAACCATATCTTTGCCTTTAATTTTGAAAAGTTTTCCAAAAATACCATATCTGCCTTGTAATAAACTATCAATATCCAGCTCTTTTTGAATCCTATTACAAGAATAATAACATACTTTTTTATTACCTTTGTAATGATTAATAATAAATTTAAGAATGGAGGTCTTTCCACTACCATATTCTCCTTCAATTATCACTAATTTATTATTGGTGATATGGCTTTCTATTTCATCAATGATATAACCGTAACCTTCAAGGTCATTAGTAAAAAAAGCAGGCTTTATTGTAAGTGGATTTTCATTAAACCCAAGCGTCTTGTACCAAAGTTGGAGTGGAGCTTTTTTGTTCTTGTTTATCTTCTTGCGTGTTTGAATCTTCTTTGTTTGTCGATTGCTCATGGAAACTGCCTTGTTCGTTTTGCTCTTCTCCTTGTTTGAAATCTTCAAATTGTTCTGCTTCTTGTTTTTTGCTCTTGCCATATATTTTTTCCTCTAATTCATCTTCATCTATTGAATAAATAGAATTATCAGCCATATATTGTAATGTTTTTTTAGTATCTGCTAAAAATATTTTTAAATCACCATTACTGTTTTCATATAATATTTTAAGACCCGCATTATTGATTTTGTGACTACCTATCCTATTTTTCATCATTTTAATAGCATCTTTTTCCTTTAAAGGCCTAATTTGTATTACACGTCTACCTATCCTTTGCCAAAGACTACCTGAAAATTTTACTTTGACCCTATTTTCAGATGTAAAAATAACTGATTTGATATTTCCCTGATCAAAAAAATATTTTATTGCCTCGCTATTTTTGTGGTCTAATTTTTGAATATTATCTAAAAGAACGATCATTTCCATTGGAAACTTCTTGAGAAGTTTATCCAACCAACCAAATTTCTCAATTAATAATTTTTCCATATCTACCCCTTTTGTTAGATTTTTACAGTCGAGATAAACAACTTGTTGTTTTCCCCTATATTTTTTGATTATTTCTTGAAGTAATGAAGTTTTACCACTGCCCAAACTACCTTCAACAAATACTAAATCACCTGCTTGAACCCTATATAATAATTCATTAACTATCTCTTCTTGACCAACTACATCAAAAGAATAGTCAACTTCAGAAAGAACATCTTTCTTGAAATGAAAATATTTTATCCATTGTTCCATTTTAACTTGCCAGTGCCTCTGTCGATACTATTAAATTATCCTTAAGTTATCTTCCTTAAGAGTCGTTATCCTTAATTTTTTTAAGTTATCTTTAAGTCATCCTTATTTGGTTTCAAGATGTTTTTACTTTAAAATAGTTTAACTTTACTCATCCCATATAAAAATCTTTTGCCAGCAAGAAATTAGCCCATATACTAATTTTAGTAGAATTTATAACATTTTTGAATGAATAAACAATAAACTATTTAAATAACAAATATAATAAATAGAGTAAATAGTTATTTTCTTTTTCCGACAATAGCTATTAACTTTTATTTGCTATTAACCATGGGGGTGAAAGGTATGCAAGTTAAAGATATAATGTATCCTGCTCATAAGATGGATGCTAATTCTACAATAGTTGAAGCTGCCAAGTTTGTAACTGAACACGAAATAGGTTCAGTTTTTATTGAATCAAGAAAAAAAATTGTGGGAATTGTAACTGAAAGAGATATTGTTAGAAAAATAGTATCAAAAGGATTAGACGCAAGGCGCATTATGGTATATGAAATAATGTCTGCTCCAATAATTAGTGTTTCTCCTGAAACTGGTTTAGAGGAAGCTGCTGATATCATGTCGAAAAATAAGATTAGACGCCTTGGTATAATAGAGAATGGACACATTGTTGGCAAAGTAACCCAAAATTTAATTGGTAAAAATCTTAAGTATTACATGAGTGTTAAATTATTCAAAAGAGAAGAATCTCCCGGAATTTGGAGCAGGTTGTGATATAGTTTATTAAATAGATAACTAAATTATCAAACAATTTAACATCTCAAAATTAAAAAATATTATTTAGGATTATTCATCCCATTTAGTTAAAATTTCAACCTTGCCATTTTCATCAATGTATAAAGTATGTTCTGTTTGGCTAACTAATCCATGATTGATATCAACTAATGGAGGATAATCATTTAAAACTCCAAGTTGCATTAAATCTTTCATTGCATAGTTAACCTGTGCTAAAGGAAATTTTTTTGCAAGCCACCTTGTAGCGAAAGGCAAACTTTGGTATTTTTCAATTTCATTGAAAACTTTTTTAGTAATTACATTTCTAATTCCTTTTTTTTGTACAACTGAATAAATAAGTGCGTTTCCAGACTCATAAATTTGACCTCTGCCCAAAGTTGCAAATGGTTCAATTGCGATAACTGAACCGGGAATAATTTTTTTTGGATCGTGAGTATTGTAATTTGGAATACTTGGAGAATCATGAACATTAAATTTACTAAGCCCATGACCGCTAAGATTAGTAATTGGTGAAAAACCATAAGAACTTATTTTCTCTTGAACTGCATTTCCAATGTTTCCAATTGAAGCTCCTTGCTTTACAGATTCAATTGCAGCAT
This sequence comes from uncultured Methanosarcinales archaeon, assembly GCA_964604995.1. Taxonomy (GTDB): domain Archaea; phylum Nanobdellota; class Nanobdellia; order Woesearchaeales; family JABMPP01; genus JAGVYD01. Next base: position 26,140 of record CAZSAD010000024.1, read on the forward strand.
TTAACGCTTCTTTTGATGCTAAAACAAGATCTGAATATTTTCCAGACAAATCAATAGTTAATGCTGTATCCCCAATAGCACCATTTACATGAGCACCTACATCAACTTTGACTAATTGGTCTTCAAAAATAAGAGAATCGTCTGTTATTGGCGTATAATGTGCTGCACAGTCATTTAAAGAAAGATTAACTGGAAATGCTGGTTTTGCTCCAAGCTCAAATATCTTATTTTCTATTAATTCAGCTGCATCAATTAATTTAACTCCTGGTTTTACAACTGTTCTAGAATATTCCCTAACTTGCCCCGTAATTTTACCAGCAAGTCTCCAATTTTCAAGTTCTTCTTTATCAATAATTTTAATAGTTTTGTTTGGAGTTTTGTCCATGAATAATCGAAATGTTAACAAGATATAAAGTTTTGTATATATTTAAGATATTTTATACAATATTATTTTAGAAAATATAACCCGCAAAAATCAAAAATCCGCAAACAATTACCATTGAAAAATAAACCCCTTTGTTCCAATGGAAAACTTTTTGCCCATCAAAATTAAAAAAAGGAATTAAATTGAATAGTGCAAGCCATGCATTTATTAAAAATCCATATTCAATAAACTGTGGCCAAAATGGAAAGAAGATTTTGAAACTAAGAAAAAGTAATGCCAATATTAAATTGGTTAGTGGTCCTGCTAAAGATACAATTCCATTTTTTGTTTTATTAAGATGTGCATGAATAAATACTGCACCCGGTGCAACAAAAACAAATCCAAAAAAACTCATCACAACAGCCAAAAGTAACATTTGATCAAATGCCCTAAATTCTGCAAAAGCACCATATTGCTGAGCTACAAGCTTATGTGAAAGCTCATGTAATAAAAAGCCCATGCCAACAGTAAATGCTGCTATAATCAAAACTAGAGCAAATTCTTTTGTTAATGAAAAACCAGCCATTACAATCCCAAAAGCAAGTGATACCAAAAGCCACGCTTTTAAAATTTCAGTTATTTCAATGTTTGAAGTGCTAATTGGACCAATTTTTATTGGTCTGTGCACATAATAATTATGTGAGTAGGTTACTTTCATGGAATTTAGTTTTGTTTAACCATTTAAATAGGTTACCTGAAATTTTATTTGAAAGCCTTACAAAATTTAAATATCACTTGATATCATGTAAATACCCCCGTAAATACTCACGTAAATGCTGAATAACGCAATAATGTTGTATCTAAATAGTAGTTACAAAACGTAAGGTTTATATACTTGTACCTTTAATAATAGCCTATGAAAGGTTATAATTCGCTAGTTGAAAGAATAAAAGAGATTCAAACAGATAATAATAAAGAATCAACTTTACAGTTTGTACATAAAGAGATATTCAATTCTTATGAAACACATATTGATAAAATGTCTAAATCAGTTCTAATAAACAATTTAATTATATCAACTGATGATTATGCCCCTTTTGATTATCATTTCACAAACGAATTAGATAGTACAATAGAAACTGCTGAATTATCAACAGTATTAAAAGGAGCTTGTGATTTTGGCCGCCCAGATGAATATGGAAAAAAAGTTATTTCCAAACTTACTGATTGGGAAAAAATATATTTTTTTGCAGGACTGCATGCCCACCAATTTACTGGTAAAATTTATGAATATTCTACTGTTCCAGATTTAATTTCTTTGTATATAAAGGAAGGAATAAACAAAATTTCTGAAAGTCATATGACTAAGTTTCATTCTGGTGAATATGATAAGGGAATTGTATTACCACAAGCAGAAAATTATCATGTAAAAGGCGAAAAGTTAACCCATGAAAAACAATTGCTCAAAGAACTTTTTTCAAATTTAAAATCCGAAAATTCCGTTAATGCAACAAATGAAATTGATGAAATCGAAGAAAGAATAAGTATAATGTTAGCAGGAATGTCACTTGTGGATTTAAAGCGTTTAACATCTCATTTTTTAAATAAAGGAGAAGCATACCGAATTGGAACATTTTGTGTTCCGCCTTACGAATATATTGCAAAAGAAGATGTTAAAAATAAGATAAAAAAGAAAAAATAATCATACTTTTTGATTTTAAAACACAAAATAAGATACTAAAATGGGTTTATAACCCAAAATAGAGTTACTATTGTAATAATTACAAAATTAAGATTACTAACGACAACAATATGGAGTGTGTAGTATATATATTATAACACCACAAAGTATATAAATGTAATAAACAATAAATACATTGTAATCATCATACTATATTAATAAATTGAGTACGTATACA
>CAZSAD010000025.1:0-27170 GCA_964604995.1 uncultured Methanosarcinales archaeon
GATTGAATATCTCAAATCAGAAATAGAAGGACTTGAACATATCTCCCAAAATCTTGAAGAATATATAATTTCTCTTGAAGATCATGTAGAACATATGGGATTTTCAAATTTAGCACTTTTAAAAAAAATAAAGGAAATAAATTTGATGTATAATAAAAAATATGAAATAGAAATTGCAGAAATTGAATTTTGTATAGATAAACTTAGTAAAATAGCATCTAGTATTAATGTAAAAGAAGAAAAGTATTTTGATGAAATTGTTAAACCAATAATTTCTGAATTCATTAAAAAAATTATAGAGCTTTATAGTAAGGAAGAGCTAGAAAAAGAGATGGTTAACGAATATTTTGGCAAAATAGTAAATTACTTAAGAAAAGTTGAATATGTAAATAAAATAAAAAAGGATATTGATATAGGATGGGAAGAAAAAACATGGAACTCTTTTTTACTTGTTGTAAAAGGCATTGATAATAGTGTAAAAACCATTAAAATGGATTATAAAGATTCTAAACTTGCTGAAAAAATTGATAAATTTCCAGACAAGAAAGATGAGAATATTAAAACATGGAAACCATTTTTTGATAATATTTTAATTGAAATAATGAGTATAGATTCAATAGTAAATATGCTAAAAGAAAGAAAACAACACTTGACTGCAACAAAGTTGGAATTAATAAAAAATCTCAGAGAATTGATAATTAAAAGAGTATTGCAATTAGAAAAGATGCAAGAACCATGTGTTGTTGAACTAAATAAATACAGCAGTTCATTAATAAAGGAAATATTAAAGCCCCACCTTGCAGAAATAAAGTATATTAATTTAGTGATAATATCAAAGAGAAAGGAGTGGAACGAGATTGTTAGGGAAGTTTTGACAATGGAATCTGAATTGTTAATGTTGCAAACTAAATTTGATAAACTATTGGCTGAAATTGAACCAGAGGAGTTTGAAAGTATTATAAATAATATTTCTGAGGAATACAAAAAAGTTTCTGAAATGGATAAAGCAATATATGGGAATATTAAAGGATTAAGTTTGGATATTAAATCAATTATTGGAAATGCTAGATATTTAGCTTATGCTGATATAGTCGACAAAAAAAGAATTGAAATTTTAAGTAACTTATCTTTGAATACTGAAATAATTGATACTAAAATAAAAAAGAGTAAAAAACAAATTATTGATACTGGTTTAAAAATTATTGAAAAACAAGACAAGATAATAGGATATATACAAAAAGTTGCTGTAAATTTGGATTTGGATAATAAGATTAGAGAACAAGTAATTACTGAATTAAAATTAAACACAAATAATATTAATGTAAAAGAAAGAAAAGAAGAGCAGAATATAAAATTTGAGAAGAATAATATTTAGAGAATAAAATGTCAGAAGAAAAGAAATATGCTGGATCGATTATGAAGAATATACTTAGAGCTCAGACTGCTCTAAAAAAATTATGGCAAAAAAGTTCAAGAGAAGATTACTCAAGACTCAAGGCAGAAGAGACAAGGGATTATTCTTTACTTAATAGAGATTTGATTGAAGCAGTAAGATGGTTCAATGATCTTTTAGAAGTAGTTGAACATCACCATTGGACTGATAAAGATCACCATGGAGAAAAATCTATGGAGTTCATAAATGCTAGAATAACAAAAACTGCAATGATGTATGGTCCATACAATAATCTTGACTTTGCAACAGTTGAAAGAAAATATTACAAATATGGAACTGTTCAAGGATTAACAATTAAAGATGATGACGAAGAAGGTGAGAAAGATGAAAATCTCCCACCTTATCCAATTGAAAAATTTGAAGATGTCAGAATGAGAATGTTACCGATAGAAGGAGTAGAAGAACTATATAAAAAAATGGAAGATGGAAAATTACTCAATCAAGTTGAATTTATGCTTGAAATGGATGCATTGCTACTTGCTACAACTGGAAATCATGCTCAGGGGTTAGCGGGAAAAAAGATTAATGAAAATGCACTTGAAATGCTTAAAACACTACCAACACAATTCAGATGGAAAACAAAAGAACAATATATGGGAGAGAAAAAAGTTTATAGTTTTAATTGCTTATTTGATTTGTTTGATCATTTTATAAAATCAGATGTTCAAATACTAGAAATTTACTTTAGAAAAAATAAAGGGAACATATTAAATTGGTTTGAAGATATATTGAACTATAATTTAAAATCTAAACAACTTTCTGAAAGCGAAATTGTAAAACAGTGGGAATTAATGGAGAAAGAAATACCGTTGACAATAGTTGGATTTATTTTAAAGAATAAAATAATGGATATTTTAAAAGATAAAGATACAGGGAGGAAAATAGAAGCAATAAAAGAGATTATAAATGAAAATAGCCCCTTTTTAAAAGAAAGAATTAAACCTTTGGAATATACTGAAATAATAGGAATTGATGGAAATAGCAAATATGTTTTAGTAGATAGTATAGAATCTTTAATAGATTTATTGGATAAGTATATTGTTGAAGATATAGATTCATTCGAAGAAAGATGGAGTTATGTAAAAAATGAAGTTAATACTTGGATTGCACTTGCATTAACAGATAATGATTTAGCAAACAAGAAAAATTATTTAGAAGAAATAAATAAAATTCAAACGCTTAAAGATTGCAAAAGTTTTATAAAAAATTTAAGGGGAAAAAGTTACATAAAGGGAAAAATTACTGATGAGACTAAAATTTTAAAAATAGAAATTTCTAGAATTAGTGAGAAAATTAATGTTAGATTATTTGATTCTGTCCTAAATGTTCTTGAATATTTTTTAATTATAAATGAAGATAGAGAAACTAAGGAAATAAATGAAGAAGACACTGAAAATATAAATGAGTTTATTGCTTGGTTAAATAAATATGGGATCATACCTGAACTTAAAGAAAGTTTAAAAAAATGTAATGAATATATTGAACTTGAAGAACTTGCTAAAAAGAAGATAGAAGAAATAGCTTCCAATATGGAAACTATAAAATTAACAAGAGAAGAATTTGATTCTATTTACAACAAAGGAATACTTACTGTCAAAATTCCACCAGAATTGGTAGTAACATTTCCTGATGGTTATCAACATTTTATGAGAACTTGGGGATGGAGATATGTTAATGCACATAAAAATACACTTGAAAAAGTGGTATCCAAAATAATAAAATTATCTAAACACTATTTAATAAATGTTCAATTTTATAATACAATTATGAGTAAACCTGAAGAAAAAGATGCTAAAATAGAAATAATAAAAAGAAATCTAGAAAAAATGTACAGTAAATCTTATGATTTTAGTGCACAATTATGCGATTTAATGTTCTCAGCAAAAATTGGACAAAATATTATCAATAGCAAATTAAATGGAGAGTCAGGTTTTGAGCAAAAAATGAGAAGATATCCAAATGATGCCCAAAGATATTTTAAAACTCAGTATATGGAAGAATTATCTTATCTTCAAACTCACAATTCAGGACTAGCAAAAGAAACAAAAAATTACGTGTATTGTAAACATAGTTACAGAGTTTTTATTTATACCCATTATGATAAAAATAACAAAGTAGGATTAAATGAACCAATTATTCCTGAATATTATGAAGGTAAAGAAAACAAACATAAACTTCCTTACGGATATAATATTAAAGATGAATCAGAAAAAATGCAATATGATAATGAAATGGAGATATATGTAAAAGAGAGAAATAAATTTAATGAAGGAGTAAGAAAAGGGGAAATTATTCAAGTTATAGATATGCTAAAAGATGAAACAATACCTGGAAAAGATTATAGAGGAATGCCGCTTGAAGTAACTGAAATGGGAATACAAGGAGAAGAATTTAATAATGGAACTAAATGTATTGTATTAGTAGATGAGTATAATAAATCATTGTATGAGAATAGAGTAAAAAGAGGGATTACTGAACACAAAGAAGAACACCGACTTAAGATGATAGAACTTAAAAAAAGATTCCCAGAAACTGGAAAACCCAGAAGTATAACAAGAGAAATATATGAAAAATGTACAAGATATATTGATTTACCATTAGTAGCTTCGTATGTTGAAAATGAATGGGATGCATTTAGGGATGATTTAAGAGATGGAAGATACCATAAAAATAGCATGACAATATATGATTACACTCTTGCTTTGCGAAAAATAAAATTTATGAAAGGAGGGATTGGTAAGGATACGACTGAAAAATTTAGTGTAATCTCAAATTTTGAGGCTGATTTAACAAAGAAAAAAATAGATAGTGAGACAGTAGGGGCAGCAAGAGCTTTTGCAATGAAAATCCAGTATCCTGAAAAATATGGAAAAGAAGGTCATTTTTTTATTGGTGAAAGAGCACCATCTAACTTAAATCCAGCTTTTGATAAAAGAGCATTATATAACAAACGTTATCAAAATTATATGCATCCTGGTAGAATATATTATTATGACACTGTTTGTGATATTGATTCCGATATTCTTCCACTTGAACATGATGGACATATAACTTCAAGAGGAACAGCTATGTATGTTATTGAAACTGTTTTAAACAGTGGATATTTTATAAAAGATGCACAAAGATTACTAAATTATATAGCTGATAAAAGAACAAATGGATTAGATTATGGACCAAGGAATTATGCAGAACCTTTAACAAGAGATCCACTTAATCCAAACACAAATGTAAAAGTGTAATTATAAGATTGATTATTCATTCCAGTCAGTTGAATGATGTGGGAAATGATCTATTTTTTCGCTTTTTGTGTTTGTATATTCTTCTGCAGTTCTTTTTGAATATTCGTCACTAGTATCATAAGTTTCGGGTACATAAAAAAATTTCCCACTTTGCCTTTCAATATCTTTAATGATATTCTGTAAAAAAATAGGCCTGTATCTTGTTGCATCATCAGTCCTAGAGTACGTCTGGTTTCCAAACATATCGTTGATGCTTGCCATGTTAATCGCCTCGTTTTGTGTTTTTTACATGACTTTCCCTCTTTTTCCTAAGTAGTATATAGTGTTACACCTGTATAAAGCTTGAGTATATAGTGTATATACCTTATATTATTGGTAGAGAGTAAATCAATATCAAGTAACTAAAAAAAGTAAACAAATGATAATAAATAATAATTAAACATAGATTATAAATTAATAAATAGCAATTTAAAATATTTAATTAAATATTATTTATTTTCATATAATAAATAGATATATTTTAATAACAATAGAAATATTTATATATTTAATAATTAATAACACTAATTATAAAATAATACTTAGATATTTACTAAAAGTAAACAATGAATAACTTAGCATCAATAAGTGACAATGATCAGAAGATAATTGAGTTCTTAATTAGAAATTACTCTGCAAGATATACAACTAGGGAGATTGGTTTAAAGTTAAAAGTAAGTCCAGCTGGTTCATATAAATCATTAAAAAAACTTGAGCAAAGTAATTTAGTTATTGCAGAAAAATTGGGAACTGGACTTTTCTTCCATTTAAATTATCAAAATCAATCTGCATTTTATCTTGCATGTTTTGTTGCATCAATTAATGAAGAAGACATTAAAGAATTAAAAGATCATATTCGAGCAGCAATTAAATCAAATAATAAAATATTATTAATAACTCATCACCACGATGAAGAGCCTGTAAAAAAAATAGCTTCTAAATTATTTTCACAGGAATTAATTCTTTTTTCAGAGGAAGAATTTGTAAAACAAATAATCACAAAAGATCAAACAATTGTAGATTTAATAAAAAACATGCAAATTGTATATGGAACAGAATATGTAATAAAAATAATATCAAAGCTAGTTAGATAAAATGAAAAAACAAACAAAGATATTGATTATATTAGCAATGTTTTTAGTACTTGCAGTTCCAGTATTTGCACTTAGTTTAAGTGATTTAGGAATTGGAATTGCAACAGATAATGTTGCAAGTACATCAGTTAATATCTATGATACTTACGCGCAGCTTATTGACTTCTTGTTATTCCTCTCGCTTTTTGTAGCTATTGCACATATTGCTTTCAAAAAATGGTTTGGAGAAGATTTCAAAAATGCTGGAGCTGGAAATGCAGTTAGAGCACTTGCAGTTGTAGTAGGAACAGCTCTTGCAATTGCTGCACTAAAAGCTGGTTTAAGTGTAACATTTTTTATTCCATTTGTTAAAAATTTAATTTTCTTTTTAGTAATGGTAGTTATATATTTCTTGCTTCAACGTATGGGAGTTAAAAGTAAAGTATTCTCGTGGATTTTAGCTGTAATAATAACATTTTTACTTTTTTATGTATCAGATGTATTTTTTAACAGTAATAAGTTAGGAGTTCCAAGCTTTGGGAAATTTGGTGGACTTCCTGATTTAGGTGGACCAACGAAAGTTACCAAAATAATAAGTGGTGCAACAAATAGTGTTGGAGATTTCTTTTCAGGATTATTTGGTAGCAGTGGAAACAAAAAAACCCAAGTTAATAATACTAAAGATATAATTAATTCTAAAATAAATGAAACGTTAAAAATTTATCAAAGACGAGCAATAGTTGAATGTAATGCACTAATAAATCTAAGCAAAGATTCATTTGAACAATCTTTAGCAATACTAAAGAACACAAATAAAATTTATGAAAATCAATACAATACAAGGAATATAAACAGCAATTTAGTAATAGCAGGACAACAATCATTCTTAGCTAAGTGCAGACAATTGGAAAAAGAGTTTGAAAGTTTATTAACAACTGGTACATTACCAACTGACCAATTAAATTTAACAGATGAACAAGCTTTAATAGAATTAAAAAATGTTGCATTCAAAATAAGAGATGATTGTAAATTTATTGATATCAAAAAAGATGATACTTACTCACAATTAATGGTAAAATTATCAACAGAATTAAGTAAAAAAAGAACAATTGCTGCTAATGCTGCATCTGGAGAATTAAACACAAATAATATCCAAACATCTTTAGAAAACTATGATTCGCTGATATCATGTGAAGAACATTTAACTGAACTTGATAAATTGTTAATTGAATCACCAAAATACACAGATTATGTTGTTGGCTTTGAACAAAAAGCAGAAGTTACACCACCACAAAATTCAACTCAAAAAACAGAAATTCCCCCGATAGTCCCAACACCTAATCCAAAAAATGAAACTAAATCCAAAACTCCAAAAGAAAACAAAACTACAACTGAAACTTCAAAAACTACAGATACCAAAAATAATACGCTCTTGTATATTTTAATTGGTGGAATGGTGATTTTATTTGGTGGAGGAGGATTTTTATTTACACGCAAAATGATTGCAAAAAATGCAAAAGCTAATGCTGAAAAAGTAAATGAAGTATGGGACGAAAAAGAACAAAAGTTAACAGAAATTTCAAATCTTCTTTCAGAAAAACAAAAAGCTGTTGATGCTATAGAAGAATTATTACCAAAAGAGGGTTCAGAAACTCAGCCTAATGATTTAATAGAAAGTACAAAAAAACAGTATGAACTTATTAATCAAACAAATGATAATTTAATTAAAAAAATTGGTGAAGCAAAGCAAGGATGCAAGAATGTTATAACGTGGCTACGCAATTTACTCAAAGCGGAATTAGAAGAAGAAAAAACAATTGATGAGAATATTGAATTAGCATTAGATATAGAAAAACTAAAGTTAGAATTAGATGCCTTAACAAAAGACAATAAAATCAATGAAGAATTAATAAAAAAATTAGCATCTGTTGTGAATATGCAAATAAAACAGTTAGAAGAATTAGAAAAACAAATCAATGGTGAAATTGATACAAATAAGTAAAAATGAAAAGCTCTGAAATAATAATAAAGTTGAAAGAGAAAATAGAGACAAAGAATTTAGTTCTAGAGCCCTTATTAGTTAAGGAAATAAAAGAACATAATACAATAACTAAAGAATATACCACGAAACAAATTGAAAAATTTAAAGAAATTAATGATATATCTGTAAAGTTTGGACATTATGTTAAATTAGTAAATGTTATGTCTTTAAAATTAGACAAGGAGATTAATGAACTTAAAAAAGAAGAAGAAAAAATGTTATCTCCTTTAATAAAAATTAAAAAAGAATTTGAAAAAATAAAAGTGTTCGACATTAAAAAAGCATACAAAATATTTTCTACAATTCCAAGTAAAATTAAATCAATGAACTTGAAAGAAAAAGAGGATATAGAAAACGCTACAAATAAAGTTTATGAAGAAATAAATGAAATATTATCAGATGATAAAAATAAAAAAATAATTGAAGTTGAATACGAAACATTAGATAAAAAGAATGTTGTGATGAAAAATAAAATTGAGGTAAAATTACACATTAAAGAAACACATGGTGATGAATTACATGTTAGTATATTAAATAAAAAAGGAGATAAGGATATTGTTATAAAAGATAACAATAATGGGAGGATGGAAAGTATTTTTAGAGTAAAATTATCTGAAAAACTACCAGATTTCCAATGGAATATAGAAAGTTTAATTGGAAAAGTAAGAGATTTATTTTTACAAACAGCTAGACAATATCCTGATGCTATTGCAGAACATATTAAATTGTATGTTGATAATTATGGAATATTAACCAAAAAAGAATTAGAAAATGAGATAGGAGAAAAAAGTATTAGAGTGAAATATTGGGAAAGTGAATTATCATCAAAAGAATTAAAAAATAAGTACAAATATTACGAAAAAGAAAATAAAGTTGAAAAATTTGAAAAGGAATATATTTTTAACAATTTTAGAAGATTAGAAAAAGAAATTGAAGGTCATATTGAAAATGAGATATATAGCAAAAAATTAATTAATATTTACACTGAGGGGTATAATAGCCTCAAAAAATTGTATGAACCATTTATGAAAGGAAAGTGGGATGAAGAATTTTGGAATAAAAGATTTGGAACAATAACTGTCCCACAAAATTTAGAATATAATAAATTAAAAGTAAAAATGGGCTATGAAGTTGAAACTCCCCAAATAAAAGAAGAGAATACCACTAATAAAAAAGAAACTATTTCAGAAACTCCAATAAAAAAAGATAATAAATCAAATACTAGTTTAAATAATCAGTATAATGCTGCAGAAACACGAGAAGAAAAAGCAGTCTTCAAAAATAAGATGATAGTATGTTCAATGATTAATTCCAGAGAAATTCTTGCAGACAGATTAGATGTTAAACCACTCTTCAAAGAAGAAGCGCAAGGTTCATTCCTAATTTCATCAGGAAATGGATACGCATTCTTAAACTTTAATTTACCAGCCCAACGATCTGAGTTGATGCAATTAGTATTTGATGTTAAAGGTAATTTACCATCAGAAAAACAAATCTCAATAAAACCTGCTAAAGTTAAACAAAAAGGTCAAACGTGGGAATTAGAAAATAAAGGTGAAATTATATTATTAAATACTGCAATTAAATGGAGATAAATCAAAAATATAACATTTAAACGAATATTAGCAAAAAATATATATACCGTCAGATACAAAACAAGATAATACCTTAAATATTATATTAATTCATTTAAAACAAGAAAAGGTGAAAAACTATGGCTGGAGAATTTATATTAAAAAGATTATTTTTTTGGAAGAATACTTACATTGGAATGTTAAAAACAAGATGGGAAGTTAAAGATTACATAAAAGATGTAAAGCATATCAAAGAAGATATGGATAATTCTGACAAAATTACACTCCAGCATGATTTATCTAAAATAGAAGATTTGAATACTCACCTTAAAAAAAATGGAGATGATGCAGTAAAAGAATATTTTGCTTTAGTTACAAATGATTTTTTATGGCTTGATTCGATTCTAAGAAATATTCCAGATGCAAAAGCTGCCGAGCATGTTTTAGATACCTTAAAAGAGAAATTTAAAGGCAATAAAGAAATTGAAAAAGCAATAACTGAAGCTAAGAAAAAAATATCAAATAAAAGAGCTGAACTTTTAAAACAAGGAGAAGAAGATTTGAAAAAAGAGTATAAAACATTCTTGAATTTAATGGCAGCAGTTAGAACAAAAGATACTGCAACATTAATGAATGATATGAAACAAATTTTCTCAACAGGTGGAACACAATATCTAAGTTATATGGCATTAAGATATGATGTTAAAGATGAAATAAGAGATTATCGCAAATCAACAACACACAGAAATAAAGCAGCTGGTGCACTAAAAGAATTAAGAGCTATTGGACTTGGTAAAGAAACAGTAACACAAAAAGACATTGAAAAAATTCTTTCAAAATGGAATGAAGCAACAAATGCAATTTATGAAGATGTCAAAGATGCTTTTGAAAATGGAATGAAAGCACTCATAAGAAGCACAAGTACAATGTTAACTCTTGTAATTTACCTTCATAAGATATACAAAGAAGAAGAAAAATATGCTTCAGCACATGAAATTCCACTTGCAATGGCAGAAGATATGGAAAAAGCAATACTTGAATTATTTCATACTTTAGATGGTGAAGTTCACGAACTAGTTGAAGGAGAGCATAAAGTAAAAAAAGATTTAGAAAAAGAACTTGAATGGAATCTTGCTGCATAATTTAATTATTTTTTATTAAAATTTATTAAATCATTCAAAATTTAAAGGTGATTCAAAATGATGGAAATGAAAGATTGGATAAGCTTTTTTATTGGAGCATTGTTAACAGCTGCTGGTGCATTACCGCTTTTGAATAAATTTAACATTGGACCAAGTGCTTTCAAACTTGATTTTTTACCACTTGCAATATTTTCTTATGTTGTTGCTGTTGCAGGATTTTACTTGATGGTAAATTCAGTAATTGAAATAACAAATAGCAACGCAATTGGTTGGATAAGTTTTTTAGTTGCAGTAGCTTTAATGGCTGTTGGAGTATTACAAGTACTTTCAAAATTTAGTATTGGACCTGCTTTTTTTAAGCTTGAATTCATAACAGATACAGTATATTATTTAATATTTACAATCGAAGGGATATTCCTTATGATTGCAACATTTGCTATGGAGCTTTAAATTAAAGCTCTTTAGCAATAATAAATAAAATTTATATAATTATTTTTAATTTTGAAAGAGGGGTGTATAAAAATGAGTATTAGACTAAAGTTCTTCAAATTAAACCCTTTTCCTATTAAAACACTTATAAATAACATTAGAAAACAAACATGGGGTTTAAAGGAATTAATTAAAGAAATAAATGGTCTAAAAGGGGAATTATTGCAAGCGAGAGTAGAATTGGAACATCTTATTTTAACAGGTTCAAAAGATACCGAAGATCATAAAATTGCACAAACCAAAATTTTAGAAGTTAGAAAAATAATAAAAAATAAATTAGCGCTTCTAGCAAAAGATTTTGACAAAGAAATTAAAAGATTTAAAATCGTCGATTATAAAGGCCAGACAATTTCTTTTAGAGAGCTTAAAGCAATAAAACAATTTGAAAAAATATCAATAGGACATTTGAAGTATCTTGAAAAAAAAGAATTGACTCTAGCTAAATCCAAACAAGAAAGATTACAAATTTCAAGTAAGTATATTGCAGCAACAAAAGAATTAGAAAGTGTGATGATAGGACTTGAAACAAAATTAAACCATACTTTAAAATCACTCTGGGAAATGGCAAATAGACAAGCTATTGACGGAGTAGAGATAATGGCAAAGTTATCATCGCAAAAACAAGAAAAGCAACAAAGAGTAATTAAAATAGGAGCTAAAAATATTGGAGATTTAGTATCAAAACATAAAAGTAAGTTAAAGCAATTAGGTCATTCAAAAAATCTTCAAGAGTATATGAACTGTTTTAAAGAATTAGTAAGCATTTTTACAGAGGAAATGGAAGATATCCTTAATATGGTAAAAGAGCTTAGAATTTTTGTATTTGATTTAAGAGGAAATTTTAAACAGTTAAAAATGTATAGTAAATCCATTGGAAATAAAGAAACTGATGCTGTACAACTAGAAGAACACTTAAAAAAAGCCTTAGGAGATATTGAATCATTGTATAACTGGCTTTACCATGAAGATAGAAACTATAAAAAATTAAATTATGATGATTGGGTGCAAGAAATTGAAGTTTCACAAAATCACATAAAAAGCAAATTCAAAGAAGAATTACCTAAAAAAGTTGCATAAATTTATAGGCTCACTTTTCATGTATCTAATACTTAATTAAAATTTAATTGAGTAAAATAAGCTTTTTAGATATTTAATATTCACAAAAATTGTGGAGGAATAACATGTACAAACTTTATAAAAAACCAAAAAAAACAACAGTCATAACAGGTTTTCCAGGATTTGGTCTTGTTGGGACAATTGCAACTGAATTTTTAATCGAACACTTAAAAACTGAACAAATTGGCAAAATGTGGCTAGAAAACACAACAGCAGTTGTTGCAATACACAATGAACAACTGGTTAATCCAATAGGTATATTTTACAATGAAGAACATAATATTTTGATTATCCATGGAATAGCTGCAAACCCCGGAACAGAATGGGAAATTTCAGGAGAAATATCTAAGCTTGTCGATGAACTTGAAGCTAATGAAGTTATAGCACTTGAAGGGGTGGGTACACAAAACCCAAAAGAGGATCCAGAAGTATATTATTTTTCAACTTTAGAGGAGACAAAATCAAAATTTAAGGGTTTTGGATTAAAAAGTTTAAAAGAAGGAATTGTTATGGGGGTAACTTCTGCACTATTAGTTAAAGTAGAAAGGCCAATGTCCTCACTTTTCGTAGAGAGCCATGCTGATTTACCTGACAGTAAAGCTGCTGCTTTACTTATTGGCGCTTTAGATAAGTACATCTCTTTAGGCGTTGACGAAGCTCCTTTATTAGAATCTGCAAAACTCTTTGAAAAGAAACTAAAAAATTTAATAGAAAAAAGTAAAGAGGCTCAGGATCAAAAAGAAAAGAAAATGCTCTCGTATATGGGATGAGCATTTTAATTATTTTCCTCTCGTCAAATGTATCGGTTTTTAATTAGGTTTTATAGTGCCTAATTTAAATTTCTTAAATAAATTAAGATTAGAAAGTTAAGTCAACTGATTTTTTCGAATTAACACTCACTTTCCAAGTATTATTTAAAATAATAACTAAATATTGACATTTTTAACATATTTATTTTCAATATCGTAATTTAATAAGTAGATAATTGGAAATATATTATAGAAACAAGATATTTTAATAGAGATAATATAAAATAGATAATAGTAAATAGATTATTAAATATAACTTATATAGAATATAATTAAAATTAATAGATATTAAAGAACATATCTTTTATATAACAAAATAAAAACTTAGTCGTAAAATTAAAATATAATAAAATAACAATAAAAGTAATATTTTTTAATAATACAATATAAAAACATAATAAAAAACTATGAAAAATATAATTTATTAATTTTAATAAATCATTAAAATGTGAACTTCGTATTAATTTGTATATGAAAAAAATTATTAAGAAAAATAACTAGAAAGCTAGCCATTTTAAAATTGTTTCGACTAAAAAAATATAGATGAATCTATATTTAGATATACATTCGATACTATCCCGAATACTATTTCAAACCTCCCCATTTAACATTCTTTTTCATTGTTTTTACTCTCGAAGGGGACTTTATGAGTGATACCCCCTCAAACTAATTTGTCGAGATAATGCCCAAATATTAAAGAATGTTGTCCATTATTAAGGAATAATGCCCAAAAGAGCATATTTTCAAGTTTTGTAAAATTCGGGATTTTACCGAAAATAAGATTAATCCTCGAAGCTTATAATCCAAATATCTTTGAGATGATAAAACAAACTAGTATAAGCTAGATAAGAGAGTTTTATGGGTTTAATATTTAGTTTTAATCAATTTAAGCATATAATATTTAATTTATAATTAAAATATTTAAGCAATTTTTAAAAAAGATAAAATGTTGACACTTGTCGGGATAATAAAAAAATTTAAATATAACCAAGACAATATTCAAACTATGAACAAGATCATTTTAACTGATTTAGAACCCGGAATTAATCCAGATTCTGACGAGTTAGCCAATGTAGTTGTTACACGTTTAGGCCTTATGCCAAGAAAAAAAGGTTCAACTGAAAAAATGAATTTAGTTTTAGTTGAACTATATGAAAGAGCTAAAAAAGCATATAGGGACAAAAATCCAACTATTGCAGTTATGACCGTCGAAGAAATGGCTAGTTTAGCTGGTATAACAAGGCAAACTATGTATGATTATTTAAAAAGGTGGTTAGTTTTAGATTTTATAACAAAAACTAGTTTTATAGGTTTAAGGAATAAAGTTATCGTCGGATATAAACTAAATGGAAATACTCTCGAAAACGCTTTTGATAAGGCCAAATCTAAGATTACAACAAATTTGGATTTTACATTAAAATATATCCAAGAACTTCAAAAAATCGTCAAGAACGAGAAGATAAGCCAAGGAATGAAAGTTAAAGATTCGAATGAGGATAAACAAATTAATTCTTAAAATATTTAATTAAAAATTAAAGAATTTAATTATTTTTTTAATAGGTTTAATTCCGATGTAGGGATGATTATATAATAAATTAATAGATAAAGATAGAATAGCATTATAACAACAATAAAAGATATAATATTTAAATGATTAAATTATAAAATAAATTCGGGATTTTATCTACTTAAATTTGATGTAACAAAAGCAATTTATTATTTTCATTATTGAAAATAATAAAAAATACGATTAAAATAGAAGAGAGTAAAAGGATAAGTACCACTAAATATTTAGAGAATAAAAAAGTGTCTAGAAAGTGAGAGTAAAAGTGTTAAAAACATATTAATTAGGCACCATATAGGTAAAATTATAGATACTTAAGTATTAACGAGAAAGTAAAAAAGAAGTAAAAATAAATAGATATACCTTAAAAGAGCTTTTCGGCAATAGCCTCATTCAACTTTAAAAGATCATTCTTTGCCTGGCTTGCCCTATACTTCTCATCAAGTCGAAGATAAGTTCGATTATGCCTATATACTTTAATTATAGGAACCCCTTTCATGATAAGGTTAGTTACATAGTTTTCAACCATAGTTTCACTAAGCCCTACGCTTCTTGCAACATCTTTATACGTGGAAAGTGAGGATTCGGTTGAAAATAATGCTAAAAAAACTTCTTGCTCCCTTTTGGTTAATGGTGAAACATAAACTGGTTCATCTTTTTTGATCTTTGGATCTAAAAGCAATTGCATTTCATCTAGCCTTTCGTTAAGCTTTTGGATTTTAGAATTTAGCTCAAGCAAGAATTCATAGTTAGCTTGAACTTCATTTGTATTCTCATTAAGAGCATTTAAATGGTCATCAAGCTCTTTTCTAATATCAACTGCTTCGCTTTTCCAACCATTGTGAAACATAGCCCTAATTACAGTAAAAAAGCCAATATCGCTTCACCCCCAAATATTAATTAAAGCTGAAATTAGTTATATTTAAATGTTTCGATGCTCCTCGAGGGGATACTCCATTTATAATAAAGCTTAAATAGCACCTTAATTTGGTATAATTATGAACTTAACCAAATCAAAACTTGCAATAATTCTATCAAAACTTAAAGGATTTGAAAACCCAAAATTTAAAGACGAACAATACACAACTGATTCTGAAGTTGCTGCAACTATTTTATGGAACGCTTACATGGCAGGTGACATTGAAAACCAAATTATAGCTGATCTTGGCTCTGGGACAGGTATTTTAGGATTAGGTGCTATCCTCCTAGGAGCAACAAAAGTTTACTTTGTTGAAAAGGATAAAGATGCATTGAAAATATTTGAAGAAAATTTATCAAAAATTAAAGAAAATCAAAAAGAACTACAAGATTACGAAACTAAAATAGTATTTGACGACGTGAAAAATTTTAGTCACCAAGTTGATGTAGTTTTTCAAAATCCCCCTTTTGGCATAAAAAAACTGCATGCAGATAGATCATTTTTAGAAAAAGCATTTGAAATTTCAAAAAAAATTTATAGTTTCCATAAATCTGAAAGTACTAGTTTTTTACAAAGTTTTTCCTTACAACATAAATTTGCAATTGTTGAAGAACATAAATTTGCATTTCCAATAAAACAAACTATGAAATACCACACTTCAAAGATAAAAAGAATTGAGGTTAGCTGTTATAAATTTGAAAAAATAGATTAAATATGGTATTTATAGCTTGCTAAATTATGCGATAACTATTTAAACAGTTATCATTTTCTGTCTTTATATGGAAATCAACATTCTTGAAAATCAAAAAAGAAAGATGGTATTAGAGTTTAAGAACACAGAACAGGGTTTTTGTAATGCTCTAAAAGCTGAGCTTTGGAATGATGAGAATATCGAAGCTGCTGGTTATCAAATTGAACACCCATTAATTGATAAAATCAAATTCACTGTCGAAACTAATACAAAGCAAACTCCACAAGAAGCAGTTCATGCCGCTTTAAAGAGAGTTAAAGCAACAGTAGATAAGATGTCTAAGGGTTTTTCAACAATTAAATTATAAAATATTTAATTTCTTTTATTTAATGTTTTTATCATATTTTCTGCTTTTTACTAATTTTTAAATACCAAAAGATATAAATATTTCTTAGATAATAATATAGCAAATAGTATAATTTATTAAATACTAGATAATATTAGTATAAATATTGCAATAAATATAACATGAAATTTAAAACTAAGCTTTGGAAAAGAAGTCCCACTTCTTTTGCAAGTACTATCCCCCAAGTAGCTGTGATTTCTTTAGATGAAAGTAAAAAATATGATGTTTCATGGGAATATGATAAAACAGAAGATGTGTGGAAAGTTCGCTTTGAAGAAAGAAAAAAAGGTGGCAAGTAAATGTCAGAACCAGGAGTAGCTGCAAAAGCAAAGGATGGCATTAAAAGTGCAGGTAAGTATTTTGCAATATTTTTACTAATTGCATTTTTAGCAATGAATGCATTTGTAGCATACGAAGAGTCTGGAAAAAATTTTAGTAATATAAAGTGGACCAAAATTATTTACCCAACATACATTGAAAATATTATTAATGATATTGGAAACAGTGTATCTCAAGGAACCCAAACAGAACAAAAAACTGAACCAAGTCCTGAGCAAAAAACAGATTTACCTCAAAATCCAACCCCACAAATAAATGATAGTGTAAAAACTAAAGAAAATAATAGTACCATAATTCCAACTGAAGAGAGTACTGGTTTCTCATTTGCTAAACCTTTAGGCATGTCTTGGTGGATATGGGTAATAATAATATTTATTATTGCTACGGTAATATTTTTACTAAAGTACCTTAAGAAATATAAACAAAAACAAGAGGAAAAACAACCAAATCTACAGGCAAAAAGTTACGCAGAACAGATAGTTGAAGATTATAATAAAGGAAATGAGAAAGAATTTATTGAAAAATATAAAGTCAAAATAGATTATCTAAAATATGAAAAAGAAGATGTGTATTGGTGGTCTTCTGATGTTCCGGATTCTGAAAATCAAACTAAAGTAGTATTACCACCAATACGAACTACATTAGAAAGTATTGAAAGATTTATTGAATTATCAAAAAATTATAATGTGTACATTTATGAAAATGGTGAGGATACTAAAGAAACGAAAGGAAAATTATTAACAATTAGTAAAGGATTTATCACAGAAAAAGATAACAAAAACAATGATGTAAATTTTGAAATTTATACCAAACTAATAGCTAAACTTTTAACACAATTCAAATTTAGCATTTGCTACTTAAATCCTGCAGCTTTTCATGAAAACATATCAAATGTGGGTTATGGGGACCTTCATTTCTTTGCAAGTGAAAAAGATTTAAAACTGTTTAAAGAAAATAAAATTGTTGAATATGTACCAACAGATGAAGAAATAAAAAATGCAAATGAACATTTTGAATCTTTAAAATCAAAAGAAGCTCCCAAGGAACCTAGTTCTGAATCAGAAATTAATTCAAACATTGAAGAAGCAAAGATTATCGACTTAAAAGAAGTAGGTAAAGAGATAAACAAAACAGAACAAGATATACAAGAAACAGAAAAAGATGTAAATAAAGTAATATCAGAAGTTAAAATTGAAGAAAAAACAGTAGAAGAGATTTATAAAGATGAACTTAAAAATATTGAATTAGTAAAACAAGCAATTGCTTTTGAAAGAATATATGAAGAAGCAATTAAGGAAGCTCATTTAAAATTTGATAAAATTATAGATAATATACTGATTTCTATAGAAAAAACATATGGCCTTCGCGATAGAAATGAGTGCGTAATTAGATTGTATAAAGAATTAAAAAGTCTTGAAACTAAGGATAAACCATTAGTTGTTTTAAAAGTAAACTTTGCTATGATTTTAAAAGAACTTCCAAATAAAGATAAAAAAGAGATTATTGATTTACTTGAATGGATTTATAAAATAGGATTAGTAAAAAAAGATTACCCAATATTCAGAACACAATTTAGGGATTATGGAGTAGCATATGAACTTTCAAAACATGATATTTTCAAACATGAATTCAAAACTTTTAGTGAATTACTAGACATCTCAAATGAAATTTTAATAAAAATTAAAACATTAGAAAAAGAATTTGTAAATTTAAAACAGCCCTTAGAAAAGTTGTTGTTAGATGATAAAAAAGAATATGCAAATTTTGAGCAGTTAATAGAAAAAATATTAGAATATTTATCAGAGCATTCAACAAAAGAAACTAGAAATGATTTAAATGAAACATTTATTGATGTATTGCAAGAAAAATATAAAAATAATCATGAACTTATAAATAAATTAACAACTGCATTATTTGATAATAACTTACCCCTTTCAATTTTAACTGAAACCCAAGTAAGATTGGAAAAAGCATTATTCAATATTATAAAAATTGTAGATGTTCTTAAAAAAGGAGAGATTTATGTAACAGTAAAAAGCATTGATGAAAATAATAATCCCACTATAGAGAAACGTATCACTTGTTTTGAATGTCTGGAACATGAACTAAAAACGTTAGTTTCTCTTTTCTTAAATGGTGAAACTGATTTTGAAAATTCAAATTATAAACAATTTTTGCCAATGATTCATAGAGAATATAATACCCTAATTGAATCTCTTAGAGGATTAAAACAATTAATGGAAGATTTAAGAAAAGATGAAAAAGATATAAGTAAATTAGAAGAAGTTATTGAAAAGATAGAAGAGGAAACTATAGAGTCAAAACAAACTGAATTGACATTAAAAAATAGAGAAATTAAAAATGTACAATCTCAAGAAAGTAAACAAGATATAAAAGAAGAAGCCATCAAAACATGTTCTTTAATTATAGAATCATTAGAAAAAATTGAAAAAATAGAAGAATTGCCAGAGAAAATTGCTGAGCATGTTAAAAAAAGTAAGAAAAAGATTAAAGAAAATAAAGAAAAACTTGAGAAAGTACATAGTAACAATAAAGAAAAGGTAGAAGAATTAATTTTAGATAATACTATTGACACACTTAAAGTTCTTCATGAAACAACAAATGAAACTTTGGTAGGTATGGATAATAAAGAGATTGATGAATTAACTACTGAACTATCAAAAATTGGAAAAACTGTTTCTATGGAAATAATATGTCCAAAAAGTGGTGAAGAATTTGAAGAAGGAAAAATACAAGCAATTAATACTCCAGAACCAATTGGATTAAAAGTTGCAAGAACTGAACAAATAGGGTTATCAAAAATCGAAGGTGAAAATTTAGTAGTAGATGTAAAAGCGAAAGTTGAAGTTGAAGTTCCAATTGAACAAATAGAAGATAAATTATCTGAAAATGAGGGAAATTTAATTGATATTGCTAATCAATGGTGGAATAAAAATAAAGAGAAAATTAATGAAATAATGGATAAAATTCCCCCAGGTATTGTATCAAAAAAACCAGAATATATTTGTAAAAAAATACAAAATCTCAAAATTGCCAAAGAAGTTTTATATATTGAAGACAAAGAGAAAAAAAGCTGTTCTTTTAGAATAATAGTTGAAATAAATAACAGTGAAGTTAGATTTGTATTCCCTATGCTTGGTAGAGCAGTTATACCAGATGACTTTGAAAGATTCAATATACAAGCAGATCTTAAAGATGGAAAATCCCCAATATTATGGTTAAAGGTTTTGTGGATAGGAACTCCTGCAATTGAACAAGTTATTGAAAGGAGTGTAGATGAAAATAAAGAAATAGTGTATCAAGAATTACAAAAAGGAATGGTAGTATGGGAAACAAAAGCAAAAAAAGAATTCAAAGAAAAAACTACTAGTGAAATATTACTTCCAAACAACATATTAAATAAAATTGAAGAACTAAATAAAGAATACAATGAAGGTTTATTTTATAAAAATTATTACAAAGTCATCAAAAAATTAAACTTACCAAGAAGTAAATCTTATGTTTCAATGCAATATTGGATACTTGAAATCAATAAGAACTATTCATCAATTTGTCCTGCTTACGGCATGCCAATTAATGCTATATCATTTGATGATAGTCAAATGAGTGCATTTTATAATGTTGAATTTGAAAACAAAAAGAAAGTTACAAAAGGAGTTTATCTTGCCAATAAAAATCATTATTATTTTATAATTGACCAAATGGCCACAATGTATAATGATGGTAAAACTCCAAAGGTTGCAAAAGGAAAAATAACACTTCTTAAAGGCATCAAACCAAAGGAACAGCAAAAAACAGGATACAATTTATTGTTTAACTTAGAAGTTATGTTAAATATTTATAATTCTGATACCTCATCTGAAAAAAATTATTTAGTTTTTTTAAATAATTATGGAAGATATGTAAAAGAAGCTAGTGGATTATTAATTGGTAAAAATTTAAGATATTGGATAATAAGAACCAATGATAAAACAGAGCAAATAAATAAAATTACTGAAAGAATAGAAGAAATTGGAGAGATTTATGGATTATTGTTACCAATTGGAACTACAATTACAGGAGAATTACCTTATATTCAAACACTCCAACAATATTTTGAGATATATCTTGATGGAAAATTATTAAAAAATCAATTTTGGGAAAAATCAAAAAAATCAACTGAAAAAATTATTGCAAATATGCCAACAAAACAAGAGAATAAAATAAAAAAAATAATTGATAGCATTTTTGGTGCAATGACTTTTGATATATTTAATAAGAAAAAATCATTTAAAAATACAACACAAAATGAAACAACAATAACTAATGAAGAGGGAATTGAGATTAATGAAGCATTCTCTTCAAAGGTATATAAACAATTTAAGATAGTTAAAATGCCATTTGTTAGACATAGAGGAAAAATGCCAACTCTTCAAGAAGAGCATGAATTATGGGAAATTGTAAGTGTTGGGAAAATAGAACTTGGAGAACCAACAGCAACAAACACGGAACAAAATACAAATACTGATGAAGATATAATGGAAGGAAGATCAGGTGTTTCAGATGACACTTCATGGAATTTGTTTAATGGTACTTCTTTCAAAAGAATATTACTAAAAAACATAAATAAATATGATTTAATATTAACAATATGTGATATAAAAAATAAAATTTATGTCGATAGATTTGGATATGTACTTGATTTTGAAACAACATTGGATGCTCAAAAACAAATAAAATATTTGTTAGATAATAAAAATCTTAAATACAGAATGGTTATTTTATCAAAAAATAAAGAAGTAAAAAACAAAGATTTTACCCCAATAAGTAAAATATGGAAAATAACTGAAAAGGATTTAATATGCATGAATGGTACTTTTAGAAAAAGAATGAAAGGTTATTTTGTTGAGTTAGTTGAAAAAAGTGATGTTAAAAATTTTGAAAGTAAAAAATATTAGAAAAAATAAAAAACTAATATAAAAATAAAAAATACAAAGAGGTTTTCTTTGTTAATTAATTATTTGTATGCTGCAGAGCCAGCAGCTTTATGGTTTGCAATAAGATAATCTACTGCCTGTAATGTATCCATTGGTGCAGTTTGTTTGCTTTTTGGATTTCTTAATGCATCAAAAGATTGTTTAACACCATCTTCTAGCTTTGGTGCATTTTTTCCAGCTGAAAAACCAATGTCTTGTCCCACTTTAAGCAATAGTTGTGTTGATGTAAGATAAGATCCAAATTGTTTTGCATCCATTTCAACTAATTCCTTACCAGTTTTCAAGTTTGGTGCAAAGTAACTTGTTTTTCCTGTTTTTTTGTCAGTTGCAGTTAGATAAAAAACTTTATGTTCTTCATATCCAACTCCTGCATTAGGTAATGATATTACATCACCAACATAAATAACATCTCCTTTGATGCCATCTGCTTTGTGAACAACTTTACCATTTACTACAGCTTTGTTATCAATAGAAAGTTGTTTTGCTTTATCCCCATTTTGATTGTAATCAACTACCTCATTAACTGCTTGCGAAATTTCGGTATCATCAGTTAAACCATATACATTTTTTACAACATTCCAAAGCTTGTCCCCTTTTGCTACAGTATAAGCTGAATCTTTTACAACTTGTTTTGTTATAGTTTGTTGTTTTATTGAAGCATTGGAATATTTTTGTTCTACATCTCCACAGCCAGCTAATTTGTAAATACCAAAGGCGGCAAGTGCAGCTGCACTTAGATAAAGAGTTGGCTTTATCCATTTATTGTTTTTTCCATTTTCTGTTGTTTCAGGAACTTTTACTTCTTCTTTAGCAATAACCTCTTCATTTTCATAATCTGGTTTATTTTCAAAAGAATTATCTATAGAACCAGGTTTACTATCTGGATTAGAATTACTAGGTGGTATATCATTCATAAAGTCAAGAAAATTATCTGATGTTGAACCCTCTTCTGATCCTAGATTAAAAATATCATCTTTGTCTTTGTTTTCTTCTCCCATTTTTATTACCCCCTTATTCCTTAAAATTATGATTTTAGGAATGAATACTATTAAGTAGTAACAACCTCTATATAAATGTTTCGTTTCTGTAAAGTAGTTAATAGTTTATATATGAAAATTATTAGTTTTGAATTAATTTGAAGTAATATTAATTGCTTATTAATTATTGGTTATTCTAATTTAATATAATTTATCAAAAGATACCTTTATAAATCACCTATTTATCCCATAAGTAACATAAATCCCGAGTACTAATGCTTTAGAGCAAATGCAAGCCTTAGGAGGGTGGAGTTAAGAATGGATAAGAAAATTATAATAGAAGCTGTAAAGAAAGCACGAGAGAGTTCTCCTAAAAGAAATTTTAAACAAAGTTTTGATTTCATTGTCAATTTAAAAGG
Source organism: uncultured Methanosarcinales archaeon (assembly GCA_964604995.1). Classification (GTDB taxonomy): domain Archaea; phylum Nanobdellota; class Nanobdellia; order Woesearchaeales; family JABMPP01; genus JAGVYD01. The sequence goes on from CAZSAD010000025.1 coordinate 23,288, forward strand.
ATTAGATTTGAAAAAACCAGAAGAACAAATTGAATTTTTTATGACATTGCCACAGAAAAGAGATAAGAAATTTAAGGTCTGTGCATTAATTGGTGCTGAATTAGCTGATGAAGCTAAAGCAGTATGTGATTTTTCAATATCTCAAGAAGATTTTCCAAAATACTCTGAAAACAAAAAATTAATGAAAAAATTAAGTGAAGATTATGATTTTTTTATTGCTCAGGCAAATATTATGCCAAAAATTGCAGCAGCATTTGGAAGAGTTCTTGGACCAAGAGGCAAAATGCCAAATCCAAAAGCAGGATGCATTGTTCCACCAAAATCTAATCTTAAACCATTATATGAAAAATTGCAAAATACTGTTAGAATAAACGCAAAAACTCAACTTATGGTTCAAACATTTGTTGGTAAAGAAGAAATGAGTGATGATGCAATTGCTGATAATATATATACAATTTACGATCAAGTCGTCCATCACCTACCACAAGATAAAAACAACATCGCATCAATGTTTATAAAACTTACAATGGGTCAACCATCAAAGCTTACTGAAAAAATAAGTGAAGAACAAAGAATTGAAAAAAGAAAACTTCTTCATAAAAAAGTGACAGATAAACAAGCACCTAAAGGGGTGAATGCATAATGCCACAAAGAAAAACAGAGCACCTACCTGAAGCTAAGAAAAAGGTCGTAAATGAATTTGCAAAGCTAATCGAACAATACCCTATTGTTGGTTCAGTTAATATTGAAAATCTTCCAGCTCAACAGCTTCAAAAAATGAGGCAACAGTTAAGATCACAAAATATTGTCTTAAAAATGACCAAAAGAAGATTAATTAAATTAGCAATTGAAAAATCAAAGGGTAAAAAAGCAGGCATAGAAAAACTTGAACCATATCTTTCAGGAATGCCAGCTGTGCTTTTCACAAAAGACAATCCTTTCAAACTTTATAAATTCTTACAAAAGAATAAATCAAGCGCGCCAGCAAAAGCAGGTCAAACAGCAATTAATGATATAAAAGTAAGCGCTGGTCCCACATCTTTTGCACCAGGCCCAATTATTGGTGAACTTGGACAATTGAAAATTAAAGCGGGAATTGAAAACGGCAAAGTTGTAATTAAACAAGATTCTATTGTTGTGAAAAAAGGAGATAAAGTAACAGCAAAACAAGCAGAAGTTTTAACAAGACTAGGTATTCAGCCAATGGAAGTTGGTTTAGACTTAGTTGCAGTATATGAAGATCAAGAAATATTCACAAGAGAGATTCTTTCAGTAGATGAAAGCGCATACATTAACAATGTAACCAATGCAGCAAGATGGGCATTTAACTTAGCAGTTGAAGCTGCCTATCCAACAAAGGAAACAACTGAAGTATTAATACAAAAAGCTTTCAAAGAATCAAAAGCAGTTGCTCTTGAAGGAGTGATACTTGCTGATCTTGTAATAGAGGATATTGTTGGAAAAGCCAGCAGACAAGCAACAAGTGTCAAATATGAGTTTAATATTAACTAAATTTAGTATTTAGTTTTTTAGGAGGTAAATAAAATGGAATATGTGTATGCAGCAATGCTTTTGCACAAGGCTGGGCACAAGATAGAAGATGCTTCTGTCACTAAAGTGTTAGAAGCTGCAGGCGTAAAGCCAGATACCACAAGGGTAAAGGCTCTCGTAGCAGCACTCGACGGCGTTGATATAAACAAAGCAATAGAGAAAGCAGCCGCAGTTACCGTAGCAGCAGCCGCTCCAGTAGCAGGCCATGAAGCTAAGGCAGACTCAAAAGCAGATGAAAAGAAAAAAGTCGAAGATGAAAAGAAAACTGAAGAAGCAGCAGCAGCTGGTCTTGGTGCATTATTCGGATAAACTTTTTTGGTGTGCTTTTAATTTTCACCAAAATTTCAATATAGATTGAAATATTATATTAAAATAAAACAAAGTGACTAAGGACCACAATATTGTGCAGTGATGTGGAGAGGACATGCTGACAGAAGAAGAAAGGAAATCCCTATTGGATAAGCTAGATGCTGTAAAGAAAGAAGCAGATAATCTTCGTACTTTGCTAAATCAGATTAATGATCAAAAAGAAGACTGGTTTAGAAAAAAAGAAGATGCAGGCAAGAAAATTAGAGAACTAATTGCCAAAGTTAAAGATGCTAAAACCAAAAGGAATGAACTAACTAACACTGTTAAAGTCGATAAAGATAAAAGACAAAAACTCCACGATGTTATTGTCACAAAAGTTGAAGAAATAAAAAAACTTAATTCTGAAAAAGATGCTACAATAAAGAAAGGAAAACCTTTGGCTAGTGTCCATGCTCTAACTGAACAAATTGAAAAGCTTCAAAGAAAAATAGAAACTGAAGTTATGTCTTTTGATAAAGAAAAAGAACTTATGAAGAAGATCAAAGAGTTAAAAAAACAAAAGTTAGAATCTGCTGCATTAAATGGTACGTTTGATGATTCAAGAAAACTTTCTAAAGAAATTGATAAGATGAAAAAGGAAGCCAATATTGTTCACAAAACAATCCAAGATAATGCAAAAAATAGCCAAACACAGCATGAAACAATACTAGAAACATCAAAGCAAATAGATGTTTTAAAAGTTGAAGAAGAAGAAGCTTATAAAAAATTCTTTGAGTTTAAGCAACAGTTTACTGATGCAAATAACAAACTAAAAGAAAAACTTATTGATTTAAATGAGCTTTATCAAAAACTTGGTAAAGAAAAGGAAGAGAAAAAAGAAGAAAGAAAACAGCAAAGAAGAAAAACCTTAAGACAAAAAGAACATGAAGTTAATGAAAAAATTAGAAAAGGTGAAAAATTAACAACAGATGATCTTCTTGTTTTGCAAGGCGCTGATATGGAAAATAATAACAATAACTAAAGAACTAGTTATTGATTAGATATAACTAAAAAATGTTTATTATTAAGAAAATATTTTAATTGATTCTTCAAGAAATTCTGTTTGTGTTTTATCCAGATCATTCTTTTTTTTGGATAAAAATTCCTGCAACTTTGATTTTAATATATAAACTAAAGCATTATCCAATCTATCACATATATTTTTAAATAATTTTAAACTAGACAATATATTATTCATGTTATCCATATTATTTCCAATAAAGTGCCATTTTTCAGAAAAAATTAATTCTTCATAAATGCAAATTAAAATTCCAAATGCTACCCCTTCCCTCTCAGCTATTACAATTTTACCATCTGCTGTCCATTTGTTAAAAGTTTGTGCTGATTTTAATATCCCAACAGATTGATGGATAAGAGTTAAAGTTTCATCAACTATTCCTAAAGGTCCAAACATTCGTAAAGTTATATTAATTGATCCTTGTGTTTTTTTATATCCTGTTTGATATCCTAACATATAATATTTTTTCTCATCGAATTTGTTAGCATACTTTTTCGGATCAGTTAAACGAAGAATTTCTGCTTGCCATTGTTTTTTTATTTCTTCAAGATTATATACGAACTTTTCCATGTCTTTGTGAATTAAAGGAATTATTTCTTTTTTATCACCTTCTGAAATTTTATCTAAATCTTCAATTAATTTATTTAAACCAGAAATTTCTTTCTTGTATAGCTCAGGTTCATTTTGCCAATATTCATGATACTTTTTTAGTAGATGATTTATACGACTAGATGAGCGATGCATTTTCCATAACTCGTGGCTTATTTCACTTGTGTAAACATTTGCAAAATCATAATCTAAACTTTTTTTAATTTCATCCCATAAGCCAATAATTTTTTTTCCTTCAGAAGATAATTTTTCAATAACTTTTTTCTTATTGACCATTTAATAAAAATAAGAATAAGAAGTATATATAAATTGTGAAAAACAATTGATTATAAGGAAAAGGAGTATATATAAAGAACA
>CAZSAD010000026.1:0-24309 GCA_964604995.1 uncultured Methanosarcinales archaeon
TTATTAGATTTCATAACTGGCGCTTTTGGCCAGCCTGAATCTAACCAATCTAACCTTGCATAGGTTTTATTTGTTGAATATCTTGGTAAGATATGGAAATGTACGTGCTTATCGACCATCATTAGCATAAGATAATTTATTTTATCATATGAAAAAACTGCTTTGAGATGTTTTTCGGCATCTTTTACTAAAATGGAAAATTCCTGCATTTCTTCAGCAGTTATGTCTGAAAAGTTTTCAATATGTCTTTTTGTTATTGCAACACAATTTCCAAGAGTTATGGCTTTTGGACTTAAGGAAAGTTTCCAATATTTGTATTCTTTTAATAAATATTTTTTCTCTTCAAATACATTCCAAATATCGCAACATTGTGTCATAAAAACATCTCAAAACTTTTTGTTATTTGTCACATTTTTAAAATTAAATTTTTAACCTATTATTAAACTTTGACTCCTTTTTTATGATGCATTAAAACAATTGAAAAATATAATCCAACAACAGCAAGCAAAATTAGACCAAGCACTAAAAATAAGGTTTCAATTCCTGCTGCATCTGCTAAATATGCTCCCAAAGGTATTGTAATTATTAGTGGCAAAACTGAAAAAATACCAAGTGATGAAAAGTATTCTTGCCTTTGAAGTTCTGGAACAAGATCATTAATCAAAAGACCATGAGCCACACCTGAGATTGCTGCACCTATTATCCCTATAATTATGCCCATACTAATAGAAACTATGTTTGGATTGAAATAAAATGTTAAAGGCGTTAATGCCATTAATATTGTACCAAATACAAGCATTGGAAATTTACCATATTCGATTGCATTAATTCTGCTTATAACCGGTCCAATAAGTGAAGTTAATGCTGCTATTGTAAATACAATTGACACATTTAAATATCTTCCAAAACCATAATTTCCAAGATGATTAAATATGTAAATGCCATAGTAAGAATTGCCAAGTACTTGAACAGTTACAATAAGAGATGATGCTATTATCATGATTGCGATTATTTTATTTTTTGCAAAGTTTTGATAAGAAAGAAGTGTTTTTTTAATACCTGAAAAAAGTTGCATAGAAATGGATTTATTTTCTATTGAGGATATGTCTTCTACTTTACTTGGTTTTGTTAAAAATAACATTAAAAGACCTAAAAGAAAAGCAAGAGCGCTAATTGCAAGTATTAATGTGCTATTAACCCAATTTATCCCGAAAAGTTTAAACCCAATTACTGAATCTAATGTGTAACCTGCCACCATAAGACAAATTGCTGTTAAAAGCAAACTGAATTTTGAAAAGTTCTTAATGAATTTATTTTCAACTTTTTCTTGTGATTTAATTTTTAAGTAGAAATCTCCAAATATTGCAACAAGTATTCCTGAAAATAAAAGCAAGATTGAAAACAAAACTTCCAAGTGCAGCTGACTTGCTATTCCTAATGCAATTAATGTAATGGATAAAAGAAGACCTGATATTAAACTTACTAACCTGCAAAAATATGAACTTTTTTTATATGGTCCAATAACAAGAGAAGTTAAAACGCTCAAAATAGTTTTTAGCCCATTTATAATCCCAACAAGAAAATAATTTGCACCTGACTGCAAGAGAAAAATATTCAAAAATTGCTGTGAAGAAAATCCAAAACCTATTGTATCAAAAAAATCTTTGGCGAGATATTTACTAGTATCGGGGTTGTTTTTTTTAGTATCAAAATTTTCAGTATTTGTATTTGTCAACTCTTTTTTGTTATCCTTATTTGAATTGTTATCTTTAGTTGGATTATTAGCTTTAGATACTCGAGTAATTGATTCAATATTGGATTTATTAATTATTTCATCTACATCAGAATTTACTTTAACTTTTGAATCCTCCCCTACCATGAAGTAATATCTCCAAGATTTCTATATAAACTTTTTGCTACTTTTATGCTTAAACATAAAATCTTTAAATACTTGGACAAATTATGCAAGTATGTGTATTATGTAAGTATATAGGTTATAAAGTGTTATAGAGTACAAAACACAAATAAGATTGTTAAATATTTAGTTTATTGAAAATTTATTAAATTTTTAGGAGGAGAAAATATGAGCTTAAAAATAGGATTTGTTGGACTTGGAAAAATGGGTAAACATATGGTTTTAAGATTACTAAAAAATAAATATGAAGTTGTTGCTTTTAATCGCTCGCCTGAACCAACAAAGGAGCTGGTTAAAGAAGGTGCAATTGGCGCATTTACATTAAAAGAAGTAGTTGACAAATTAAAAGGAGAAAAACAAAAAGTAATTTGGATGATGGTTCCACAAATAGCAGTTGATGGTGTATTAGATGAATTATTACCAATGCTATCAAAAGGAGATTTAATAATTGATGGAGGCAATAGCAATTATAATTTAACTGTTGCAAGATCTTTAAGATTAAAAAAATTAGGAATCAAATTTATGGATATTGGAGTTAGTGGCGGACTTGTAGCTTCTAAAATAGGTTATTGTATGATGATTGGAGGCGATAAGCAAGATTTTGCAACTATCGAGACTGCAGTAAAAACTATGTGCGTTCCTGATGGATATTTGCATGTTGGACCAAATGGCAGCGGACATTATGTAAAAATGGTACACAATGCAATTGAATATGGAATGATGCAAGCAATGGGTGAAGGATTTGAATTATTGGATAAAGGACCATATTCAGATTTAGACTATAAAAAAATTTCACACTTGTGGAATAATGGGAGCATTGTACGCGGATTTTTGATGGAGATGGCTGAAAGTGCTTTTTCAAAAGATGCAAAACTATCAAAAATATCTGGATTTATTGAAGATACTGGTGAAGGAAGATGGGCAACTGAAGAAGCTTTGAAATTTAATGTACCATTTACAGTAAATAGCTACGCATTATTTGCAAGATACATTAGCAGACAAAAAGATCCAATTTCAAATAAATTAATTGCTGCATTAAGAGATGAATTTGGTGGTCATGGCACAAAGAAAAAGTAAGTGAATAAATAAAAGATTATAGAATAAAAAAACAATGACAGTAATACTAAAAAAATCAATACTAAAAAATTAATAAAAAGATGATAACTATAATTAAAGATTCAAATTTAGAGGAATTATTTAAACGAAGTGCTAAATTGCTAGTTAGTGAAATAATAAAACTCAATGGCAAAAATAATAAAATTGTAATTGGACTACCTGGCGGCAGAAGCATTGTTGGGTTATTTGATGCAATTGCCACCTCTTCAAATTTTACAAAACCTGAAATTTGGTCAAAAACTCTTATTTTTTTAGTTGATGATAGGCTTGTTGATATAACAAGTGAAGATAGTAATACTAGATTAGTCCAAGAAAGTTTAATAAAAAAATTGATAGTAAAAAAAGCATTGACTAAATTAAATGCTAGATCAAATTTTTATGGTTTTAAATATGATAGTAAAAAGAAAGACAAAGGGTGCAAAGAATATAATAAAGAATTTTTCAGCAAAGCAAAAGGATTTGATATTTTATTTTTAGGTGTAGGCGAAGATAACCATGTTGCAGCTTTGTACCCTAATCACCATTCAATAAAATTTTTGGGAAAACAATATTTTACAATGAATGATTCACCAAAAATGCCAAAAGATAGAATGAGTGCAAGTAGAAAAATGATTGAAGATACTAAAGTGATATTCCTATTGTTTATCGGCGAAGGAAAAAAACAAGCATTAAAAAATTTCCTTGATCCAAAAATGAGTGTTGAAAATTGTCCGGCCAAAATGGCATTAAAAGCAAATAAAACATACTTGATAACGGACATAAACTTAAATTGATAATAACAAGATAATGGCAATTGGGAATTAAAGAGAGTGAAAAAATGACAACTACACCAATTACATTTATTATTTTTGGCGGAACTGGAGATCTATGCAAACAAAGAATTGTTCCAGCTATTGTCAAATTAATTGCTGATAAAAAAATAGATGGCAGTCCAATGGTTGTAGGTGTTGGAAGAAAAGAATTTTCTAATCAGGAATATAAAGATTATTTATACAATAGCATGAGAGCTAAGCCTGACAAAAAAATGTGGGATGGTATTTTTATTCAATATTTTAAAGCAAATTTTGATGAAGATGATGCCTTAAAAGAAATGCATGAATTTTTGCGTAAAATTGAAAGCGGCTCAGTTTGTGGTGATAGATTATATTATTTTGCAGTTAGCTACAAGTATTTTGAACAAATTACAAAACAACTGCAAAAATATGATTTACATAGTGATAGCAAATGTTTTAGAAGAGTTGTTTATGAAAAACCATTTGGTCATGATTTAAAATCCTCTAACGGGATTGATGAAGTAATCCATAGTGTGTTTAATGAAAATGATGTTTATAGGATGGATCATTATTTAGCAAAAGAAACTGTACAAAATATGTTAGTTATGAGATTTGCAAATCCTATTTTTGAAAGAATTTGGAATAAAGAATTTATTGATTCTATTGAAATAATTATGGATGAAGAGGTTGGCGCAGCAGATAGGCTTGAGTATTATGATTCATCCGGCGCTCTTCGTGATATGGTGCAAAATCATATGCTACAATTAACTTCACTTGTTGTGATGGATGACCCAATAAGTTTAGCATCTGAAGATGTACATAATAAAAAGATTAAAGCATTAAAAAGTTTGGATGCTAAATCAAAAAGTGATGTTGTATTTGGACAATATTCAAATTACAATCAAGAATTAATGAAAGTAAAAATGATAAAAGACTATGAAAAATCACAAACTGAAACTTACGTCAAATTAAAGCTGTTCTCTAAATTAAAAAAATGGGAAGGGGTACCTTTCATTTTACGCACTGGAAAAATGTTGAAAAGAAAATATGCTCAAGTTGTAATCAATTTCAAAAAAGAGCCTTGTGTACTTTATTGTAGTCCTTTCACACCGCCTAATAGATTAATAATTAACATTCAACCTGTGCAAGATATTATTTTTGAATTCAATACTAAAAAGCCAGGAGATAGGTATGATATTGAAAAAGTGAAGCTTGAATTTTGCCACGAATGTCATTTTGGACCAAATACAACTGAAACCTATGAAAAATTACTGGATGATGCAATTAAAGGGGATAAAACTCTTTTTACAAGATTTGATGAACTACGTGAAGCATGGAAATTAATTGATAAATTGCAAAAATGGAAATTAGAAATGCCACTAAAAATATACAACAAAGAAGACGATGACATTGTATTAAAGTAAAATTTAATCATTTATTTGACAATTTAAATTATTCAATGAACCCTAATCAATTTACATTCAGGAGTTACTTCAATAAATTTAGTAGCTTTTCCTTCTAAGAAAGATTTGCATTGGTTTTGCTCTAAATCATCAACTGCAATTCGTGGTGAATGTGCAACATCACAAACTATCTGTGAATTACTTGGCATTGGATCTAATAAACATGGTCCATTGCTCAAATCTTCTCCTGCTTGCAAATGCTCTTCACAAGCAGATGTACATCCGCTTATTGTAGATAACATATTTACTGCGCTTATTCCTCCTGCTGGAGGAGTTACTTGCTTTGGCTCGCCCCCTCCAGAACTTGAAGAGCTAGATGAAGAACTTGACGAACCAGATGATGAACCTGAAGAAGAACTTGATGAACTTGCCGGTGAATCTGCTGAACCTTGCGAATTTTTATTTGCTATTTGAGTAGTGTTATCCAAAGAATTCGGATTTTTAGCACAACCAAATGATAGAATCAAAACAATTGATATTAAAATTAAAATAAAGATTTGAGTTGGTTTGATAAGTTTAGTAAATTTGGTGAATAGTGCAAATTTAGTTATTTTCTTTGACATAATTGCATAAGAAGGTTTATTATTTAAAAAACTAATGAAAAATTTTATATAGGTTTATTTAATATGATAGATTGTGGATAAATGAGCATTCTAAAGAGCGTAAAAAATGCACTAGGCATAAAGGTTGGCAAAATCGAAGTATCGAAGATGCTAGACCTCAAAAGTATTATTACTACTGATCCTGTAATAACTAAGTTAGGAATTGCACAAAAAGAAGCAATCATATTTGGCACTCAAGATGGAAGATTATATTGCATTATTGATAATAAAATAGAATGGTTCTTCTCTGTTGCGAGTGAAAAATCCGAGATGGATGAAATGTTTTCTGAAAAATCAAAAGAGAATAGCATTAGTTCAAAACCGATTGTTTGCGATTTAAATGCAACTAACAAAAAAGTGATTATCTTTGGATGTGAAAATGAAACAGTATATGCAGTTGATCAAGCTGGTTTTTTAGTTTGGAAAAAAAAAGTGAAAGGTGCTATTAGAACAACCCCATTAGTTGAAGATATTGATGGCGATGGCGAAAAAGAAGTTATTGTTGGTGTTATGAATGGCAATTTAATTTGCCTTGATAGTTTTGGAAAAATGAAATGGGGTGTTAAAGCAACAAGTGGTATAAGTTCTTCTCCTGTTTTTCTTAAAGCTGGAAAAGAGATTAAAGAAAGCCATATCTTATTTGGATCAGAAGATGGAAGCTTTTATTCAGTTAATGAAAAAGGCAAGCTCAATTGGAAAACGCAATGCGATAGTCAAATTACTGCATCGCCCAGTACTGGAAAAATTTTTGGGGATAATGATGATTATATTGTTGTCGGAAGTAGCAAAGGCACAGTGTATCTTTTTGATTTAGAAGGTCAAATTTTATGGAATTACAAATCAGGTGGAAAAATAACATGCGCAGCTGCACTTTGTGATATTAACAATGATAAAGAAATGGAAATAATTTTTGGCTCTTGTGATGATAAAGTGTATTGTTTATCTGCAGCAGGGAATAAACTTTGGGATTTCGAAACTGGTTTTTGGGTGGTAAGTACACCAATAGTTGCAGATATTGATAATGATGGGAAATTAGAGATAATAGCTGGAAGCTATGACAAAAGTATTTATGTACTTGATGCACAAGGACAATTCATTTTAAATTATGTTCCAGGACTTGCAAGTATTACTCAACAACCAGGACATTATACTGATACTTTAAGTATTGAACCTGGTAAACATATTGGCAAAATGATATGGCACCAAAAAATTGAAGGCACTGTTGTTGGCTCAGCATTAGATAAAGCAAAGATGAGAATCATAGTTACAACAAGTACTGGCAAGATAGAAGAAGTAAGGCATATTGAATAAGATAATAGTTTTATTGAATAATAATTTAAATCAAAATATGCAAAATAAACCCAATTTATCGCAAAGCTTAAAAATAGGGATGCATAAATAAGAAGTAAAATACAATAATGCGAAAAAGTTTATTTGCATTGACATGCATTTAAATATTAAATTTAAAAAAAGAAGGTGTAAATTATATGGCTGAAGAATTTGGTAATCACAAAGTTCCAACTTACATTGCAGGTTTAGACGAAGAAATGCAAGGTGGAATTCCTGAAGGCCATGTAATACTTGTAGCTGGAACAGCAGGTACAATGAAGTCTTCTATTACTTTTAATATTTTATATAATGAAGCACTTAGAGGAAAAGTTGGTCTTTACTTGACTTTAGAACAAAGTTATCGCTCACTTCTTAAACATATTATCAATATGGGACTTGATTTAAGGCAAGCAAATATTGTTATTTTAGATGATATTGGTAAAATAAGTGAAACTCTTGCAAGAATAAAACCTGGCACAGGAGCGATTATAATTACAGATGTTGGTGCAATTAGAAAACAAATAAAGGTACTTAGTGATAAACCAAATGGCGATTGGCTTAATATGATTAAAAATATATTGAAAAAAATAAGAGAGAATACTGACCTTAGTTTATTTGTTTTGGATTCACTATCTGCTCTTTATGTATTATCTGATTTTAAAGACGCAAGAACCCAGCTCTTTTATCTTTTTGAATTTTTTAGAGATTTAGCTATAACTAGTTATTTGATATCTGAAATGCCACTTGCTGGAACAAAATATGGCGAATTAGAAATTGAAGATTTCTTAGCTGATGGTATAATTCACGTTGAACTTTCACCAAGAATGAGAAAAGTCGATAGGAATATCCACATTGTTAAAATGAGAGGAACTAAAGTTAATACTGATGTTTTCACATTAGAATATAAAAATGGAAAATTCTCAGCATTGTATGGTGGAAAAACCCCATTAGTCTAATTTAAGAAATCTCCCTTGTAAACTGTTTTTGCTATAAGAATTTCAACTTTACTTAACCCGTGCTTTTTAGTAAAGGCATTTTGAAATTTATCGCTTGTTCCACATAAAGGTATAAGTTTTTCTTTTCCACCTGGATGCAATGGCAAAAAGATAGTGATATCGTATACTTTTTTGTCATAAACAACCCAGCAATCATTTTCAGAGTTGTGCTTTGCAAGATCTAAAGAAGTTATTAACGAGGAATCAATGTTTTGAGAAGTATTGTTAATTAATGATGTATTTTGTATAGATTGTGATTTAGAAATCGAAGAAGGCTGTGAAGTACAACTAGAAATGAAAAACATTATTGAAATTACTGTAAAAATAATCAAATAATTTTTTTTGTTCATTCTATTTAACCTTATTGAGATTTATGTTTCTTAGATGAAGATAAGGATTATATATTTGATGTTGAAGTAAAAAGTATTTTGTTTAAGTAAAAGATAGTAGAAGATATCTAGTAAAATAACTTAATAAAATAACTAACTTTTTATATTCAAGAATATCAGCTGTTTAAATTCAAGAGGGGATAATACTATGGAAGAAAACAAAAGCGAAGATAAGAACATTAAATTTGAAATTGATAATGGTCAGGTTTTTTTCACTGATGAAATTGCAGTAATTCATAATCCAACTAAATTGATTTTAGATTTTAAAAGCATAACTCCTAGATTTGATGTAAGAAACAATGAATTTCAACCAATTGTTATTAAACATAGCGTTATAACTATGGATTTACATTTAGCGAAAAGTTTACTTGCCAGCTTGAAAGAGAATTTAACAAATTATGAAAAACAGTACGGCAAAATTGAAGAACCCAAAGCATTAAAAAAAGCAGTAAAAACTGCAAATGCAAAAATGAACAAAAATAAATCAATTGCAAAAAGTGAAGTTGCACCAAGTTATCTTGGATAATTTTTAAATTTATTTTATATATTTTATATTATCACCATTTATTTACATTATTCATTTCAAAAATCCCAAGGAAAAAGAGTGTAATAATTACAGGGAAAAGTATGACTAATGATTATAACAACCACAATAATAACCACAGTTTGGTTGATATTGAGAAATTTAATGCTGTGCAATTAGGATTAGAGCTTCGTGTAAGAGATTTGAAAAATGATTCAGAACTTGATCCTTCTATTGAAAAATATTTTAAGCCACAAGATGATAAAGAATATGCTCTTAAAATGTTAGATAATAATAAAAAAGTGATTTCTTTTTTGACAGATCCCCAAAACCAAGGTTATAACATTTATTGGGCAAGCGATTTAGAGATGGATCAGATGGTTTTTATGATGAATCATCTTTATCTTCAACTACGTGAAAATCATCCAGAAAGGAAAGTAGATTTTAATGGAGATATAATTGCATGTGTAAATGGTGAACCACCTAAAAAACTTAACATAAAGGATTTATATTCATCTGAAAAAATGTTTGATGGTTTTGGTTTAATGTATTCCGATGAATTAGAAATTTTAAATGAATTTGGTTATATGCGATTTAAAAGAACAAAATTAGCTAATGGAAATGAAGGAACTAAAATTGGATTTACTAGTTATGTAGATATGTCAGAATATTTGCCTTCAATTATCAATAAAACAAGAGTAGAAAGAAAAATCAAAGATTTAGAAAAAGTAAAAGAGCACAACAAACTTGTTAAAGAGATGCTTACAAATTTTATGAAGCAATACCGAAAAATAGATGATTTATCACCTAAAAAAGTAGGAGAGAATTTTTATTTAAGTGATGAATATGATTGGGAAAATTGTTTTTTTAATGGATTCTCATTAAATTGAAATAATAATAATAATAATAACAGTAAAGGCAATAATAGTGATAATAAATGTGATGGTGATAACGGTAAAGGTAATAATAACAATAATAAATAACGATAAATTTTATTAATCCAACTAATACTTCTAAGTATATGCTAATTGAATTAGACTTAAATAAAAATCTGGACCAGAATGCTTCGGTTTACTATGAAGCTGCAAAAAAAGCCAAGAAAAAACTTTTGGCAACTAAAGAATCACTTTCTAAAATGGAAATTGAATTAAGTAAAGTACAAGAAAAAGAAGAATTTGAAAAAGTTAAAAGGCAAGAAAAACTAGCTAAGCGTAAACTTGAATGGTTTGAAAAATTAAGATGGTTTTATTCTAGTGAAGACTTTTTGTGCATTGGTGGAAGAGATTCTACAACTAATGAGATTATAATCAAAAAACACACAGAAAAAGAGGATATTGTTTTCCATACAGAAATGGCAGGCTCGCCTTTTTTTGTGATTAAAACTGAAGGCAAAAAAGTTGGGGAAGAAACAATTAATGAAGTGGCAATTGCAACTGCAAGTTTTTCTCGTGCATGGAGATTAGGGCTTGGAAGTGCACAGGTTTACCATATTGCACCAGAACAAGTATCTAAAGTTCCAGTTTCAGGAACATATCTTGCAAAAGGAGCATTTATGATTTATGGTAAAAAAGAACAGATGAATCCTCAGATTGGGCTATCAATTGGAGTAGATGAACAAAATAGAGTTGTTTGTGGACCAGAAAGTGCGATTTCTAAACATTGTGCAATTTCAGTTAAACTTTTTGCAGGAGATATGAAAGCTAGTGATGCCGGAAAACAAATATTAAGAAGGCTTAATAATCCTAAGGGAGTCGACCTTGATGATATTATTAGATCGCTTCCTTCTGGAGGAGTCAAAATTGAAGCTGAAAAAAAGAAAAGATAACAGTAAAAAAGGAGATAATGGGAAAGTTCTAGTTATTGCTGGAAGCTTGGATTATACTGGCTCAGCTTATCTTTGTTCTAAGGCAATTGCAACTCTTAGATGCGGATGCGATATTGTATATGTTGCATGCCCAGAAAAAGTTGCATGGGCATTAAATTCAATGTCACCAGATTTAATAACAATAAAACTAAAAGGAGATTATTTGAATTTGTCGCATTTTGAAATTTTAAAAAAAACTGCTAAGAAATGCGATGTAATTTTAATTGGACCTGGGATTTCACAAAAACCACAAACAAAAAAATTAATTCTTAAAATGATAAAAGAGATAATAAAATTACAAAAACCAATAGTAATTGATGCTGATGCGTTGAAGATGATAAAATTACAAGATGTTGAAAATAGTATTTTAACACCGCATCAAAAGGAATTTGAAATATTGATTAAAAATTCGAAATTGAATGAGAACAATTTTAGAGAAGAAATCAAAAATAATATAATTTTGAAAAAAGGCAAGATTGATTATATTTATTCTAAAAATAAGACTGTTTTAGTTTCTGGTGGTAATTGCGGTATGACAATAGGTGGAACTGGAGATGTTTTAGCGGGTTTATGCGCTGGATTTATAAGCCAAGGCAATAACTTATTTACATCTGCTTATTTGGCATCAAAAATCAACAAAAAAATAGGGGATAAATTAAATAAAAAGATAGGAATTGGATTTATTGCGAGTGATTTTTTAACTGAAATTTCCAAAGAAGCAAACAAATATCGGTGATAAAAAGATAACATCGAAAAGAAAATTACAAAAAAATTATCAAAAATTAAGTGAATACAATGACACAAAATGAAATAAAAATTGCAAGAGCAAAAGCCAAAAGCTTAGAACCCTTAGTTAGGATAGGTAAAAATGGAATAACTGAAAATGTGGTTATCGAAATAATTAGATTACTTAGAAAAAGAGAGATAATAAAAATTAAATTGTTGCATGCATTTTTAGAAGAAAACAACAGAAAAATTATAGCTGAAGAACTTGCACAAAAAACAAACTCAATTATTGTTGAGCAAGTCGGCGGAATTGTTGTATTAATGAGAAAATAAATAGATTATGGTTTAACTAATAATTTTATTATCCTAATTGTTCTTAGTAAAATATGTTATAATAAAATTTTAGATTTTATAAATAATTTTATTATTAAACAAAATAAAACTACTAATATGAGTTGTATTCAATCAAGAATGGCAATTTTAAATATAATATCCGTGGGCTTCGTAAGACCATTCAGGATGGCATAATAACACTGACTCAAGAAGTAATCTATGCTTTTGAGCTGCTTTTTGATATGTTTCAGTCAGTCGAGCAATTCCGCTCATTTTTTCAAATTCTGGACGTATGCTTTCAATATCTTCAAATAGATCTCTAAGCGTGGAATCTTTTTCATCAATAACTGTCAATTCATAGTTATCTATGTGAATTCTCCCAATATATTTTTTTTCAACAGCAACCATTAATTCTAATAGTTTTTCTGATGGTCTCATGATGGATAGTGAATTTAACTAATTTATAACTGTTACGGCCAATTATCGACTTCTCCCTTCTTTTAGTCACTTGGGGACACTGTGCTTTCTGACTTCATCCTCCCCCTTATTTAACAGTAATAAGCTATTTAAACATGAATATTTATTTAATCATATATGGTTAATAATATAGCATTTTACACATTCTTATCCGTAGTAATTGTAAGTTTGGTGTCATTAATTGGTGTAATTTCACTTGCATTTAAGAAAAGCGAAATTGATAAATGGTTAATTTATCTTATAAGTTTTTCAGCTGGCGCATTATTTGGGGATGCATTTATTCATTTAATGCCTGAAGCTTTGAAAAGCAACAATGCAATTACTGTCGGGCTGTATATCTTATCTGGAATTTTATTTTCACTTGCAGTTGAAAAATTTATCCATTGGAGACATTGCCATATACCAACTTCAAAGCACCATGCTCATCCTGTTACTTATATAAGTTTAGTTGGTGATGCAACACATAATTTTATTGATGGATTAATTATTGCAGTTAGTTTTGCAATAGCAATTCCAGTTGGGATTGCTACAACTCTTGCAATTTTACTGCATGAAATCCCACACGAGATAGGAAATTTTGGAATATTGTTGTATGGTGGCTTTACAAGAAAAAAAGCAATATTGTATAACTGCTTATCTGCACTTTTTGCGTTATTTGGTGCAGGTATTGGGTATTTGCTTAGTAATTTTAGTACTGGACTTAGTGTACTAGTTCCTTTCGCAGCTGGAAATTTTATTTATATTGCAGGCTCAGATTTGATACCTGAACTTCACAAAGGAACTTGCGAAGAGAAAACTGGATTTAAAACAATAATGAAATTTCTTGCAATTATAGCAGGCATTGCATTTATGCTTCTTCTTTTGCTGCTTGAATAAAATATATTTAAGAAATTAAAATAATTACAATTATTTAGTAGATTTCGGTTTAAAAATCATTAACAAAAGTACATAAATTGTTAATAGAATTGCTTCTACAATTGTTTGGATTTTCTTATCTGACGCACCTAAAGAAACAAAGTCAATTTTCCAAATAATCCCTATGCTAAATATTATTGCAATAATCCCCCCAATAATTATTACATTTAAAATATCAATATTTTTTTCTGGGTTTTTTGCAATTGTAAAAAAGAGAATACTTAAAATTATTGCAGCTAATGAAATAACTGTGTCGTGATAAGGAGAATATAATGCACTATCATAAAATGGGAAAATTGTTAAGCCAAAAAAATGTGCAATTGCGCCAATGAGATAATAAATTGAGCCTAAATATAATAAAATTTTCAAAACTTTTGGTTTATTAATATCCATAGGATTATCATAAACTATTAAGTTAATAAAATTTTGCAGTGACTATAGACACTTTAAACATTAGATTATAAACAGACTCAATAAAATCAATATCAATAAAATTTACTGTTTCTAAATTAGTTCTTTGTCATTTGGGGAATTATTGCACATGTAGAACTATTCTTGGCTTGCATAGGTTAAATTGAATTTATCCTTTCTAAACTAGGCGATTGCGAAATATTTAAATAAGCATGATGCGAAATTTAAGGTAGATTGATTGAAAAAATTGGTGAGGGATTATTGTATGCAATTAGCTTTGCTAACTTCAATAGTTTTGTAGATGAACTTGTAAAATCATCGGATGTTTATGGACCAATTAAGAAAAAGGTTAGTTCTTATGAAAAATTAAATTCATCTAAAGAGCTTTTTTTTGAAACACTGCCTGAATATACTGCAAAAGGATTATTCTTTAAGCCCAAAGAGATGATTTTAGGAATTGATAATGGCAAAATAATTGTTCCAAAATTCTTAAAAGAAGAGCAAAAAAGAAAAGTGCTTTTAGGACTCAGATTATGTGAACTTGCTGCAATAAACAAACAAGATACTGCTTTTGGAAAAGGAGTTGGTGGAGCTGATCCTTATTACAAAAAAAGAAGATCAAATACTTTGCTTTTTGGTTATCATCAAAAAGAATGTGGAGATAAATGGTGCTTTTGCCAATCAGTTGATTTAGATTATAGTTTTGATTTGATGTTTTATAAAAGAGTAGACCATTATTTAATTGAAGTTGGAACACAGGCTGGATTAAATGTAATTAAAGAATTCGGTAAGTATTTTGATAATAGCAGTTATGTTTTAACATCTGAAGATAAAAAAATTGAAAATCAACTAAAATTAGATTCTTTGCAAATAGATTCAATTTATGAAAATCAGCTTTGGCAAACGCTTTCTGATGAATGTTTATCTTGTGGAGTTTGCAATGCACTTTGCCCAACTTGCTACTGCTTTGAATTTAAAGAAAGTAAAATTAGTAGTAATGTTAAAAAAGGAAAAAGTGGTGGAGATAAATTTGAAAAAACAAGATGGCCATCTGAATGTCAGCTAGAAGCATTCACAAGAGTTGCAGGGGGCCACATCTTTAGATCAAAAAAAATTGATAAATTCAAACATAGGATTTACCACCAATTAAAATATTTCAAAGACAAAACAGGAAAAACACTTTGTGTTGGTTGTGGAAGATGCATTAGGCATTGTCCAACAAAAATTGATTTTGTTTCAGGGATAAATAAAATGCTAAAGGAGAATTTATTAAAAAAAGAGGAAAAATAAATGTTACAAGATAGTTTACCCGAGGATTTGAAAAGTGAAGAAACTATAAATCCTTACCTGCCTAAAAAAGTCAAAGTAATTGAATATTTTAGAGAGTCACATGATAATTTTTCAATAATTGTAGATTTTAAATGTAATCATGAACCTGGTCAATATGTAATGGTAAGTTTACCAGGAATTGGTGAGGCACCAATTTCAATTTGTTCTTATTCGTCTAAACATTTAAAGTTAAATATTAGAGAAGTGGGTTCTGTTACATTTGCTCTTGGAAAATTAAAAGAAGGGGATTTTTTGTTTGTAAGGGGCCCTTATGGAAAAGGATATCCTATGAAAAATTTAGAAGGTCAAAATATTCTTATGATTGGTGGTGGATGCGGAGTTGCACCTCTAAAAGGGATTATTGATTATTTGGAACAAAATAGATTAAAGTACAAAGATATTGATTTGTATTTTGGTTACAGATCAGTGCATGATGTACTATTTACAAGAGAAATTGAGAGCTGGAAAAAGAATTTTAATATGATGCTATCAATTGACCAAGCAACAGATATAGAAGCAAAAAGTCCAAGTTGCTACGATGCAAAAGTTGGTTTTGTTACAAATCATTTTGAATCATCACCCATAACTTTCGAGAATAGAGTAGCATTTATTTGCGGTCCACCTAAGATGATGGAACTTGCAGTTGGAATTTTAAAAAAGAAAGGATTCAAATCAGAGCAGATTTATGTCAGTACAGAACGATTGATGCAGTGTTCACTTGGAAAATGTGGACATTGCATGATAAGAGGTAAATATGTATGCACCGATGGACCTGTTTTTAGATATGATGAAATTGAGAGTTATAAAAATGATTAAAATAATTGAATAATTAAAATAATCAACACAAAAAATGGTAAAAAAAATTAAAAAGAAAGGAGTAATGGAAAAAGAATTAAGTAAAAATAAGATAGTTAACACTAACTCCAAAATAAAATTAAAAAAACAAGCAGTACAAAAATCAAAAATTAAATCACATAAAAAAACAACTGCCAAAAAAATAGTTAAAAAAATAATTACTAACAAGATAGTTCCTATCAAAAAAGAGAATATTAATCAAAAACCAAAACTTAAAGTTGGATTTTATGGTATAACTGGCTGTGCTGGATGTTTGCTTTCTGTAATTTTCAATGAAGATGATTTAGTTGATCTTATTCAAAAAATTGATATCAAAAGTTTTCCTTTTATTAAAGAAACTGATTACAAAGAGCATCTTGATATAATATTTTTAGAAGGAGTTGTTGCAAATAATCATGATCTTGAAACATTAAAAAGATTAAGAGAACAATGTGATATTCTTGTTGCAATGGGCGCTTGCGCAACACTTGGTGGAACTCCTGCTCTAAGAAATTTTGAAAATCCAATGAATTTTAAGAATTTGCAGTACCATAAAGCAATTGAAATAGCAGATTTAGATCCAAAGCCAGTTGAGGAATTTGTAAAAGTTGATTATTATATTCAAGGATGCCCGCCTGATAAAAAAGAAATTTTAAGTGTAATTAATGATTTGGTACTTGGAAAAAAACCGTATATGTATTCAAAGCCAGTTTGTATTGAATGTAGAAGAAATAAGAATCCATGTTTATTGCAACAAGGAAAAGCTTGTCTTGGACCGATTACCAAAGGCGGATGCAATGCAGTTTGTGTGAATAATGGATTAGTGTGCTGGGGATGCAGAGGGCCCACACCTGGACCTAGTGGAAATTTCAAACTTATGATTAAAATACTAAAAAGCAAAGGCTTTGATGAGAATTTTATAAAATCAAGAATCAACACATTTGAAGGATGGAAATTAAAAGAAGAATTGGAGAAGGAGGATATGACCCATGGACCGAGCAATTGAGCTAAATACTGTAACCAAAGTTGAAGGACATGCTAAATTGCTTTTGAATATAGATGAACAAAATAATATCAAAAAGTGCGAGCTTGAATCAATTGAAGGCTCAAGATATTTTGAAGGAATGTTAAAAGGTAGACAATATTTTGAAGCGCCCGAGATTACATCAAGAATTTGCGGAATATGTAGTTGTGCGCATGTTGCTTCATCAATAAAAGCTGTTGAGAAAGCATTAGGAATTGAAGTTAGTTTGCAAACAAAAACATTAAGAGAGATTTTTACAGTTGGAGAAAGAATAAGGAGCCATATAACCCATATGTATTTTCTTTCTTTACCAGATTATTTAGGTGTTGAATCTGGAATGGATTTAGCAATTACACATAAAGAAGAAGTTTTGCGAGCACTTCGATTAATGAAACTTGGAAATGATATAATAACAATGTTTACTGGAAGAGATTTGCATCCAGTAAGCCCAACAATTGGTGGATTTTTGCATTTACCTAGCCAAGAACAAATTGATAATGTTGTTAAAAGGCTAAAAGACTCATTACCTGATGCATTAGCTGCTGCAAGATTGTTCATTGGATTAAAATATCCTAAGTTTGAAATGAAAGGGCAATTTTGTTCATTAGTAGCTGAGGGAGATTATCCAATAATGGGCGGCTCAATTAATTGTTCAATTGATGATTCGGGAGGGCATACTTTTTCAGAAGAAAGATTTAATGAATTTTTTAAAGAATACCATGAAGAACGTTCAACTGCCAATTTTGTTGTTAAAGATGGAAAATCTTATGCTGTTGGTGCATTATCTAGACTAAATAATAATTATGAATATTTACAACCCCAAGCAAAAATGCTTTTAGAAGAAGCTAAAATAAAATCCAAACTTAAACTTCCTTCGCACAATCCATTTTACATAACACTTGCGCAAGCAATTGAAACTGTGCATTTCATAGAAAAAGCAATTTCAACTCTTGAAAATTTTAAAGTTGTAGATGAAGAACCCACTGCAATAAAAGTAAAAGCAGGAAGTGGAATTGGTATAATTGAAGTTCCACGAGGAATGCTTATGCATGAATACGACATTGATGAAAATGGATTTATTACAAGAGCTAATATTGTAACACCAACTGCACAAAATCTTAGGATGATAGAAGATAGTATCAGAGCATTTTTACCGCAAGTATTAAAATTAAAAAATGAGGAGATTGTAAAGGAAGTAGAAAAATTGATTAGATCTTATGATCCTTGTTTTTCATGCTCAACACATTTTTTGGATGTAACATTTGTTGGACCAAGAGCAGATAAATAATGATAATAATTGGATTGTAATTTAATTGGTGAAAATTATGCATGAACATGCAATAGCAAAAGTAATAATAAAAAATGCATTCGAACATGCATTAAAATTATCAAGCAATAAAAATTCAAAAAAATCAATTTTAAAAAAAATTGTAGTTGAGTGTGGGCAGCTAGCTGAACTTCCGTGCGAAGATTTAAAAATTGCTTTGATTGATGAAATAAAATTAAGTGAATATAAAAATATTGATTTAGAAATAATTGAAAGCAAAGCTAAAGTTAACTGTGAAAAATGTAATTTTATTGGAGAGCCTAAAATTGCAATGCATTCGCATGATGTTAATGTATTTTTTTGTCCAAAATGTGGGAGTGTTCCAAAAATTTTAGAAGGAAATGTGATTAAACTTAAAAGTATAATAGTAGAATAAACTTAAAAAAATAGTAATAAAAAATATTAAGAAAACTAAAGAAGTATAAATTTAGAGGGTGAAATTATGATTAACTTGATAAAAAATTCAAAAATCAATAAAAATACATTTGTAAAAAATGGAATATTGCTAGCATTTGCAACAGCGATAATATCTGGAATATCCATTTTTATCAATAGTTTTGCTGTAAAAGGCTTTGATTCAACAATTTTCACCTTCTCAAAAAATATTGTTGTCGCATTGTTTCTATTCTGTGTAATTTTAGGAGTTAATCAATTAAATGAATTAAAAAAATTAAACAAAAAAGAGTGGGGGCAATTAGCTTTAATAGGTTTTATTGGCGGATCAATACCTTTTGTTTTATTTTTCAAAGGATTGCAAATGACAACTGGGCAAACAGCAGGATTTATACATAAATCATTATTTATATTTGTAACAATAATTGCAATAATCTTCTTGAAGGAAAAATTAACTAAATGGCTTTTTTTAGGATGCACTTTACTCTTAGTTGGAAATTATTTTATGATTAAACCTGATTTTGTTTTTTCAACTGGACATTTATTTATAATTGGTGCAGTTTTACTTTGGGCAGTAGAAAATGTGTATTCAAAAAAAGTATTGAAATCAAATAAAATGAATGGAAATATTGTTGCTTTTGGAAGGATGTTTTTTGGCTCTATTTTTATTTTAGGTTATATTTTTGCAACTGATAAACAAGGATTAATTAGCAGCATGAATATTGCACAATGGCAATGGGTTGGATTAACTTCAGGATTATTGTTTTTGTATGTATTAACTTATTATAATTCATTAAAATATATTGAAGTTAGTACTGCTGCCAGTATACTTGCAATAGGTGCACCAATAACAACAGTTCTTGCTTTAATTTTTAATGGAATAGCAATTAGTATTATGCAAGCATTAGGAATAGTATTTATTGTATTTGGAGTTATGTGCATTGCTTTTTTTCCAGGTATTGGTGAAAAGTTGAGCAAGAATTTAGGTGCGAGTAATCATGAAAGGAATTGAATTGGCACTTAGATTTTCCTATATGCCAAATGCCTTGCAGTATTGTGGGCCAAAGGTTGCACACAGTAATTTCTTGAAATATATATCCAATAGTTCTAACACCAAAACATTTAATCCTAAAGACAAAGAAAAACTTAAAGGTAAAATAAAGAATAATCTTAAAAATTTTGAAGCATTGTATCCTTATTTATCTGCCATTGCGAAAAAATCTAAAAAAGATTATTCTGATTATAAAGTTGTTGAAGCTTATTGGATAGGAAATAAAATTCTTGAAAAATTTAGTAAAAAAGATATGGCAAGAATTATATTTGAGCTTGGAAAAAAAGGATTACCAAAAATAATTGCAAAAAAAACAATTGAAAATTTAAAAGAAGGATTTGTTCCACACCACAATTTTAATGTTGGTTTTGTTGGAGTTGGTCAAGTTTCTGGTTCAGTACCTACAACTCTTAAAAATATGAATAATTGTATGATACTTCCTGCTAAAATTTTAAAAATTGAAAAAAGCCTAAAAAATAATGATGATAATAAGAAAGAAGAAAACAATTTGATTGTGAGTAGAGTTCTACTCGAGAGAGAAAATGGAAAATATAAATTAACAAAAAATGATATGAACAATAAAAAGAACAATACTCACAAAATAAAAGTTAAATTTTTGCCTAATTTGTTTAAAAAAATAAAAGTAGGTGATACTGTTGCAATTCATTGGAATTTTGCAGCAAAAATTTTAACAAATAAAGAAGAGAAAAATTTATTGAAATATACCAATCAAATTTTGGAAACAATTAATTCAAAAAAATGATTTAAACATTGAGACTTTCAAGTATTAAGTTACTGATTTTTACTAAACATAGAAATAAATTCTTTTGCTTTTTTTTCTGGGACTTTTTCAATTACAACTTTACCCATAACAATTACATAATCACCGACTAAATAATTTATTTCTGAGGGCATAACTATTCTGGCTTTTCTTGTTTCGCTGCCATAATCTATTGTTGCAATTTCATTTTTTATATTTGTTATTTTTCCGGGATAGGCAAGGCACATTTTACACCAACAATATTTACAAAATATATAAAATATAATTATTTACAACTTTTTTGTGATACAATTACTATTTAATATTTTTTATAATTGAAACAACTTCTTCTTTAAATTTTTCAGTATCTTGATCATTAGGCAAAGCAACAATTGGAACACTTTTGATTTCACCCAAATTTTTTAGCACTTTAAGAAATGCTGCAAGATCCATGTCGTGTGTTGTTACTTTTTTTCCATAATTTATTGAGTCTAGGTTTGTTATTAAGGTAGGCTTTGAAATTCCTTTTGCGACATCTAAGATGATAAAATCTGTACCAATAAAATCCAATATCTGCTCAGGACGAGAAATTTTAAATATAATGTATTCCAATTCTGAAAGCTGGGTTTTTAGATAAGCAATTAATTTTATTGCACCATTATCATATTCCAAATCTTCCTCTCCAAATACCAGAATTTTTTTTATTGCCATTTTGTTACAACTTTATTTTCTTTAAAGAGAATATAAGGGTGAGGAGTATATAATCTTTGTTAAGAATTGTATTGATTTTTTAAGAGTTGTAACAAAATGTTTATATAGTCAAATTACAGAAGTTAATTTATGGACTTTAGAAAAAACTTACATCACATAAGAACTAAAGGAATGATTCTTAGAAAAGATTTTATTGATAGGATTATTTTGCATGCAAAAAAAGCGCAAAAAACAATAGTTTACATTGAACCTGAAGACGATAGAATTTTACATGCAACTGATCAAATATTGAAAAAAAAGATTGCCAAAATAATGATAATAGGAAATCCTTTGTTCATCCATTCAAGAATTAAACACTTAAAGTTAACATGTCCTAATTTGATAATATTGGATATTGCAAATCCGCCATTAGATTTTTCTTTAGCGTTATATGAACTTCGTAAAGATAAGGGCATTAGCATGGATGAAGCAAAAAAACTTCTCAAAGAACCTATTTATTATGCAATGATGATGCTAAAAAAAGGATTGATTGATGGTGTTGTTTCGGGAGTTGCACACTCTACTGCACATACATTTAGACCAGCACTTCAAATTATTAAAACAAAGCCTAACATAAAAACTGCATCTTCCTATTTTATTATAAGTTTAAAAGAAAAAGAGCTTTTTTTTGCTGATTGTTCGATGAATATTGATCCTGATGCAGATAAATTGGCAGATATTGCAATTAGCACTGCAGATTCAGCAACTTTACTTGGATTAAAACCCAAAGTTGCAATGCTTTCTTTTTCAACTAAAGGCTCTGGCGAACATGAAAGTTTAGAGAAAGTAAAAAAGGCAGTAGAAATTGTAAAAGGAAGACGCAAAGATATAATTATTGATGGCGAGATGCAAGTTGATGCAGCTATTGTCCCATGGGTTGCTAAATTAAAATGCCCAGATTCACCTGTAAAAGGAGAAGCTAATGTTTTGATTTTTCCAGATTTAAATAGTGGGAATATATCTTATAAAATTGCTAATTGGTTAGGAGATGCTATGGCAATTGGCCCAATTGCGCAAGGATTGGATAAACCAGTAAATGATTTGAGTAGAGGCGCGACAGTAAAAGAGATAGTTTTAGTTACTGCAGTTACAGCTTTGCAAGCACAAAGTAAAAAATAAAAAAAGAAAATCGAATTAGGTAATATAAGAGAAAAGAAAAAATAAATGAAGAAAAATGAAAATCTTAACATTAAATGTCGGAAGCTCGAGTGTAAAATATAGTATTTATTTTGATTTGAAATTAGTAGACCACAAAAATTTTCAAAATATATCAAATAAAAATAATCGCAAAAAAGTTGTTTTAAAAATATTTGAAAAAATAAAAAAAAATAGAATTGAACTTGATGCAATTGCACATAGAGTTGTGCATGGTGGAAACATTACAAAAACAAGTGTTGTTAATTCAAAATTACTTGATGAAATCAAAAAAGCAAGTGAATTTGCACCATTACATAACCTACCTGAAATTGAAGTATTGCAACTTTGTATGAAACAATTTAAGGACTCTAAAATTAAACAAGTTGCAGTATTTGATACTGCATATCATTCTACTTTAAGTTTAAAATCAGCTGCTTACCCGATTCCATTTTCATTTTATAAAAAAGGGATTAGAAAATATGGATTTCATGGAATATCCCACAGATATGTTACAAGAGGGTTAAAAGGTAAAGTTATAAGCTGCCATTTAGGAAATGGCTGCTCGATTTGTGCTATTGAAAATGGAAAAAGTGTTGATACTTCAATGGGATTAACTCCACTTGATGGAATTATGATGGGAACAAGATCTGGCAGTTTAGATCCAGCTGTAGTTGAACATCTAATGAAACATGGAAAGATGAAAATTAGTGGAGTAATTGAACTTTTGAATAAAAAATCAGGTTTACTTGGAATTTCTAATCTTACTAATGATATGTTAACTCTTCTTAAAAAACAAAAGAATGATTCAAAAGCAAAGCTTGCTATTGATATGTTTGTTGATAGAATAGTTAAACAAATTGGAGCATATGTTGCTGTTTTAAATGGAGCGGATACTTTAGTTTTTACTGCAGGCATTGGAGAGAACAATGCGTATTTAAGGGGAAGAATCTGTGAATCCTTATCTTTTATGGGATTAAAATTGGATTCGATGAAGAATGAATCCAATGCAAAAATAATATCTTCTAAAGTATCAAAAGTTAAAGTAATGGTTATTCCTACAAATGAAGAGAGTGAAATGGTTTTACAGTGTATTGATGTTTTAAACCCAAAAATAAAGAAATAAAGTAAAAAATAAAATATTAAATTAGAATTAGAGGAATAGACCAAAAAATATATATAAAGCTTCTGAGCATAAATGAGAATAAGTAGTTGAAAAACTATTAAGAAACAAATAACATAACCATCGATAAACATAAAGAGAATAAATGCTAAAAGTGTGGGAAAAAAAGAAGGTGCATTGATGGAAGGTCATGACGTAGGAGCCTTGTTTAAAAAATATGGATTTGTAAATAAATCTGGCGAAGCTGAATTTGAAAGTATTGAACTTGCAAGCGCTAGAAAAGGCGGCAAAGTTTATGGAACAACGCATTATCCGCCACCTGCACATAGATATTTCTTAGTTTATGAAGACCATAAACTTTCAATAGAAGAAACTTATTTTTGGCAGCTTGACTGGGTGATATTTAACCAAGGATATCCAAAAGAGTGGATAGTCAAAATCAAAGATGTTTTTACTGCTTCTGAACAATCTAGTTTTTTTGGCGCAGCCTGGCAAAGAATTGGACTGCAACAAGACAAAGTTAGCCAATTTTTAGCTACAATTGGTAAAATGGTAAAAGAATTATTCCAACTTGTTAGGGAACTTAGAATAATTGATGAAAGATTATCTTACTACAGAGATAGTTTTAAAACAGGAAAAGGAAGTGAAAGCGCTGAAATTACACTTAAAGGAATATGGATAGATTTAGTTGAGCAAGGAAGCAAAAATCCCGCTTCAGTTTATGGAATGGCAAGAGAGCTGCAATTTATTGTT
>CAZSAD010000027.1:0-17636 GCA_964604995.1 uncultured Methanosarcinales archaeon
AAATCACCCAGACAGATTAGAAATTGTAACGCTTCTCGAGAAATCACAACTTTATCCAGCTGAAATTGCAAAAAAATTAAAACTTCATGAGCAAATAGTATATTATCATGTTAAACAGTTATTAAATGCTGAAATTTTATCTATCGTCGAGAAAAAAGAAGTTAGAGGAACCATTGCTAAAAAACTTTCGTCTAAAAATATGAATTTTGCCGTTTGTTTAGGTACAGACTGGAAAGAAGCTGAAAGTTTTTTCTCGACGGAGATTGATAAAAAAGTTGAAATGTTTTTAAAATCATTTATTTCTGAGGGAACTTTCGACGGAAAAATAATAGTTGGAAGCCCTGATCCGCATGGACCTTTAAAAGCTAGAGCAAGAGATGGTCATTTTGCTATTGATCTCTCACTTTTCTTAGGAAAGATGACAAATATACCAAAGGAATTCTCTGTTAAACTTGATGTAGATGTTAATTTAACGTCTGAGAACTCCAATCTTATTGTAATTGGTGGACCTGCTACTAATCTTGTTATGCTGACCTTTAATGACAAAATACCAACTAGATTTATTGAAAATCAGCCATGGTCCATATTTTCTGAAAAAACACAAAAAAAGTATTCAGAAGAAGCAGTAGGAATTGTTGCGAAGATAGTTAACCCTCACTTTCCAAATAGAAATATAATAATATTAGCAGGAATTAGTAGTGCCGGAACAAGAGCTGCAGTTATTGCATTTACCAGGCATTACAAAAGCTTATTTAGTACATTTAATGGGCAGTCAAATTGGGGATCAGTAGTCCATGGTTTCGATTTAGATGGAGATGGACAAGTGGACTCTGTTGAAATATTAGAATAATGACTAAGAATGAATTAAAAGTTAGAAAAACTAACTTTTGATTAAAAATCCACTTAATTTACCAATCAACAATGGACTAAGTAAAAAGCATTAAATGGAATAAACTCTCACTTTCCACGTGTTAAATCATATAAAACAGTAAAACATGTGTGTTTAATAGGTAATAAAACAGAAAATACACTTAATTGAGATGCTTAATGAGGGAAATAGTAGTAAGTTACAATTAGTGATAGGGATTTAATCAAAATTTTAGAAACATAGTAAAAATAGTAAGAATAAATATCAAATAATACATAAATTGAGTTATAATTTAAAGAAGATATATGAAAATAAATAAATTTAACAAATTTATTTATTTTAAGAAAGGAAATATTAGCTAATAGAACTATGTTTATCAGTTTGTTGAAAAAATAACAAACTAATTGGGAGATGAGACTATGTTTAGAAGACTTTTCGGCAAAAAACCAGTTGAAAATCCAATAAAAGAGTTAAATATTAGTATGTCTAAGGTGGATAGGGACATTTATCTTATACAACAATGGATTAACCACTTACATGAAAAAAGTGAAAACATAAAGAACTCCCATTATGAGCATTTAGAACTAACTAAAAGAGATATCAATAATATAAATAAATGGTTACAATATTTACATACCCATAATTTAGAGATGCATAAATTTGTTAAGGAAACCTCAAATAGCATTATTAAACTAAGAAATAATCAGATAGAATTGCTAAAAAGACTTGAAAAAATTGAACAAGGACAACTAAGGACACTAGAAAGGACAATTAAAGGACAAGTTAAGGACATTTCACCAATAATTGAGGACATGTCCCAGAGTAGTATTATCGTCGAGAAAAATAAAAATGAAAAAGAATATGAAAATTTTGGAGGAAATGTCAATAAAAGTGAATTTAATGGAAGTCAAATTGAATTACTTAATATGTTATATCATGCCAATAGACCGTTATCTTACGACGAAGTAGCTAAGATTTTGGGGAAAAAAGAGAAGAGTATTAGAAATTTAATTTATGAACTTAGAGAAAAAGGAATAAAAATTAGGTCTAAACCGTTAGGCATTAGAAAGAAAGGTTTTTTTCTCGAGAAAGATGAAAAAATAAAGATTTCAGGAAGATAATAAAAAGAGAAGTATTAAATGTCCTTAATAATATGTCCTTTTGTCCTCAAGGGACAGGACATTTCAGGACAATTCAAGGACATTTGAATTGGAACTTTTAACTGGTTAAATACATAAATTGAATAATAAATTATTGGTGTAAATAAATATATTGACGATGAGATATAAAATAACGAGAACTCCTAGAAAAATTGAGAATATTATGGATTTATAGACGAGAAATTTTTAAGTGATGCATGAGTTATTTTTATTTGATTTTTTTACTTAGTTTTTGAGTAATAAAATAGACGAGTTTCTTGGTAGATAATTTTGTCGTATCTACGACAATAATTTTATGATTCGCTTCTTTTGCTTCAATTAGACAAATATCAAATATTTCACTATCCATATTCTCTTGAATCTTTTCCTTTGAATATTTTCTTTTTTTGAGCCTTTGTTTTAGAACCTTTAAATTGGTTTTTGTGATGATACATAGATCAATTAAGTTATTAGGTAAAAGATGTGCTAAGTGACCTTCTATTATTACCCCTTGAATGTGTGGTTTTTTATGTGCTAAAACCTTAAGATACCTAATTAGTTCTAAAACTAATTTAGATGGAGAAACAACAATACATTTCCTTTCTTCATCGTAACCTTGCTGAAGTGAGTGTTTTTTAATGAAATGAGTTATATTTATTATATCCCAACACATGGAAAGTGAGAGTTCTTTAGCTAAAGAAGACTTACCAGTACCTGGTGTACCGGAAACAACCCAAACTTGAAATTTTTTATATAATTTGTATTTCTTATTTTGCATTTTTTATCAAATTATTTTATATTAATATATATTTTAGTGTAAAAAATTTAAAAAATAAAATGAAATGTATTTATTTGTATTTATTTACATATGAAAATAATGTATTATGAAAGTTGATATTTATTACATCCTTTAATTTTTACTTTATATTTTACATAAGTGAACATTAATGCTTAGATTGTAATAAATTATATAGTGCCTAAGTAAATTATTTTTATTTTTTGAACCTTTCTACTACAAAATACATAGTTAATGCAAAAATAGCTCCGATAAAAAACCAAATAGCCATACTATTTAAATTGATTAATGACCAAAATGATTGATATGTTGTTAACTGCTCAGTTGGTGCTGATGCCATCAAAGTATTAGCTGATTCTGGTAAAATTCTCGCTTGAGAGTCCATTGCTGCTGCTTTAAAAGAATTTATGCCACTACTGTTTGAAACTTTGCTAAAAAATTTGGATACTAATCCAATTGTAAATGTTGCAGTTAATATGATTACACCTATTGGTAAAAATGATTTTAACTTTTCTATAAGGCTAGGATTGGCATCTGCAGGTGCAATAATTATAAGCTTATTTGCAAGTTTGTAGTGTAAAATCTCTTTTCCTTTTTGACTATAGTGAAACTCCTCTGCTATAACTAGCTTATTTTCTACCAAATGATGAAGATTGTAGTGTACAGTTGATATTGGTATATTTAACTGCTTACTTAAATCAGATTCAGTAGTTTCACCTTTAGATAAGAAATCTAAAATTTTTCTACAAGTTTCGTTACTAATTACTTGTGCTAATTTCTTAGCTTTGTCCTCTTTTAACGATACAAGCATAAATGATTCTTCAGTCATTGAATTTAAAAATAAGGCATTATATTTAAAAGTGAGTATAGCTTCAATTTATCTTAAAGTAATAGATATAACTTGCTTATTTTTATAATTGAGATAATAAAATTTTAAGAGTTAATATAAAGTTAACATAAAGATGCAAAACTATAAAATAAACACTTAATAATTAAAATATTATTATTAAATTATTAATAATGTTTAAAATAAAGCCAAAATAACATCAAATAATAATTAAAAAAATAATGGGGATTAAAATGCAATGTGAAATATGTGGCAAGAATACAACTTTGTTTACGACAATTATTGAAGGAACAGAAATGAAAGCTTGCAATGAATGTGCTAAATATGGTAAAGTTATAAGAGAAATAAAACCTATTCAAACATTAAAAAAAGAAGCAAGAGCACAAATAAAAAATGCAACTTTACCAGTTATATCCCTTAGTACAAAAGAGGAATTATATGAAAAAATAGTAGAAGATTATTCTAGTATAATAAAGAAAAAAAGAGATCAAATGGGTATGACCCAAAAAGAATTTGCTATGTTTTTAGCAGAAAAAGAATCTTTACTACATAAAATTGAAACTGGTGCAATCGAACCAAATATCAAAACAGCTAGAAAATTTGAAAAAATTCTTAATATCCAATTAGTTGAAGAATATGAAGAAAAAAAGCAAGATGATATGCAAAGATCAAAATCAAGTGATATAACAATTGGAGATTTAATTACAATAAAAAGAAGATAAAATTGTTATTATTTTAATTCTAAAAACAATATTAAAATGAGATTAGTTTATAGCTATTTTTCAAAAAAATAGTTTTCACATCCATTATTTTTTTCAAAAAAAGTTAATTTATATTGTAATTTTAGTACTTCAATAAAAATTAATTTCTTTTCTTCACAGGACTTGTCCCACGTCGGACAAGGGACATCACAGGATGAAAAAAGGACATAATCAGATTGATATATTTTCCCTTGTTTTAGTTCAAGTAATAATTCTTGTGCTTTTTGTGAATTAAATGTAGGGTAATAAATAAGACTAGCTGAATTGTTATTTGAATATAATGGATAGATTGGATTAGAAATTGCTATTTTTGATCCTGGTGGAATGTTTTTAAAATTTAGTTGCATATTACTAATTTCTCTTTGCTGAGTTTTGTTCAAAAGAGTATTACTATAAAATGTTTGTATTAGTAAAATGAATATGAAAATTAAAAATATTGAAAATATAACATATTGACTAAATCTTTGACTAAATATTTTTTTCAAAAAGGATAAGAATTCAATTATACCAAAAGAGGAGATTATTAGTAAGTAGGGCAAGAATGTAATTGTGAATCTCATTTCTTTGTGATTTATGTATGAAAAATAGGTAAAGTAAATTAGTAATAAGGCAAGAATTGTAAATTGCCCAAATCGTTGAGAATTTTTTAATTGTGTCTTAAAATTAGATTTACTGATTTTATAGATTAAAATTCCAAGTCCTAACATAACAAAACATAACAAATAATTTTCGAGAAATAGTCCAGAAAAATAGTAATAAAAAGGCTCCCACCACATCCAACCGGTATATTGTGAAAGATATGCTTGTAAAGTAAATGGAAGTATTGGATTTTTGTAAATAATATAATTAATTACTAAATAAGGCATAAACAACAACAAAAACCCTACAAGATACTTTGAAATAGGGGAGTTGAGATTTGGAAAAATTGTTTTTTTATTGGTATTAGTATATAATTGAATAAACAAAAATATTAAAATAATCCCAAATACCCCAAGAAAAAGGAATCTTGTCATAAAAGAGATACATAATATTAAACCAGACCAAAAGTATTTTTTCTTCAAAAACAGATATATTCCTAAAATTGAGAAAAAAAGTGAGGGTATTTCTGTTAATATTTGCTCAGTTAATTTAAAAAAAGTTGGAAAAATAGAAAGAAAAATAGATGAGAGGATTGCTACATTTTCATTAAATAATTCTTTAGCTATAAAATAGGTAAATATAATGCACCCTACACTAAACAGCAACATGAGGGTTTTTCCAGCAATAATTGGATCTAGACCAAATTTCCAAGATAACCCTAGTAAAAATGGCAAAACGAGAGGTCTTGAATCTTCCCATAGACCAACATTGCCATTTGAAAACATGTATTTTCCCATGTTTATATAAACTGCAGAATCCCACCAAATTTCATTATCAGAGTAAACATAAATTTTTAGACTTAAAAATAAAATAATAATCAAAGTTAGGGATATTACTGTTTTTTTTACTGTTTTTGACAAGTTTTGTTTTTTATTATTTTGTTTTTTCATTTTTTGATTCTATTGATTTTTAATCTTAATTGATTATATTAAAGTATTAAATGTTGATTTCATATAAAATTTGTTACATTTAACTACCATAAGAGTTGGCTAGCAGATACTTATTTA
Source organism: uncultured Methanosarcinales archaeon (assembly GCA_964604995.1). GTDB lineage: Archaea > Nanobdellota > Nanobdellia > Woesearchaeales > JABMPP01 > JAGVYD01. Next base: position 6,058 of record CAZSAD010000027.1, read on the forward strand.
AAGTTGATATCTTTTGAGCAATTATATGGAAACTGTAAAAAATGTAAAAGCGAATGTAAAAACTATTGTAATTTTACCAACATATAATGAAAGTGAAAATATAATCCCTTTGATAGAAAAGATATTAAGTCTTAAAATTAAAAATTTGGAGATAATAGTTGTTGATGATAACAGTCCAGATGGCACCCCTATTTTGGTTAAAAAAATCAAAAACAGAAATGTACATTTAATTGTAAGAAAAGGCGAAAAAGGAAGAGGATTAGCTAGTATTGAAGGATTTAAAAAAGCAGTGGCAATGAATGCTGATTCTATAATTGAGATGGATGCTGATTTTTCACATAATCCTAAATATATACCTTTATTAATCAAAGAAGCAAAAAAATATGATGTAATTCTAGGTTCAAGATTAATAGAAGGTAGTTTAGATAGTGAAAGAAAATTTAGTAGAAGATTAATAACTAAACTCTCAAATTTTTATGTACGAACAATTTTGGGATTAAAAATTAGAGATTGTAATTCTGGATTTAGATGTTTCAAAAGAAAAGTTATTGAAAATTTATTACCTGATTTGAAAGCAAAAGGACCAGATAGTGTACAAGAGATATTGTATCTTGCATTCAAACGAGGGTTTAGCATAAAAGAAATACCCATTCATTTTTCAGAAAGAAAAAAAGGGAAGTCAAAACTTGGGGCTAAACAGTTTATCAATGGATTAATAGTAGTTTTAAGATTAAAGTTTAAAAGAGTATAATTTGGAAGAGGTCTTGTAATAAATGCATCAAATTTATTAAATAACCTAAATTCTTTTACTTATGGTATTATCAATATTATCAGTGCAAGAATTAATTGATATGGTTATAATGACCCTATTTGTAGGGTTTATCTTTAAAGATAATTTTGCACTAGGAGCAAATAATCCTAAATATTCTGATCCACTTGAATATTATACGAAAAGAACAAGAAAAACTGATTTTTTTGATGGTTTTTGGTTTGCAATAATTGCAACTGTTCCAGCTATTCTTTTTCATGAATTATCACATAAATTTGTAGCTTTGAGCTTTAATATGACTGCAGTTTTTCACGCTGCATATACGTGGTTAGGAGTGGGTTTAGTTCTTAAACTACTTAATTTTGGTTTTATTTTTTTCGTGCCTGCTTTTATTAGTGTATCGGGTATAGGGAGCCCATTACAATATGCAGCTGTTGCTTTTGCAGGGCCATTTATGAATTTATTATTGTATTTAATTACGGTTTTACTATCAAAACAAAAAATAGTAAATAAAAAATACCTTCCAATTTTAGTATTATCAAAAAAAATTAATTTGTTCTTATTTATTTTTAATATGTTACCAATACCGGGATTTGATGGATATTCTGTATTTTATAATTTATTCAAAGTATTCTTTTAAGTTTTTATTGTCTAGAAAAATAGATAGTAAATCCATATTATAGACACTATATTTTTATTAATAATAATCTTTAAATATAACTTGCTAACTACATAAATAGTGCACCAAAACAAAAGTGAATTTGAATTGTGCAAAAAAAATGATATAATGTTTCTGCAATCTTGTAGGGATAGTAATCGGGGTGGATTTTAATGTCAGCTGAAGAATTACTTAGGAGTATAGCAAAAAAAACAGAAGAATCTGAATATTATACGCCTATTCCAGAAGGATACATGCCTGGAAAGACTAAATATGTTATTGTGACTGGAAGTGTAATGTCAGGTTTAGGCAAAGGAATTTTCTCTGCTTCTTTGGGAAAATTACTAGAAGATATTGGTTATAATTGTGCACCCATAAAATTTGATGGTTATTTAAATGTTGATGCAGGTACATTAAACCCATATAGACATGGGGAAGTATTTGTATTGGATGATGGTACAGAAAGTGATATGGATCTTGGAACTTATGAGAGATTCTTGAACAAAAATATTTCTAAAGACAATTATTTAACTGGTGGTAAAATATTTACTGCAGTTTTAAGCAAAGAAAGGAGTGGAAAATATTTGGGAAGAGATGTTCAGTTTATCCCACATGTAACAGGAGATATTAAAAAATTCTTAAGAGAGCTTGCTGTTAAAACAAATGCTGATATTATTTTAGTAGAAGTTGGTGGAACTGTTGGAGATATTGAAAACCAATATTTTATTGAAGCTATGAGGCAGCTTGCGTATGAAGAAGGAAGGGAAAATGCTTGTTTTGTAAATGTCACATATGTACTAAAGCCTGAATTTTTAGGAGAGCAGAAAAGTAAACCTGCCCAAATGGGAGTAAAACAATTAATGGAACTTGGTATTCAGCCAGATATTATAATTTGCAGATCAAAACAACCAGTTACTCAAAAAGTCAAAGAAAAGATTAGCATTTATTCAAATGTTCCACTTAAGAATGTGATAAGTGCCCATGATAGGGAGAGCATATATACAGTTCCAACCATGTTAAAAGAAGCTGAAACTGATAAGATTGTATGTGAAAGATTGGGTCTAAAATGGAAAAATATGCCTGAAACAAAAGAGTGGAATAATTTTGTTGATGGAATAGTGAACCCAAATAAAGAAATAACTATAGGAATTACTGGAAAATATACAGGACTTAGAGATTCTTATGCATCTATTCTTATGGCACTTGAACATGCTGGAGCTAAACTTAAAGCTAAGATCAAGGTAAAATGGATTGAAACTACTGAAATTGAAAATGGAAAACTTAGTGTTGAAGAAGCACTAAAAGATGTTGATGGAGTTATTGTTCCAGGTGGATTTGGAAAAAGAGGAACTGAAGGTAAAATTGTTTGTATCAAATACTTAAGAGAAAACAATATACCTTACTTCGGATTGTGTTTTGGATTTCAAATGGCGCTAATTGAATTTGCAAGAAATGTGTGTAATTTAAAAGATGCCAATAGTACAGAAATAGAACCAGATTGTAAATTCCAAGTTATTGATATTTTGCCAGAACAGAAAAAAATTGAAGGATTAGGTGGGAATATGAGACTTGGCGGCAGAGATGTTGAAGTAAAAAAAGATACATTTGCTTACAGTCTTTATCAAAAAGAACAGATTAGAGAAAGATTTAGACATAGATATGAATGCAATCCAGAATATATTGAAACATTTGAAAAAAATGGAATAGTATTTTCTGGAAAAGCTCCTGACTTTCCAATTATGCAAATACTGGAATTGCCAAAGCATCCTTTCTTTTTAGGAACACAATTTCATCCAGAATTTACATCAAGGCCATTAAATCCGAATCCACTTTATGTTGGATTTGTTGATGCTGCAATAAAATACAATCAAAAAAATGATTAGATAAATAAAAAGAATGAAAAAATAAAAATATTTTTTAATTTTTTATTATATTAATTTTTACTGTAGGAAAAATTAACTGCAATTCTTTGTGCAATGCCTTCAGGTGTTAGTTCATAAAAAGGTAATATATCAGTTACTTTTTCTGCTCCATTAGAAATGTCGCCCATATATTTTCCGCCAGTCACTGAATGTAGTGAACCTTCTTTTCCAATTTCAAAAGAATAAAAATCGTCAGGATTTGTTGAGTTGTGATAAACAACAAGTTTACCATTAATCTTTCCTGCTTCAATACCTTTTTTTGCAAGAATTTTAGCAACTTCTGTTACAATACCATTACTACTAGAATTAAGATTAGTATTTGTTTCATCTAAAGATTTGTGTATGCCATTAGTTGGAATAAATGGAAATTGTAATTTTGTACCTGCCGGAAGACCAAACGCTACTTCTGCAAAAGTTTTCAAGCCTTTACTGTCCAAAGTTTGTGAATTATTATTTATACCACTCATTTTTTACCACCTTTGAGCCCAACTAAATACAAATATAAAAAGATAGAATGTCAAAACTACTTTTATATATGACGCGCTAAATAAAACAATTAAATGACAAAATGTTCTAAATATAACAAAATAGTAAAGTTTAATAATCTATAGAAATTGCTTGGATATATGAGTACAGCAGATCTTACTGAAAAATATATTGAAACCCACAGAGGCATTAAAGATTGTCTAAAAGAGGGTCTTATTAATTATTCTTCTTTGGCAAGAAAGATTGCACATGATTTAGAAATAGAGAGAAAAACCAGCAAAGAAGCTGTGATGGTTGCAGCAATTAGATACGCTAAAAAAATAAAAAATGAAAAAAAACATGAAGAAGAGATAATTGCCCTTCTTAGAAAGAGCCAGCTTGATATTAAAACTAAGATATCAATATTTACACTTGAAAAAGATGCAAATGATGATCATCTTATTGAACTAGAAAAAATGGCTAGAAAAAATGAAGATGTATTTTTTTTAATTGAAGGAACAAGATCAATTACTTTAATGATATCACATTATTATAATGACGAAGTCAAAAAATATTTCAAGAATAAAATAGTAAATGAAAGTTATAAAAATGCAATGGTCATAATTAAAAGTCCAGAATCAATTGAAAAAATAATAGGAGTTTTGGCATATGTTTCTGGTACATTTGCAGATAATAAAGTAAATATTATAGAAAGTCTTAGCTGCTGGAAAGATAGTATATTTATCGTGAAGGAAGAAGATGTTTCAAAAGTTATGGAATTTATGAAATTCTAAAAGTATTGTTATCCATATGAAAAAGAAGGCTGAATATTTGATTTTTCAAATGGAATTGAGACACCTGCAATAACTTGGATATATGGAGAAAAGGTTGCAATAATGCTTTTATCTGAAGTGCCAATAATTTTTTCAATAAGAAGTAAAGAAGTGTGTGAATCATATAAACAATTTTTTGAATTAATCTGGAAGGGTTCTGAAAAATAATCATCTTAATTTTCCAGCAACCTTTTTAAACCTCCTACTTTTCTTCATGCACATGTCTAGACGTTCAAGAAGAAAGAAAGAAAAAATGCTAGGAACTCAATTTGAAATTGAGACAAGTAATTCACAAGAAACTAATGTGCAAAAAGTAGATAAAGCAGATTCATCAAAGAAGAAAATAATTAGTTTTGCAAGTACCCATAAAGTACAAGAATATTCTCACGATGGAAAAAAATATGGCAAAATACTCCAATTCTATGATAAACACTACAAAGCATTGCTTATTATTCCAATTGTATTGTTAATTTTATCTTTTATTCAAATTGGTTATCAAACTTATACAACAGGAGATTTTATTCAAAAAGGAATTACTCTAAAAGGTGGAATTACAATAATGGTTCCAACTGATAAAGCAATAGATCAAGATAAATTAAGTCAGGCTATTTTAACAGAGTTTCCAAAAGTAGATTTGGGTATTAGAACATTAGAATCAACTGGAACTGGAGTTGGCTATGTTATTGAAGCTGATTTAAAAACAACACAGGAAACTGATAAATTATTAAAAATAATTGAAACTGAAACAGGAATTTTGGAATCGAATTATGGTATTGAAACAATTGAGCCAAGCTTGGGTTCAAGTTTTTTCAAAGAAGTTGGAATAGCAATGATTGTTGCATTCATCTTTATGGCAATTGTTGTATTCTTAGCATTTAGAACATTTGTTCCTAGTTTTGCTGCAGTATTTTCAGTTTTTGCCGATATGGTAATGACACTTGCTGTTGTAAATTTATTAGGAATGAAAATTTCAAGTGCAGGTATTGCTGCTTTTTTAATGTTAATTGGTTATTCTGTTGATACTGATATTTTGTTATCTACAAGAGTTCTTAGAAGAGAAGAAGGGACAGTATTTGATAGAATAGTTGGATCAATTGGAACAGGTATGACAATGACAGCTTCAACTATTGTTGCTGCAACAGCTGCAATATTACTTACTCCTTCCGAAACTTTAAGACAAATTATGACAATTATTTTAATTGGATTGTTTATGGACATATTTAACACATGGATTACAAATGCTACAATAATAAGATGGTATGCAGAACATAGACGTAAAAAAACCAGTAAATTTTAGAGTTAAAAAATGGGAAAATTAAAAAAAATATTCACTAATTTTAGGGTAATTATATTATTGATATTTTTAATACTTGCAACAGTTGCAATTATGCCTAAATTTTGGAATGATGGTGTTGCTATTAGAAGCGTTGGTATGAATACTTCTGCTAGTATATCGGGGATAAAAAATCCACTTCCAACTCAAAGTTTAATGAGTAGAGAAAGGATTATAGAAATAAATGGTGTCAAGATTAAAGATACTGTAGATTATTACAATTTTATTTCTAGCATGCAGGGCAATAGAACTTATACTATCAAAACAAATGTTGGACTTTATAGAGTAAATGTAAAATATGACCAATCTGGTAAAGTAGAAGATATTGGCCTTAGAGTTATGAATGCACCTAAGACAAATATTAGAAAAGGATTGGATCTTCAAGGTGGCACAAGAGTTTTACTTAAACCTGAACAAAAAATTAGCGATAATGATATGGGAATTCTTTTGGACAACATGATTCAAAGATTGAATGTTTATGGATTGTCAGATGTAGTTGTAAGAGAAGCTTCTGATTTATCAGGTAATCAGTATATATCTGTTGAAATTGCAGGAGTAAATGAAGAAGAAGTAAAAGATTTAATTTCGAAACAAGGCAAATTTGAAGCAACTATTGGTAATATGAGTGTGTTTAAGGGCGGAAATGACGTTACTTATGTTTGCAGAACTGCGCAATGTTCAGGAATTGATCCAAATGCTGGATGCAGTACAGTTGCAGATGGCACTTGGCTTTGTAGATTTAGATTTTCCATTAGTTTAAGTCCTGATGCTGCAAATAGGCAAGCTGAGTTAACAAAAGATTTGAGTATTTTAGGAACTGGCAAAGATAATAGTTATTTATCAGAGAAATTAATACTTTATTTAGATAATAAACAAGTAGATGAATTAAATATCGGATCAGAATTAAAAGGCAAGCCAACAACTGAAGTTGCAATATCTGGCAGTGGTGTTGGCAAAATAAAAGAAGAAGCAATGAATGATGCTTTGAAAAATATGAAAAAGCTTCAGACAGTGCTTATAACAGGAAGTTTACCTGTGCAATTAGATATTGTAAAAACTGATACCATTTCACCAGTGCTTGGAGATAAATTCGTTAAAAATTCTTTATTTATTGGATTAGTATCCATTCTTTCTGTTGCACTAGTTATTTTTATAAGATATAGAAAATGGCAAGTTTCAATACCAATTATAATCACAATGATTTCTGAAGTAGTATTATTACTTGGAATGGCCGCACTAATTGGATGGAATATTGATATTGCTGCAATTGCAGGTATTATTGTAGCTGTTGGTACTGGCGTTGATGATCAAATAGTTATTACCGATGAAACTATTATGGCTGGCAAAAAAGATAAGTATGCTTCTTGGAAAGTACATTTAAAAAATGCATTCTTTATCATATTAGCTGCTTATTTTGCAACTGTTGTTGCAATGTTTCCATTGCTATTTGCAGGAGCTGGATTACTTAAAGGATTTGCAATAACTTCCATACTTGGAGTTACTTTTGGCGTATTTATAACAAGACCTGCTTATGCTGCTGCTGTTGAAACATTAGTTAAAGAATAAAAATTATAAATAAAATAGTAATTTGTTTTATTATTTTTAAGTTGAATAATACTTAAAAGGTAAAAAAAATGAAAACTCATTGGTGGGCTATTGTTCTTACTATAATAACGACATTATTTACTTCTACTGCTCAAATTTTTTATAAAATGGGTGCTAGCAAACTTGAATTTAATTTGTTTGCATTAATGTCAAATTATAATATAATTATTGGTGGGATTCTTTATGCAATTGGTGCTGCACTTATGATAATTGCATTAAAAGGGGGAGAAGTAACTGTAGTTTATCCTATAATTGCAACAAGCTATATTTGGGTAAGTTTACTTTCCAATAGAATATTTGGAGAAGAATTAAATGTTTATAAGTGGATTGGAATTGGAGTAATTATTTTAGGAATAACATTTATATCATTTGGAAACAAATTTGCAAAAGATAAAGATGAGGTCGCATTGATATGACTACACAACTTTGGGCAGTTGGATTAGTATTATTTGGAGTAGCAGTTGGATCAGCTGGACCATTATTATTGAAGAAAGCTTCTTCAGAAATACATCGTGACATTAAAAGCATTTTTAAGAGCAAAAATTTGTTGTATGGTCTTTTTGTGTATGGCATTGCAACCTTACTTTTTATTCCTGCATTAAAAGGAGGGGACTTATCTGTATTATATCCATTAGTTGCAACAAGCTATATTTGGGTAAGTTTACTTTCTGTTAAATATTTAGGAGAAAAGATGAATAATTATAAATGGACAGGAATAATATTAATTATATTGGGTGTTGCTTTTATTGGTTATGGAAGCATCTAATATGTAACAACCATAGTTTAAAGTTATAAATTATTTAGAGGTATTAAAAATGGTTAAAACTATTGTTTTGTCATTGGGTGGATCTTTGATTGCACCTAATACACCCGACATTTCATTTCTAAAAAAACTTCGAGAAGAGATTATTTGCTTTGTAAAAAAAGGAAACAAAGTGATTTTGGTTTGTGGAGGAGGAGGAACAAGCAAATTTTATAATAATGCTGCAAATAAAGTTACAAACAACAAAATTTCAAATAATGATCTTGACTGGCTTGGAATTGCTGCAACTAAAATAAATGCTGAATTAATAAGAGTAGTTTTTGCAAAGTATGCTTATGAAAAAGTAATTTATGAACCAATAAAAAAAATAAAAACAAATAAAAAAATTATTGTTGCTTCTGGATGGAAACCCGGATTTTCAACTGATTATGATGCAGTTGCATTAGCAATTAATTTTAAAGCAGATATTGTTGTTAATTTAACCAATGTTGATTATGTGTATAATAAAGATCCAAAAAAATATAAAGATGCTAAAAAATTTAAGTATTTGACATGGAACCAATATATTTCAATTGTAGGAGAGAAATGGACACCTCGAATGCATGCGCCATTTGACCCTATTGCATCAAAACTTGCAAAAGAAAAGGGTATTATTGTAAGAATAATAAATGGGAAAAAGTTCTTGAATATTAAAAAATTATTACTTGGAAAAGAAGTCGAAGGGACAATAATTTCTTAATTTTTTTATATCTATTTTATTATATTAATTGTCAAATATAATCCTTTATCTCATGTCTCCACTGCTCATGTAAAAGCCATGCAACAAGGATAATTGCATCAATTCCGACCATTACATCTTGACCAAATGGATGCATACAAAATGAGATTGGGTAGCCTGGAAAGACATTTAGCAAACCATCTGCAGCGAGAGTGCAATCAAATAATATATGCATGAACCACCCAAATGCTAGTGCCATGAAAAATAGAACAATATTATCTTTAGGCACATTGTATTTCAAGATTTTATAATCCCTATTTTTTGCAAAAAGATAAAATCCTAGCCCTATGAAAAATAAGACTATGAACCAAAGCATTGAATGCGTGTATAATCTATGAAAATTGTAATTAGTTTTAAAGAGCCAATTAAATACCCAACTTACAGGAATATCTAAATCAGGTAGTAAACCTGCTATACCTGCAATTAGAACATACCAAGGCGAGAATTTCTTTTTAACAACATAGTCCCTGTATAAATCAACTATGACAATAGTTAGTATTACATGTGTTACTGAATAAGGCATAGTGCTATAATTTAATTTGTGATATAAATAACTTATGATGAAAAGAGATTAAAAACAATAATCCAACAATAAATAAACTAGTAAAGATAATAAAAGCAAATTTTATATAATGGATTGAACACGACAAGTATTATGTCATATGCTAATTTTGATAGAAAGTTGAAGGATGTTGGAAGATTAAGACAAATCTTGGAAGTTTTACTAAAAAATGAATTGGGTTTTTTTATAGAGGCTCTTCGCTTAAAGAGATTTATGCCGCTTAGTAGAACAATGGATAGTACTAAATTCATACATAAAGATACCCAACCTTATAGAATAGTTAAAGTCATGGAAGAACTGGGGGGAACATTTGTAAAACTTGGCCAATTGCTTAGTATAAGACCAGATCTTGTGCCAAAAGAATATACTGATGCATTTTCAACTTTACAAGATCAAGTTCCAGCTTTTCCTTATTCACAAGTAAAAGCTATTGTAGAAAAAGAACTTGGAAAAAAGTTGAAAGATGTTTTCTTAAGTTTTGATCCAGTACCTGTTGCAGCTGCATCAATTGGTCAGGTACATATAGCAAAATTGAAAGATGGAAAAAAAGTTGCAGTCAAAATCCAAAGACCTGGAATTGACAAGTTATTCAAAACCGATATTGATATGATGTATCTTTTTGTTTATTTATTTCAAAAATATCATCCACAAGATGTTGTTAACATCAAAGAAATAGTTGAAGAATTTGAAGAATACACTGTAAAAGAGATGAGTTATAGCAATGAAGCAAAAAATATTGATGCATTTTTTAAAAATCCGAGTGATAATACTTCAACAAAAATCCCAAAGGTATATTTTGATTATAGCACAGATAAAGTGCTTACAATGGAATATGTTGAAGGAAGAAAGTTATCTGAACTATTAAAAAGTAAGAAATTATTTAACAGAAAGCTTATTGCAAGAAATATTGTTGATTCTGTTTTAAGTCAAGTTTTTGTAAATGGGGTATTTCATGCAGATCCTCACCCTGGGAATATTTTGATTATGCCAAATTATAATATTGCATGGCTTGATTTTGGAATTGTTGGTTATTTTTCTGAAGATTTAAAAGAAAAAGCAACTGATATATTTGTGTCAGTCATAGAAGGGGATGTTGAAATGTTATCAACGAGCCTTATGAATGTTGGTGTTGTGGAAGATGGTGCAGATATTGAAGTTTTTAAAGAAGATTTACATAAAAATTTGAATAGATTTTATGGTGCTGAAATTAAGGATATTAATATAGGCGAATTATTTCAAGAAATTTTAAATTTAGCTAAAAAACACCATCTTAAACTTCCAAAAGATTTTATTTTACTTGGAAAAACAATTATTACAACACAAGGAGTTGCAATGGAACTTGATCCAACTTTTAATCTTGTTGCGGTTGCAAAACCATTTGTTGAAAAACTTATAAGACAAAGAAATAGCCCAAAAAAAATATTTGGAAAAGTAATGAAATCTGCTATACAATTTAAAGAGTTTATTGCTGAAATGCCTAAACAAGCTAATGAACTTGTTTTAAGAATTAGACAAACTGAAAAAATTGGTGAAAAGCTTGATTCTGATATGCAAAATATGACTGCAGAGATTGATAGATCAAGCAATAGAATTGCACTGGGTCTTTTAATAACTGCTTTTTTGATTTCGAGTGCAATTATCTGGAGTTTTAACCAGCCACAAGCTTTTGGATTGCCTTTATTTTCAATAATTGGGATAGCTATTGCCTTTGTCTTGTTTTTTATTCTTACATTTTCAATAGCAAAAGAAAAATTCTAGAGGTGAAAATATGATTGATACTGTAAAAAAAGGATTACTTTTAGGTTTAGGCATTGCAACATTAACTGAAAAAGAGATAAGGAAAAACGTTGATGTTTTTGTTGAAAAAGGCCATATTAAAGCTAATGAAGCA
>CAZSAD010000027.1:17646-23175 GCA_964604995.1 uncultured Methanosarcinales archaeon
AAAATACAAAAGCAAAGAATTGAAAAATTAGCAGAAGCTCAGGCTAAAAAGCATCTTGCAAAAGTAGATAAAAATACAAGAGCAGAATTAATTGCCTTGAAATTAAAGATTATGAATTTAGAAAAAAAGATTGAGAATAAAGCAATGATTTATGGCAAAAGCACTGCAAAAAAATTATTAAATAAATTAAACAAAAAAACAACTAAGGAAAAAGCAAGAACGACTAAAAAGAAAACAAAGAAAAGAAGGTAAATGCCTTTTCATTTACTTTCCGTTCCCTATAAAGATTTATAAAAGGAAGTGAATTTTCTTAAAGCTAAGATGGAAAAAGAAAAAAAGATACCAAAGCACGTTGGTATCATAATGGATGGAAACAGAAGATATGCAAAAAGGTTATTTATGCAACCTTGGCTTGGCCATGAAAAAGGTGCTAAAAAAGTTGAAGCTCTTTTTGACTGGTGTAAAGAAATAGGAATTAAACAAGTTACATTATATACTTTTTCCGTTGAAAATTTTGGAAGGCCAAAAGATGAAGTAGATTTTCTCATGAAAATTTTTAAAGAAAATTTTAAGCGACTTTTGAATGATGATAAAATAATGAAAGAAGGTATAAAAGTGAATTTTATAGGAAGAATTAGTATGTTCGATTTGAAAATACAAGATATGATAAAAAAAGTCATGGAAAAAACAAAAAACAATTCCAATTATACTGCTAATTTTGCTATGGCTTATGGTGGAAGGCATGAAATAACTGATACTACAAAAAAAATTGCACAAAAAGTAAAAGATGGAAAAATTAGAGTTGAAGATATAAATGAAGAATTATTTAGAGAAAATTTGTATTTACAAGATTATCCAGATATTATAATTAGAACAGCTGGAGAAAAAAGAACATCTGACTTTCTAACTTGGCAAGGTGCTTATTCTGAACTTATGTTCATTGATAAAACATGGCCTGAATTTGAAAAAGAAGATTTGATTGAAGTAGTTGAAGAGTATAATAGAAGAGAGAGAAGATTTGGTAAATAATCATTTGAAAAATAAATTTATTCAAGTGTTGTTTTAGACAAAGTTATTTTAGTTATTCTTTAGTTAGCTTATTTCTTACCAAGCTGTGTATCAAACCATTTGGCATAATTCTTTTCTGCATAATAAACATTCCAGCCTTCTATGCAGGGTATTTTGTAGGAGTGTAAACACTTAATTTCATTTTTTACTTTTGCAAAATATTTTTTTGATGTTTTGATAATAATAGCATATTCTTTGGACTGTTCTATTTTATTATTCCATAAATATCTGCTGTTTACTGGAAAAATATTACAACAGCCTGCTAATTTTCTTTTAAGAAGACTAAGAGCTATTAATTCAGCTTCTTTTTTATTTTTACATGTAGTATAAACAATTATCATAATTAGTAACGATAATCTAGGATATAAAAAGTTATTTGAAATTTTTAAAAATAGCGTATAAAAGTAGATGGATATTATATAATGATGATCAATTAGGCAAATATTTATAATATCTATTTAGCTTCTAGGTATTATGAAATACTTCCTGTTCACAAATGTAGTTGGCAGCTTTATTTTTGATGAGAATTATTCTTTAATTGAAAAAGGCGATGAGAAAAAACTATTAAATAAATACAATCCTGAAAAATTAGCAAAAGAAGATACAAAAAAAATTCTGGGTAATTTTAAGAGAAGTGATAACTATTCTATTTTTAGAAATAAAAATTTATTACTAACAAAAAAAAAGATAAAAGATAGTGTAAAGGAAGACTTATTAATAATTCAGGCGATAGATTCGATAAATGATTTAACCAAAGTTATTGATTCTTTAATTAAAAGATTAAGAGAATGGTATGAACTTTATTCTCCGGAAGTTTCAAGAGAGGTAGAAGATCATGAAAAATTTGTAGAACTTATTTTAAAGCACGATAAGTCAGATTTGATGAATTCTTTAAAAATAGATCATAATAATACAATGGGTGGAGATTTATCAAATGAGGACATAAAAGCTATAAAAGAGCTTGCAAAGAAACTTGAATCTTTGATAAAATTAAGACATGAACAAGAAGATTATTTAGATAAATTAGTAAAAAGATGCTGTCCTAATGTTGCTGCAATTGCTGGAAGCTTAATTTCTGCTAAATTAATTACACATGCAGGAAGCTTACTTAGATTATCTGAAATGCCTTCTTCAACTATACAATTACTTGGTGCTGAGAAAGCTCTTTTTAGACATATGAAAACTGGTGCAAGGTCGCCAAAGCACGGATTAATTGTTCAGCATACTTATTTTATGAAAGCTAAATCTAAAGACTATGGAAAAATAGCAAGACTTCTTGCTGATAAAATTTCAATTGCTGCTAAAGTTGATTATTTTAAAGGATCTCCGATAGGAGAAAAACTAAAAAGACAAATTGAAGCTAAGATATACCTGATGACTGGAAAGTGAAATTATGATAAGACAAACAAGATTTCCAAATATTTTTGAAGCTGAAAAAAATAGAAAAAAAATAATTTTAACTAGAAGTATTGCTCCTGGAAAAAAGGTTTATGGTGAAAGTTTGATTAGAGAAGGAAATGTTGAATATAGAGAGTGGGATCCTTGGAAAAGCAAACTTTGCGCTGCAATAACAAAAGGAATTAGTCAAATCGGACTAAGGGAAGGAAATGTTGTAATGTATCTTGGAGCTTCAACTGGAACAACTGTTTCACATGTATCAGATATTGTTACAAATTCAGGATTTGTATTTGCTTTAGATTTTGCACCAAGAGTACTTAGAGAATTAGTATTTGTTGCGGAAGATAGAAAAAATATTGCACCAGTTCTTGCTGATGCTGCAAGAGTTGATACTTTTGCAGATAAAGTTTCTCAAGCTGATTTTTTGTACCAAGATATTGCACAAAGAGGACAAGCTGATATTTTTCTTAAAGCCTGCGATTGGTTCTTGAAAAAAGATGGAATTGGAATACTTTGTGTAAAAGCAAGAAGTGTTGATATATCAAAAAGACCAAGAGAAATTTATCAAATAACAAGAAAAATGATAGAGCAAAAACTAACTATTGTAGATTATATTGAACTAGATCCATTTCAAAAAGACCATTGTATGTTTGTTTGCAAGAAAAAGAATTGATTTTTAACTACGATATAATGGCAAAAACTTATAAATAATTTCAAATTAGATATGGTAATGGATAAACCACCTATTCAAACTATTAATAAAATAACAAAACCCCTAGAAGAATTAACTGAGGAAGAAATTTTATTAATGGTAAAAACAAGCGTGGGTTTTGACAAATTAAAACCCCATATTTTTGATTATAACTACCCACAATTTATAGAACTTTTTAATTGGAAATACTCACAATTTTTGCAATCTCTTGTTCAAGTTTATAATTCTGTTATTGAACATTCAATGGACAATAATATTGTTGCAAAAACAAGAGAAGTAATTGAAAAAGGAAGTAGTACTCAAATTCTTTATGCAGATAATAATGATTCTGCCATACTAATTTACAAACTATTAAGAAATAAAGGGTATACTAATGTTACTATGATTAGGAATACAAAAGACACTATTGAAAAAGCAAGAGAAGTCAACTTTGATTTGATATTAATGGATACAATTTCAGCTGATTTTGATTGCAATAGTCAATTAAATGGTTATATTGCAACTAAAGAAATTAAAAAGCTTCCAAATCATAAAAATACTCCAATAATTGCATTAGCAAAATATAAAGGTTCAAAAAATGGAAATAAAGAATGTTTTGAAGCAGGATGTGTAGATGTAATTATTAAACCAGTTAACGTTGAAGAACTTTTTAATAAGGTAATAAGATATACAAGATTAAAAGAAAATTCTTAATGGATAAGATTAATTATATTTTTTTAAATAATAAAACATCAAAAGATGTAGAAATAATTTATTTAGAGTAAATAAGTTAAGAATCTCATTTATTTCTCAAAGTAGCAAAAATATAAATAGTTTTCTTATGATTTGAGTAGTATGCTAGAGCTCTTTAACACATTAAGCAGGAAAAAAGAACAATTTGTAGAGTTACATAAAGGAAAGGTTGGGATGTATACTTGTGGACCTACTGTCTATAATTTTGCACATATTGGTAATTTTAGAGCATATATTTGTGCTGATATTCTTAAAAGATATCTTGAATACAAAGGATATGATGTTTTGCATGTAATGAATATAACTGATGTTGATGATAAAACAATTAGAGATTCACAAAAAGAAGGATTGGGCCTAAAACAATTTACTGATAAATATTCTAATGCTTTTTTTGAAGATATAGAAAAATTAAATATTGAAAAAGCACATTTTTTTCCAAAAGCAACTGAGCATATTGCTGAAATGATTGTTCTAATAAAAAATTTGATGAAGAAAGGTTATGCATATAGAGGAGAGGATGGCTCAATTTATTTTGCAATATCTAAATTCAAAGATTATGGAAAACTTTCAAAAGTGAAACTTGACGAGCTTCAAAATGGAGCTAGTGAAAGAGTGAAACTTGATGAATATGAAAAAGAACAGGTACAAGATTTTGCACTTTGGAAAGCTTGGGATAAAAGTGATGGGGAAGTTTTCTGGGATGGCGGAGAGGGAATTGGTAAAGGACGACCAGGATGGCATATAGAATGTAGCGCAATGAGTACAAAATATTTAGGCGAAACTTTTGATATTCATACAGGTGGAGTAGATTTAATTTTCCCACATCATGAAAATGAAATAGCACAAAGTGAAGCTGCTAATGACAAAGAATTTGTAAAATATTGGATACATAATGAATATTTAATGGTCGATGGCAAAAAGATGTCAAAAAAACTTGGAAATTTTTATACATTACGAGATTTACTTGCCAAAGGATACAGTCCAAGAGCAATTAGATATCTTTTGATTTCTGCACATTATAAAGTTCAACTTAATTTTACAGAAACTGGTCTAAAAGGAGCTGAAGAGACAATTGAAAAACTAAGAGAGGTTATTCTTAAACTTAAAGATACTAATGGAAAAGATTGTCAAAACGAAATTGAAAAACTGATTATTGAATGTAAAAAAGAATTTGAAAAAAATATGGATGATGATTTGAATATAAGCGCAGCATTAGCTGCATTGTTTGATTTTATAAGAGAAGTAAACAAACTTTTAGCAAATGATAATATTTCAAAAGAAAATTCCTCTAAAATTTTAGAATTTTTAAATTCAATTGACAAAGTTATTGGAGTTTTAAATTTTGAAGAAGAAAAAACTCCTCAAAATGTTTTGGAACTTGTTTTGAAAAGAGAAGAAGCTAGAAAGAAAAAAGACTTTGCACTTTCTGATAAGTTGCGAGATGAAATAAAAAAATTAGGATGGTTAGTTTCTGACACTAAAGAAGGACAGAAAGTGAAAAAAGAATGATATTTTCTAAAAAAAGAAAAATAAATTTTGAAGATTATTTTCTAGATAAATATGGAAAAACTATTAAAAATTATTTTAAACTTTATCAAAATAAATCTAATGATCCGAAG
>CAZSAD010000028.1:0-21948 GCA_964604995.1 uncultured Methanosarcinales archaeon
ACTCAACATTTGAAGGAAATAAAAATAAATTTGATTGTTTATATGCACTTACTGTTTGTTCTCTTTGAAGATTTTTAATAATTATTTTTTTATTATCAATCAATCTAAATGGGGAATTATTAAACAGAAATGCTGAACGCTTGCATTTTTCTCTACATCTTCCACCAAAACCAAACAAGAGGGATAATGATCTTCTAACAAACAATATAACTTTATTTTTATTAGTGTTAACTTCATCCCCAATTATTAATAAAGTTGCATTTTTAATTCTTGCTTTTCTAAAAATTTTTATTGCCTCTTTATGTCCTTTTAAAGAGGTGTGTGAACCAACTAAAAGGATGAGAGCGTGATCTTTAGGAATATTGAGTAAGAATCTAATATTTATGTTATTAACTCCCAAAAACTCTTCTTCTGATGCACCATTTGGTATTAAAATATTCTTTTGTATTTTATTTTCCCTTGCAAAATTAATATCTCTATAATTGTCGGAGAGAAATATGTTGATGTCATATTTTTTCATCCATTTTTTCATGTTCTCAAAATATTCTTTGTATCTTGGTAGGTACAAACCTGAAAAACCTGTAGGAACATTTACTTTCTTTGCTTTTATTTGGTCAAGTAATGGGAGCATAATATCTGTTGCCCATTGTTGTGCTGCAAAATTAGTGATTATATCAAACTTAGAATTTAATAAAAATTCCCCATATTTTTTTACTTCCCCCTTAAGTCCCATCACCAAATTGCCAGTTATATCAAATTCCACAATATGCACACCATTAATCATCTTTTTTTTCCTTTGGAGATTTTTTGATGTTGCTACAGTTACTTGATGACCTAATCTTACAAGTCTTTCTGATATCTGTTTAACTACCTCGACCATTCCGCCCGTATCAGGAAAGTATGTTTCAACTGTGTGGAGTATTTTCATTTTAATTTTATATTAGACATCCATTCATTTAATAGTTTGGTTTCACATTCATCTATAAGATAAAAACTTAAAATTTCTTTTATTCGTTTATTAAATTCAGCATCAGAAAAACTTTCTTTTTTATTTGCAGTCACTGTAATATTTCTTGTTGATTTATATTCAGTAAAATCAATTCGATTTATCTTAAATCCCAGTCGGTTTAGAATAAATTTATATTTCTCTTCGTACCACCCATCTTTATGAATTGCCCAGGATGCTTCATGAGAACCAAAAATATGCCTCAAAATTTGTGCCTGTTTCTTGAAATCTTTTTGTAAAAATAATTCTTTGAAACAAGTCTTTATATCGGGAGTCTCAATAACTAATTTTCCATTTGATTTTAAGACTTTATTCCATTTTACAAGCAATGATAAAGATTCAGGATAGGTAAAATGTTCAAAAACATGATGTAATCTTATTTCATCTACGGAACTATTCTTTAATTTTAACTTAGTAATGTCACAATAAAAATCCACTTTTCTATGCTTTAATTGAACTGTACTATAAGAGGGAGGGTAATCAATATTTATGTATCCTTTAAAGTATTTCCCACCACAACCCAAATGTAACCTAAGTTCTTTTTTATGTTTGAGAAATATATTAAATTTAAACCATCTGAACAAGTAAATTAATGGGTAAAATACCCTGAATGAAACTGCTTTTATAAAAAAATAGACTGGTTGATATTTTTTTAAGGATTTTATCAATAAAACTAACTTGTCTTTTCTAATCTGACTTTCAAACATTTTTTTTTCTGGCTTAGTTAAGATTTCCATATTTATAATCCTTTTAAGAAATTCTATTTTTTTCTGCACACTTTGTGACGTAGAAATCTTAGAGGAAATACTATTTGAATGTTGCCTATAATATATAAGTTTTTTGGGAATATAATATATTCTTGTTTTTAGAGCGCTAGCTCTTAACCAGTATTCATAATCTGGATGATACCCTTTTTTTTCTTCAAAATAATAGCCAATCTTTGAAATAACACTCTTTTTCATTAAGACTGTAGATTGTATAATATAATTATTTTTAATCAATATGTTCAGAGTTAGTCGACCTTCTTTTATGTTCCTAAAATAATCACCTACTTTTTCAGAATTTTCATCAATGGTTGAAGCATTTGTACAAAGAATACTTACTTCTCCAAGTTTTTTTATAAGTCCAACCTGCTCTTTAATTCTATTTTTTTTCATAACATCATCAGAATCCAAAAAAGCAATATATTCTCCTTTAGAAGCCCTTATCCCGATGTTCCTAGGGATTGCATGTGCTCCACTATGTTTTAATTTAAAATATTGTATTTTATCAGGGTATTTCTTTAAAAAGGTTTTTACAAGAGATTCTGTTCCATCGGTTGAACCATCATCACATATAATTATCTCTATTTTTTTGTAAGTCTGTTTAAGACAACTATTTATAGATTCAGCTAAATAATTTGATGAATTATAAGTTGGTATAATTATCGAAACCAGTTCTTTATTTTTGTTTCCCATTTCTCCCTTTGCCTTAACATTATAAAAAATATATTATGGTAATATTTTTTGATTATTTTATTTTTTTCCTCTTCTAAAAGATTTTTATTTTTTGGAGATCTACTTTTTTGATCAGGTCTAAATCTAAAATTTGCAATATTTAAATTTATATATTTAAAAGAAGATATTTTAGATAATCTGATATACATTTCATAATCCATCCAGAGAAATAAACTTTCATCAAATTCTCCAACTTGTTTAAGTTTTTCCATATTAAAAAAACTGGCCGGTCCATAAATAACATTACCACTTTTTTGAAGGAAGAAATTAACTTCTTTTGGAGGAGTATATAAAGCTTTATTGTTTCTATTTGACATAAAACAATTTCCATATATAACACCACATTTTTTATTCGATTGAAAAAATTTTGCCAGCTTAGAAAATATATTTGGTTCATAGTAATCATCCGCATTCAACCATGCAAACCAATCTCCAGTAGACATTCTTAATCCTTTATTTATAGCATTAGTTTGCCCATTATCTGGTTCTGATATCCATTTTATTTTATCAGGATATTTTTTGGAATATTTTTTTAGGATTTTTAGAGTGTTATCTGTAGAACCTCCATCAATAACAATATACTCAAAATTTTTATAATTTTGTTTTAACACACTTAAAATCGCCTGTTCAATATATTTTCCACAGTTAAAAGAAGGAGTTATAATTGACAGTTTCTGTTTTTTAGCAGTCATTTTTTATGATACCCCTATATAATTTTAAATAGTTTTGAGCTTGTTTTTTTAATGTAAATTTTTTTATTATTCTTTTTCTAGATTTAATACCATACTCTTTTTGTAAATTAGGATTATTTAATAGTAAATTTATTCCTTTTGTCAAATCATCAACGTCTTTATATTTTGCTATATGGCCTGTTTTCTTATGTTGAACTAATTCAGGGATACCTCCCGTATTAAATGTTACAACAGATAAACCACAAGACATGGCCTCTAATACTACTAACGGGCAATTATCTTGCATAGAGGGATAAAGTAATATATCCGCACAGGCATAATATTCTGCAAGTTTAGTTTCGGAATTTATTAATCCGGCATTGATAGTTTCAAAACCTTTAAGTTTAAAATCATTATTATCTCCCATTATTAATAATAAGATATTTTTTTTATTCTTAACTTTATTCAAAGCCTTAACTAAATAATTAAATCCTTTATATTGATTAGTTCTACCAATAGCACTAAATAATATAACTTGTTTATTAATACTAATATTAAGTTTCTTTCTAATGTTTTTTTTATTCTGTGGTTTGAATATATCAGAATCTATACCATTATAGATCAATCTAACTTTATTCTTTGGAGACATACTTTTTTCCACTAATTTTCTAAGCCAATTTGAAGGTGTTACTAAATACATATTCGGGTGACTAAGTATTTTTTTCTTAAGTTGAAAAAGATAATGAGATTTGTCTTTATTTATAGCAGGATAATAATCTAAATGGGGACAAACTTCACATTCATTCTTCCAGCCTTCGCATCCAAAAGATATAGCACAATGACCTGTCATTGCCCACATATCGTGAAGTGTCCAAACTATTTTTTTGTGTTCCAGTATTTTTAATAGTGTATGAATATTGAAGTAACCTCCATGAATATTATGTAAATTTATAATATCATATTTTGAATAATTCTTCTTTTTTATAAACCAAAGATAAGAAGGGTCAAAAAAGTATTGTAAATTGGTGTGTTTTTCAAACATATTAGTATATTTTCTAATTTTTTTAATGAACGAAGGGAATTCTATAACCCTTTTGTCATTTGAGGATTTTACATTCACTAATAATTTTACATTATGATTTTTCTTAAATTTGTGATGCAATCTATATGCAACCATTGCTGCACCGCCTATCTTTTCAAAAGTGTTAATTTGTAATATTTTCATTTTTTACACAAAGACGCACTTACTAACATTATTATTAAAACGATGTCTTTTTAAAGTTTGTAAATAGTTTATTCGATGAATATACCCTTTAACCATATTTTCAAGATTGAATTTTTTTTCAATTAAAGTTACTGAACGGCTGCCCATAATTTTGAGTTCTTTTTGATTTAACAACGCTCGTTCTATTACATCAGAAAGTTGATTTGTACTTCCATTGAAATACCACCCATTATAACCATCAATTATAAGATCTTCTTCACTTCCATCTGCATGAGCACAGATTATTGGAAGACCCATTGCCATGGCAGTATTTAAACCTAAACCACCCAATGCAGGTAATACAAAAAGCGATGATTGAAATAAGCGATTTGCTAATCTGTTTGCATCGTAAATTCCACCTGTGAATTCTACTTTTGCATTAAGACCTAATACTTTAGCTTTTAACTCAAGACATTTTTTTTGAGATCCTTCCCCAATTATTATAAGTTTTGCTTTAGGAAATTTTGATGCAATATTTGCAAAAGCATTTAGTAATAAATCTACTTTTTTTCCTTTAGATAATCTACCTACGAAAACAATTGTGTTTTTATCTCTTTTTCTACCTTTTTTTTCCCATTTATAATATAATTTTGTAAGTGTTGAAGTGTTGATAGCGTTATGAGTTAAAGTAATTTTACGTTTTGGTACGAATTTTACTTTGTTTAGATAATTGAACATATGAGTAGAATGGGCTACAAAACCATCAACACGACGAATTGCAATTAGGTTCATTATAGTTCTTTGTATATTACCTGGAAAAAAAGAATTGATTGTTGCACCAAAGAAGTTTTGTGTC
Organism: uncultured Methanosarcinales archaeon; assembly: GCA_964604995.1. Classification (GTDB taxonomy): domain Archaea; phylum Nanobdellota; class Nanobdellia; order Woesearchaeales; family JABMPP01; genus JAGVYD01. Next base: position 5,234 of record CAZSAD010000028.1, read on the forward strand.
TCATACCCATCACAACCCATCCAAATTGTTTGTACACCACTGGATTTTATTTTTTTATACATTTCTTTATTTGAAGTGATATGGGTAAGCGTATTCCCTCCTGAAACAAGTATATCTGCACCATATTTTTTTAATATATCAAATATTTGGGGATGAAAACCAAAACATTTAGGGTCTTCTTTAAGTCTAATAACTTTGAATGGTAAATTCTTTTTTATGTCTAATACTCCATCGACTTTCCTATATTTGCTACCTATTACAATTAAATCAACATGTTTAGATAGTTCTCTGAAAAAGTCCACCCTATATTGAGGTATAACATATTGTTCAAAAACTACAACTGGTTTTGCCATATTCTCATTTAACCTTATTGGTTTTAATAAATAAATAGTCTCTCTCATTTTCAGTTATTGGATAAAATCCAGCTTTGCGAATATAATTTACAATATCCCTAGTATCTTTTATTGAAAATTTGTCAACACAGTGGTGGTGAAATTCAATGAAAATCTGGTTGAATAAGGATAATGTTTTGACTGGTGTTTTTAACAAAAGTTCATATTCCGCTCCTTCTAAATCTAGTTTAATATAATCCGCATTTTTAAGATTGACAGATTTCAGTAAATTAGATAATGTCACAGATTTTACAGCATACTTTTTGATAACATCATTTTTGACATTAATATGGTCATTTAAAATTGAACCACTTTCATTTTGATCACTTTCATTAAACAATATTTCTTTATTTGTCGAACTCACTAGTAATGGGAGATGTCTGAATTGATTGTTTGTTTCCTTAGAAAGTTTCATTAAAAAAGGCTTATGTTTTATTGTTGGATCTACACCTATTGTCTTTGCTCCATAATGTTCCATTATATATCTAGAAAAATCTGCATCTTTTCCGCATCCAACATCCAATATTACACTTTTTTCATTAAAACTATTTACAAATAAATAGTTTGGTGGGTGTTTATGAACATTAAGACGTCTTAACTTGTATTCAAACATATTTCTCTTTATTTCATCATAGAATTTGAATAGTGTGCGAATTACTAGTATATTTTTAAGATCTTTTTTATTAAATTTAGAATTGCTCATTTAATTTTCCGTTCCAACACCTAGTCTAATAATCTTATCTTTTCTCTCAGGAAAAAAATTCCTGGTGTCAATTATAAAATATTTTTCCAAATCAATTTGTTTGTAATAATCGTGATCAGTAACAATAACTACACAATCGCTATTTTTCAAGGTTTCATTTAATGTGTATAAAGGATAGTGAAAATTTGTGACATGAGGGTCATGAGTTTTTACATTCATACCTGCATCCAAACATAATTCAATAATCTTTTCAGCTGGTGTTTCTCTTGCATCATCAACATTTTTTTTGTATGCAATGCCCAAAATAGAAATATTTGGTTTCTGTAATTTTTCCACTGCTTTTTTAATACACTTAAAAACATAATGTGGCATGGAATCATTAATTTCTCGTGCAGTTCTAATTATTTTTGCATTACCTGATTTTTCAACTAGAAACCATGGATCAAGTGCGATGCAATGTCCTCCAACTCCCGGACCAGGGAGGTGAATATTTACTCTTGGATGTTTATTTGCCAAATCTATTGTTTTCCAAACATCCACTTTAATATCTTCACAAATTTTTGCAAACTCATTTGCTAATGCAATATTAACATCCCTAAATGTATTTTCCATTAATTTAGCTGTTTCAGCAGTAGTAGAATCTGTTCGATAAATACACCCTTCAACAAATGAAGCATATAGATTAGCAGTTACCTCAGTTGATTTTTCATCCACTCCACCTACAATCCGATCATTTATTATCATCTCTTCGATTGTATTTCCCGGAATTGCTTTTTCAGCAACAAAAGATAACGAGAAATCTTTGCAGCATTTCAAACCTGATTTCTCCAAAATTGGACACACAACATCAGTTGTTGTTTTTGGTGGTACAGTAGATTCCAAAATTACAAGATCGCCTTTCTTGAGAATTTGCGAAATACTTTCTACTGCTTTTTTGACATAATTCATATTACAACGATTATCCTTAACTGGTGTTGGTACCGCAATAAGAAATACATTACATTTTTTAATTTCAGATAGAAAAGTTGTTGCTTTAAAGTTAGATTTAGAACTTTCATATAAATCATTTAATCCTTTCTCTTGGAACGGCATATTCCCCATGTTAATATTCTTAACTTTTTGTTCAATAATATCGTATCCAAGCACATGATATTTCTTAGCAAAAAGTAGTGCAGTTGGCAATCCTATATACCCTAAACCAAATACACAAATAAAAAAGTTTTCAGATCCATCCTTTCTTATTTCATTTTTAAAATTGTTAGTATTCATTTTTATCCACTACTTGCCTTTTTATATTTATAAAGTGTCTGATTAAATATTATTTTTATTATTATCTTATCCTTCTTTGGGTTTATTATCCCATTTTATTATCGATTTCATAATATATTCAGCTGTATGTCCATCACCGAATGGATTTGAACATTTAGGTGAATATTCGATAAATTTTTTTATAGCTAACATAACTTTCTTTTTATCAAGACCGCATAAAATATTCATACCGACATTTACTGTTTCTGGTCTTTCTGTATTTTCTCTAAGTGTAATACAAGGTATATTCAGAATACATGCCTCTTCCTGAACTCCCCCAGAATCGGTAATAATAATTTTAGCATTCATTTCCAATAATAAAAAGTCAAGAAAACCGACAGGTTCAATTATTATTATATTATCAGGGATTTTAATTGAATGCTCTTGGATTTTCTTTCTGGTACGTGGATGGATTGGCCAAACCAATGAATATTCATTATATAATAATGCAATAGTATTTAACATATCTTTAAGCTTTATCAAATTCTCAGATATGTCTACATTTTTTGATCTATGTACTGTAATTAAAAAATATCCCTTGGGTTTGATATTAAATTGTGATAAAATCTTACTTTTTTTCATTGCGATTTCTTTGTAATACAATACTGAATCAACTATTGTATTGCCAGTAACAAAAACTTTTTTTTTATCAATACCTTCACTAATAAGTATTTGTTCTTGAATTTTTGTCGGAGCAAATAGAAAATCTGAAACATGATCCGTAATGATTCTATTTGTTTCTTCAGGCATGGATTTGTCATAACTGCGAAGACCAGCTTCTATATGTCCCAAAGGTATTGACAATTTCGAAGTTGCCAATGCTGTTGCAACTACTGTATTGGTATCTCCTTGAACAAGTACAATGTTGGGTTTTTCACTAATCAATACATTTTCAATTTTCAGTAAAATGTTACCTATTTGATTAGCATGGGTTCCAGAACCAACACTTAAGTTATATCTTGGCTGAGGGAGATTTAACTCTTCAAAAAATATTTTGTCCATATTTTCAGAATAGTGTTGATTAGAGTGTATTATGAAAAATTCAACTGAGTGATTCTGGCAATATCTAATGATTGGTGTTAATTTAATAATTTCAGGCCTTGTTCCCAAAACAATACATACTTTCATCGCGATCCCTTATTTATAGTTTAACTGTGAATGCAATAGCTATTAATTTATTGTTTATACCGTTTATTAATAAAGGTATTTGAAACTTGAATTTACAATCAATTTAGGACTACAAATTATTGATAAATTAGTCACCCATGATATTTAAGATTTGACTGCATTTTCATCATTAATGAATCAGCAAAAAATTTTGTTGCCCAATTTATTATCATATAAGCACAGTAGTTCCCATTTAGTGGATAACAACCTAGAATGCCACCGCTAATATTTCGAATACCCTTATTGTTCTTTCCGATAATTTGAATTGTTTTTACTTGATTGATAATCTTTTTAGCAGCATTTTTATATTTCAAATCTTTGGTTATACTGTAAAATCTTAACCAAATAATGGCTATCTGGCAATTTCCTGTTAAACATGTATTTTTATCATTAGATAGCCAATCTTTGTTTATAACACATGGTAAATGATTAAACCCATTATTTGAATAAATTTCTAACATTTTTTCACTTGCCAATTTTGCACTTTGGAATGTTCTTTTTTTTAAGTTGCCTTTTAATAAAAATGAACATTCTAATAATCCCCTGATAGTATATGCAATTAAATGAGTCCAAGGTTTATCTTTTTCTGATAAACTAGTATTCTTGAACCATCCATTGGACATTTGTTGCTGAAGTACCCAATTTAAATTTTTTTGGGCAGTAACTTGAAATTTTTTTATTTTTGTAAGAGAATATAACTCCAATAATGCCCAATCCACACGAGCATGATAGGTTTTAGCACCCTGTGTAGTATATTTGATCCAAGCTCCAGATATATCTTGCATTCTCACGAGCCAATTACCTGCTTTTATTGCAGCGCTCAGATATTTTGAATTCCGTGTTACAATATACATTGAACATAATCCAAAAATCACTTGTCCGGTATTGAAGATTTTTTTATTTAATTTATCAAAATTGTCAAACTCCCCAAAAGCTCCATCTTTTGCTTGCATGCTAATCTCCCAATCTGCCATACACTTGGCTTCTTGAAGAAATTTTGATTTTTTAGTTAATAAATAATAATTAAGGAAAGTTGGAATAATATATCCTGTTGTTTCAACATATGATTTACCCCATTTATTTTGTTCTAAATAATAAGCAGCAGAAACACCTTGGTTACCGGTGATATCATGTGCCAAAGCTATCCATTCCATAGCAGATTTTAAATGAAGTTTATCCGATTTTGCTTTAAAGGGAATCTTATTAAATTCAGGATACTTAGTTTTTATTAATGCATATTTTATAATATTTTTAATGTTCATAATATTTCAACCCCTAAAATAATTTTTTAATTATTTTACTGCTTCTAAAAAAAACATCTGCTCCGGTCGATTATCAATATTTTTTACATCCGTTAAGTTACTTTCTTGATATTTTACATGTTTAATCTTAGAAAAACCTGCTTTTTTAAATAGTGTTGACAAAGTTTCGTAATCATAAACATATTTGCATTTTTTTCCACAAGATTCATAACCATAAAACCATGAATTAAATTTTTCACCGAAGGTTTCACCGTCAAATCTATCTCTTCCATTCTTAAGCTTCTGAAAAAAAAAATGTTTATCTTTTTTAACATATTTTGTTGATATTAACCTAAGATCTTGAGTAGCAAATCTGGCAATACCCTTCTTTTTTAGTATCCTATTAACATCATTGATTATCTCTTGTCCTCTTTGTTTAGAAAAATAATTTATAGCAGAAATACAAACAACAACATTCATACTATCATCGGGAAAAGGTAATAATTTTTTTTCCATATCCAAAACAATATCTGCATTAGAATTTATATCCACATTCCAATACCCTGGTAAGATCACAGGACCTGAACAAAGATTGACTTTATCAAATTTTTTGTAATAGTAATGCCTTACAAAATGTTTGTAAAACTTTTCTTTCCAGATTAAGTTTATTTTTTTTATAATCATTGTGTATCCTTAGAATTGATTTTTATATTTGATTAATTTTCCTGCTTTATTATAAACATAATAATTAAAACCATCTTTCCATAAAAACATGTTTGAAAAAAGATTTTTGTTTTTGCGATACATCCTTTTTATAGGATTATTTATCTTGGAATGTGCCATATTGAAAAAAGTAGTATCACCAGTATCTTTCTTTTCATAATCAGAATATTCAATAAAAATTAGGGTATTGCCAACCATTTTAACATACCACCTATGAAAGTTTGGAATCTTTGCGAAGTTAAACATTATATCAGATATTCTTGTTGGTACCTCTATATACCCCCTTTTACCCACTCTCATCAATTCATCACAGGCCTTTGAGGGACTATTCACATGCTCAATGACATGTGCACAGTAAACAAAATCAAACTCCTTATTTTTGAATGGAAGTTTCTGCACATCTGCTTCAGTAAAAGGTAAGTTATTTGTTTTTAAATCATTATATCTGTGTTGTGTATGTTCTGGATATTTATCAACAAGATGTGTAGCAAATGGGAAGGGTTCACCACCACTACCAACATCTAAGACTTTATCGTTTTTTGATATATTAAAATTTACAAATCTTTTTTGGTATGCATGCTTGGCTTCAAAGGATCGCCATTTTTTTGTGTAGAATACAACACTAAAGATATTAAAATGATTAAAAATATTAAATCCCTTATTCCAAACTTTTTTTAGTAATGACATTTTGTATATCCTTCTAATTTATTTTATATATTATTCTTTATGGGTTATACTCATTATTCTTTATTTTGTTGATAAATCCCAAGTATGTTCCACAACATATCTTGGATGAGAGTCATGCTCTATTCTCCCATTCTTGAAATAATCTCCCTCATCTACTAAAACTTTTGCAGCATTTATTACATAATCACTAACTGCACCATTCACTGTACAATAAACATTAATTAAATACTCTCCAGCTAACAAGGGACAAGTCCTGATTTGACAATCTATATAGCCAGACTTTTTAGTAATATTAAAATTATGATGTGTTGTTTCGCTCCAAAATGCGAGTAAATGTGCTCCTCCCAAATCATTTATTGTAAATGAAAATGCTACATTTTTTAATAATTTTTCATTTATACCTAATTTAAAATTTAACCTTACAATAAAAGGTTTTCCTGTTTGAATCTGATTATTTTTTGATTCCAGAAATTCTATTTTAGTGATTACTAATCTTCCATCACCCTTACGATCAGTTCTAAAAGTTAATGGTTTTTTAACCAATGAATCAATAACATTCAAATAAGCATTTATGGTCTTTGATGTGGTATCATACTTTTTTATCTTGCCATCTTCAATCAATATACATTTTTGGCATAAATTTTCTATGGCGGACATATTATGGCTTACGAACAACACAGTTCTTCCAGAAGTTGCGACATCTTTCATTTTACCAAGACATTTTTTCTGGAATTCTACATCACCAACAGCCAATACTTCATCCACCAGAAGGATTTCTGGTTCTAGGTGAGCGGCTACTGCAAACGCTAATCTTACATACATCCCTGAAGAATATTTTTTTACCGGTGTATCCAAAAACTTTTCTACTCCAGAAAATTTAACTATCTCACTGAATTTATTATCAATTTCTTTTTTTTTCATACCCAATATTGCTCCATTCAAGTAAATGTTTTCTCTTCCAGTTAGTTCTGGATGAAATCCTGTACCCACTTCAAGCAAAGATGAAACTCGTCCATTTAATGTTATTTGCCCCGTTGTTGGTTCTGTAATTCTGGATAATATTTTTAATAAAGTACTTTTACCAGCACCATTTCTACCAATTATTCCAATAACTTCTCCTTTTTTTACTTCAAAAGAAACATCTTTCAAAGCCCATATACTCTTCTTGATGCGTTTTTTTCCAGATAAAAAATTAAATGGAGCATTGACTATTTCAACTAATTTATCTCTAAAATTCATAGAGTTTCCTCTACTACCTATCTCGTACTGTTTTCCTAATTTTTCAACTTTAATTACTGTTTCTGCCATTTTATATTGTATCAGCAAAATCTTTTTCCACAGATTTAAAATAAATTGCCCCTGTAACAAAAATTACAATAGTTATTGCTACAGATATAGTAAGGAATGAATAATTAATAGCTGTTCCAAGTATCATTGCTCTATGCGCTTCAATAAATCCCGTCATAGGATTCAAAGCCAACAACCATTTAAATTTTCCTGCAAGCGATAAAGGATATATAACTGGAGTTATGAATATGAGTAATTGTATAAAGAAAGGAACTATGTATTTCACATCTCGGTATTTGACATTTATTGCCGAAAGCCAAAAGCCAAGTCCAGAGGCGAGTAACAGTGTAAAGAATAATATTACTGGCAAAAAAATCATGTAAATTGTTGGGATAATATGATAATAAAACATCAATCCAAACATTATTATGAATGCTATGAAATAATCAACTATTCCAACAAAAGTTGATGATAAAGGAAGTATTATTCTAGGAAAATATATTTTGGATATTAATGATGCATTAGAAATAGTGCTATTGCTTGCAGAAGATAATGAATTCGCAAAATATACCCATAACAAAAGACCAGAATATGAAAATATAGCATAAGGAACACCGCTAGAATCTATCTTGACAACGCTACCAAAAAATATTGTAAAGACAACCATAGTTAAAAATGGTTGTAGTATAGCCCACAATCCACCAATCAAAGTTTGTTTGTATCGTATCTTAATCTCTTTTAGTGCCAAAACCCATAATAACTCTTTATATTCAAACAACTCTTTCAAATCTAGATTAGTGAATCCTTTTCTCGGTTTGATTATTGTTATATTTGTATTCATTGTATATTTTAAACTCCATTTCCTTACAGAAACATATTATTTATAAACGTTCTCCTTTAAAAAACAAAATTTATATATCTGGAAGATCTCTCTTTTCAAAAATTTTACTTTGTTTTAGATTTTGAATGTGTCTTCTGTTTCTAGAAATAAAGCTATACTTTTATTTTTTTAATCTATTCTTTTCCACATAAATTTCCTGAATTTGCTTAGTACTAATGGTGGGATATAACTTGCCAAATAGTAGATTATCATTTTATTACACCATCCATACTTTTTAAAGTATTTTTTGATTCCAACTCTAGTTTCACTCATTTGATTAAACCTGAACTTGCATTTAATTTCTCTTTGAAAAGAAGCTTTCTCAATTTTTCTTTCAGGTTTTATGGACAATATTTTTTTAGGGTTAAATAAGTTGTACTCTTTTTTTCCCTCTTTAATTCCTTTAGCATGTATTTCTTTAATCTTTTTCGTAAAAATTTTTTGATAATATGATTTAGTAGAGGAGATAGACCCAAGTGTTACCCTATACTTTAAAAGAGGTAACGGATAATTTGCTATTTTTCTTCCTTGACTAATCATCTGCAAATACAAGTCATAATCTTCACAATAATATGCTTTCTCTCTGTAAAAGAATTTCCCCTCATTTCTAAACATAATTGTAGGATGAATTAAACAACATGATTTCTTTAACTTTTTTTCTATCTCTTCAGGACAAAGCAGAACTTTTTCTAAGGCAATCTTTTTACCCATTTCATTTACCATAATCGCAAAACTACCGACCAGATTTATTTCTTTTTTATTTTCTAAAAATTCTAGTTGGAGTTCTAACCTTTTAGGCAGAGCAATATCATCTGCATCCATTCTTGCAATATATTTTCCTTTTGCAATCTTTAGACCTTTATTTAATGATCTTATAAGTCCAAGATTCGTTCGATTATTAATTAATTTTATCCGTTTATCATTTTTTTGATATTTTTTTATTATCTTTAGAGAGTTATCTGTTGAACCATCATTAATTATTATAAACTCAAAAGAGGCAAATGTTTGATTTAGAATTGATTCTATAGCTTCATTTAGATATTTTTCTGCATTGTATACGGACATAATCACTGAAATTTGTAGTTTTTTCATTTTGTGTTATTTTCCTTTAAAACTTCCCCATAAACTTCCATATATTTTGGAATCTGCTTTTCTGCTGTAAATTTCCAGATATCCTTTAAGTTATTCTTGGAAATTCTTTCTATTTCTTTTGGATTGTTCTTTAGATAAATAATTAATTCTTTCATTTTTTTAGTATCTCCGGGAGGAAATAAATATCCATTTCTGCCATCAACAAAATATTCTCTTATGGCAGGCAGATCGGACGCTAGAACTACTAAACCACGTGCCATGGCCTCTAAAATTACCATTCCGAATGTTTCAGAGTAAGAAGGTAAAATTAAAATTTCATGCGCACCATAATATAAAAATAATTCTTTGTTCGCTACATAATTTAAGTGATTCACTGTTTTTCTTTTAGGTATTAGTCCTTTAAGTTTGCCATCTCCTATTATTGTAAATGTCACATCTGTATCAATTTCATTAATTACTTTGATTAGATCTTCAAATCCCTTTAATTCAGTTAATCGACCTATATACATAACTTTTAATCTTTTATTCTTTCTTGGTGTATTACTTTTTTTTATTAGTTTTGAGTCTATAAAATTGTTGATTATTATTGATTTATTATCAAATGTTTTCTTAAATAAACAAAATTTTTTAAAACTCTGTTTTTGTGTAGCAGTAATAAATATAATTTTTTTTACAGAGAATAAAAATAGATTGATAAATAATATTTTTGATAAAACCACATTGAAAAACTTTATGAAACCAAAATTATCCATATTAGTATGAAATGTGATTATATGATTGCCCCCATATCGCTTTATTTTTATAAAGTAGATTATAGATCTTATATCAAATATAAAATGTTGTATTAATTTTTTATTTGAATTATCAGTAAATATTTTTTTTATAGCAAAATTATCTTTTTTTGAAGGAAACTCTTTTCCAAAAATTAGTTTTGGTTCTAAAAAATAAAAATCTTTATTTATAATTTTTTGGGTATCCATTAATGATAATACCTTTATTTTAAGTCCTTTTTTTGTTAAAGTAGAATACAGTTTTTGTATGACCACTGCTTCTCCCCCTACCTGAGAGGATTTAGTTACAAAAATAATCTCCGATTCATTCATTTTCTTTTCCATATTAAACCCTGTAAAAATAAAAAAACATTCCCCATAACTAAAAGTATATAATAATCAAAATATTTTTTATGTTTTCTAAAAAAGTTTAAAGATGATGAAATAGTATTTTTAAAATAAGAATGTCTTCCAATTTTATTAATAGCATCACCTTTTAAGTGATATATCATAACATCTGTTTTACATAAGATTTTTATTCCTAGTTTATTAATTCTATAGCATAAGTCCACATCGTTGTAAAATAACGGAAAGTTCTTTTCATCAAATAAACAACCTAAACGATTGATTAATTTTTTAGATATGAGAATAGCTGAGCCTGGTGCTTGTTCAACATAAAAATCTTTATCAAACTTATTATTTAATGAAAGATAGTTTTTAACAGAAGGTAAAAATCCTAAAATTCCGTATTTTTGATATATTTTACTAGTGAATAAACGCATAACTGATGGAAAACCCCTATGCATATTCTTTTGAATTGTTCCATCCTTATTTAATAAAGTGCAAGTTACGACATCTTTCTTATTTTTTATAAGATAATCAAGCAAAGCATCAACTGACCCTTTAATTACTACAGTATCACTATTTAGTATGAATATATAATCTCCTTCAGAAACAGCATACCCTTGGTTATTTGCTCCGGCAAACATATTATTGAATTTATTTTTTATGACCTTAACTTTAGGAAATTTTCTCTGTATAAATTCAACACTTCCATCTTTAGAATTATTGTCAACTACAATTATTTCATAAGAATATTTTTTTATTGTTTTTTGAAGTGAATTTATACAATTAAGAATAACTTGACCACAATTCCAGTTCACTAATATTATTGATAATTTTGGTTTTTTCATTTTATTATAGCTGTTATTCTTGAAGATTTGTTACATATATATGATAGCACTGCTAAAGGTAAAAACAATATCACTAACAACAATATGTATGATGTCTTCACTTTTTTTCCATATTTCATTTTAAAGAAATTTACAAAATCATTTAGAGTAAACTCTTGATGTATAATTATATTAAATTTTTCTTTCTCAAATAATATTTTTAAAGATTTTTTAGAAAAGATATTGATATGTCTCGGAGCATCAAAAATATAGGTGTGATATTTTACAGTGTTTAAAAATAAAAAGTCAGCACTAGGTGTCTTGATAAAAATTAATCCATTATTATTTAAACAACTTTTTAGTTTTTTAACAATTTTAACAGGTTGATAAAAATGCTCAATCACATGACTCATTATTATTATATCAAATTTTTCTTTTAAATTAATATCTTCAAAATTTCCGATTAACGCGTTTATACCTTGCTTTTTTAGCCTATTCACAGAACCTTTATCTAAATCTATAGCAGTTACATAGTGACCTTTGCTTTTAAAATATTTGGAGAATATACCTTCTCCAGCACCAATTTCTAATACTTTAAGTTTTCCATCTTTAAACGATTGAAGTAATTTTTTAGCTTGATAGTGTATAAAAATAGTTCTTATGTTGTTAAATTTCATTTTGGTATATGCACCATAATTATGAGAATAAGCTTTCGAAATTAAATTTTCTTTCAGAGGATTCCCCAAAAAAAGATTACCACATTTTAAACATTTATTAAAAAAAAATCGTCCTTCTATAGATCCATAAAAATCTAATATTTTGGAATATTTTTTTATTTTAATATGATTACTGTTACATATAGGACATTTTTTTATTAAAAAAATATCTTCTTTATTCATCTGCACACCAATTTATTTTTTTAGCTAAATCTTTAACATCTTTTTCTTTTGCGAAGTAAAATTTCGCTTTAGGGAATTCTTTTGCAATCTTTCTTGTTTCATTCATATCAAAACAAACTATGGGCAGATGCATTGCAACATAGTTGTAAATTTTTGCATTTGCCTCTCCACTTTCAAGAGTTTTAGGGGAAATTGCTATATCTCCAAGTTTTAAGTATGATGCTGCTTTTTCATAAGGTATTTGACCAATGAATGTAATTCTTTCTTCCACACCTATTTCTCTTGCTAAATCTTTAGCTTCTTCATAAGGATAACCCATTATTAAAAAATGAAACTTTTTATTAGTATAAGGAATAGCTTTTATTAAATATTGAATTCCTTTGTATTTTTGAAGTCCACCTAAATAGACAACTATCTTCTTATTTTTAGGTAACGCTATTTTCGCTGGTTTTACTCGAAAATTGAATAAAGATATATCCGGAAAATCTTTATTCGTAGAAATTTTATTAATCTTAAAGTGTTTTAACATAAATTCCTTTAGTCCCTCAGTACTTGTTATTATTTCATCTGAATTTTTTGCAATATTCTTCTCGATTTTCCAGAATAAGTTATATAATAAACTGTTCTTTTTTATAGTACCCTGAGCCGAAAGTTCGCCAGTCAGAGATCCTTGAGCATCAAAGACAACTTTAAGATTGTACTTCTTCTTTAATAATATGCCAATTAATGCCCCTTCATGTAAATGCCCATAAATAAGATCATATTTTTTTTGTTTTAACAATTTTCTTGCTTTAAAGTAAATTAAAATATCTAAAAAAGGTTTGTATATAGAAAATCCAGGACTCTTTTTTTTATATCCTAGAAGATGCATTACTCTTTTAGGATAAATATTCAAAACATTTCTTCCTAAAGGATAAGTTATTATTGTTATATCATTTCCTTCTCTTTTTAATCTTAGATAACTATTAAGAACTCTTATATGACAACCTCTATCTGAGAAGAAAGGGGTTGGTGCAAGCATTAGTATTTTCATTTTATATAATATCCCCTGATCTTTTTATTCATTTTGAATATTTTTCTCCACCAAGTGGTGGGAATTCATAGTTCAACATCAATATTTTTAATTTCTTATTGTTCTTTTTAATTCTTAAACTCATTTTTCTTATACCAGCTTATTGTCTTTTGCAATCCTTCATCAAAATTAGTATTGGCTCTAAAACCAAATTCTTTTTCTGCTCTTGAAACATCAAGGCATCGCCTTGGCTGTCCATCAGGTTTAGTTGAATCCCATTCAATTTTTCCTTTAAATTCGGAATATTTTACTATCTTATCAACAAGATCTTTAATCTTAATTTCAAATCCTGCACCTAAATTTATTGGTTCACTGCCATTGTATTTTTCTGTTGCTAAAATAATTCCTTCAGCTGCGTCCTCTACAAACAAAAATTCCCTGGATGCATTTCCTGTTCCCCATATTACAATTTTATCATCTTTATTATTAATAGCATCAACACATTTTTTTATCAATGCGGGAATAACATGACTACTAGCTGGATTAAAATTATCTCCAGGACCATATAAATTTACAGGCAATAAATATATTGAGTTGAATCCATATTGTTGTCTATATGATTGTGACTGCACTAAAAGCATTTTTTTTGCCAGTCCATAAGGAGCATTTGTTTCTTCAGGATAACCTTCCCAAAGATTTTCTTCTTTAAAAGGAACTGGTGTGAATTTTGGATATGCACAAATTGTTCCAATTGCTACAAATTTCTCAATATTTCTTAGCCTTGCTTCTTCCATTAATTGCACTCCAATAATCATGTTATCATAGAAAAGTTCACCAGGATTTTCTCTGTTAAATCCAATTCCGCCAACTTTAGCAGCTAAATGTATTACAATATTTGCATTAAATTTATCAAACATCGCTTTGATATCATTTAATTTTCGTAAATCATACTCGTGATGAAAAGGAACAAATATATTTTCTTTAGGTATTCCTCTTGCTAATAACTTTTCCACAACTTTACTTCCAAGAAATCCTGCACCACCAGTAACAATAATTTTTTTACTTCTTAAATTTAACATTTTTCAACGCCTCCAATAAGAAATTATCAACATTTCCAACTAATGATTTAACCCATTTATATTTACTATGGTTTTTATCTAGATTAATTTTATTTTCTTGGCTTTTTAATTTACATAAGATATTTACTGCATGTATTGGAACACCATTTGGTCCATCATCAAAGATAGTATCATAAGCACCTAGAATTTTTACAAATTCACATTTTAATCCAACTTCTTGCCTAGCTTTTCTAAGTGCACTTTCTTTTATGGTTTCATTCTTGAGAATTCTTCCTCCAGGAATCCACCACTTTCCAAGAGCAGGTTTTTGCTTTCTTTTTACAATTAAATATTTCCCATTATTTGTAATTAGAAGATCTGTTGTACAAATAGGCATCAAATCTTGGATTTTCATAAAATCTTTTTTTGGTATAAATGGTTGGTTTTTCATTTTGTTTAATTATTAATTCCCTTTTCAATTTTCATTTTTGTTTTAAATATGCATTATAGGTTGATTTAACCATGTCTTCAACTTTCTTTTTTGGTTCCCAATCTAAGATTTTTTTTGCCAAGTTATTAGAAGCAATTATTGTAGCAGAATCTCCTAATCTTCTTTTACCCATAACACATTTAATTTTTTTCCCAGAGATTTCTTGACAACAATTTACTAATTCAAGAACACTTATTCCATGGGATGTACCAAGATTTATAGTGTGGTTGCTAGTTATTTCTAGTGATTGAATATGTGCTTCAATTAAATCATTTATGTCAATATAGTCTCTTACACATGTACCATCATAAGTATCATAATCATTTCCAAAAATAGCAAATGTTTTATTATTAACCAAAGAATCCATTAAAATTGGAAATACATTTCTTGCATCTTTGTCAAAATAATTCAAGCCTGCATCACCTGCAACATTAAAATATCTAAGATTCACAAATTTAATGCCATGAATTTTTGAGTACCATTCAATGATTTTTTCACATTCTAATTTAGTGAATCCATAAAAATTTATAGGTATTGTTGAATGCAATTCATCAATGGGTAAATAATTTGGATTTCCATAAACTGCAGCTGTAGATGAAAACACTATTTTAGATATATTATATTCCACCATTAAATTTAAAAGATTTATTGTACCAGAAATATTATCTATGTATTTTGAAGTATTAGTCATTGATTCTTCAACACTTTTGTATGCTGCAAAATGAATTATAGCATCAATTTTATTCGAAGAAAAAACATTTTTTAGATCTTCCTTATTAGTTAAATCCAAATGATAAAATTTAGCACGCGAATCAACTAACTTTTTATCACCTTTACTTAAATTATCAACAACAATAACAAAATTCCCATTATCCAATAGCTTTTTTACTGTAGCTGAGCCAATATACCCTGCTCCACCTGTAACAAGAATTGTTTTCTTTTGTTTGATTGTCATTTTATCCAAGTTTATAATTTATTCTCATTTTATATAATATCCCCCTGTTTTCCTGCTTCCTCTTCGTTCAATTAAATCTTTTTCGACTAATATTTTGATCTGTCTTTCTATTGTTTTTAGAGGTTTACCTAATTTTTTAGCACAATCCTTTGCTTTAATATTAGGATTTAGTCCAATAAAATGCACTAATACATTTAATCCCTCATTTAATCCCTCATTTAATCCCTCATTTAATCCCTCATTTAATCCGCCATTTTCTTTGTCAAAAACAATCACTTCAAAACCCCCTGATTTTTCGCTAATTTGAGGTTCTATAAGGCCATATTCCCTAAATTCTTTTAATGCTCTAGAAATTCCACTACCATATCTTTCAATTAGACCACAATCTCTGAAGATTTCAGCAATTAATCTGTTTCTAGGATGAGATTTTTCTTGTCCAGAAATAACTTCTTTCAAAGAAATATCATACGGAAGTTTTCCAATATTGAAAATTTCAAGTTTATCTGGAAAAATCTTGATTTGTGTATGCAATCCATCTTGATAATCTTTATGCACGATTGAATTTATAATAAATTCTCTTAGTGCTTTTAGAGGATATTGCCATCTTTCTTCTCTTTGAGGTTTTCCTGTTATTACATATTCTTTTAAGATATATGCTTCAATAAAATCCATGACTTCCTGAACTTCTAAAAGTAATCCATTTCTTATTAGTTTTGATTTTTTAATAATTGAAGGGTCATTAAATAAACCAATTTGTATGTCTGTCTCACGTAATTCTTTTTTTGAAAAAAGCAAATATGCAGCATTCGATATTTTTCCTTCATTGACTAAATCATATTTTTTCAAGAAAACATTATTATCCTTAAATTTTGTTTTTAG
>CAZSAD010000029.1:0-20778 GCA_964604995.1 uncultured Methanosarcinales archaeon
TATAGGTCAAGTTATGTTTCAGAATAATACCTTAACAGGTTTTTTATTTTTAATTGGAATTTTTTATAATTCATGGATATTAGGAATTGGAACAATATTAGGAGTAATTAGTAGTACAGTTACTGCAATTTTATTAAAGTATGATAGCAAAGATGTCCAAAATGGAATTTATGGATTTAATGGAACATTAGTAGGTATAGCATTATTTTATTTTTTTCAAATTAATGTAATATTAATTGTCTGTCTAATTTTAGGTTCATCTATTTCATCATATATTATGAATTTTTTACATAAAAGAAAAATTTCTCCTTTTACATTCCCTTTTGTATTAACAACTTGGTTTTTGATAGTAATAATATTAATTACTAAATTTACATTAAAACAACCAGATAATACCTTAATAAATGTGAATAATTTTAACTTTTTATCTTCTACAAGTATTGGTTTTGGTCAGGTTATGTTTCAAAATAATGTGATTACTGGAATCCTCTTTTTTATTGGAATTTTAATTAACTCATGGCGAGCTGCACTTTTCGCATTAACTGGCTCAATTATTGGAGGTTTAATGTCTTGGTTAATTGGTTTGCCTATAGAATCTATTAATTTAGGGTTATATGGTTTTAATGGTGTTCTTTGTGCAATAGCACTTTTTAAAAACAAAAAATTTGATTGGCTTTATGCAATTTTTGCGATAATTTTATCAGTTAGTTTTATGAATTCTTTTATTGCACTAGGAATAATAGCATTAACTGCGCCTTTTGTTTTTTCTACATGGATAACATTATCAATTAAACAATTAATTGAACAAAATTAAATAAAAGAAGAAGAAAATAAGAAAAAATAGAATTTAACAAATTATTTTTTTACAACAAGGTAATACACAATAGCAGTAATTATACTAAACAATATTGCACAAATAATCCATATAATTTTTTTTCCGTCGTCCCATTTTTTTTGTTGTGTAAAAACATCATATATTACCCAAACTGCACAAACAAGAGCAATTAAACCAATTAAACTTCCAAAAAGTGCCATTTTTCTCCCCCCATTGTTAAAACTAAAATTATTGATATTTATTTTAACTAATATTAATTCTAATTAACATAATTTAAAAAACTTTTCATCAATAAAGATAGTTAGTAATAAGTAAGATATAATTTGTTAAAATATCGAAAGAAACCTTAATATACCCCCCCTCCTCTACTAAGAAGTATGGAATTCGTAAATATTATTGGATATTTGGCAGCCATTTCAACAACTATTGCATTCTTACCACAAGCAATAAGAATTTGGAAAACAAAATCTGCAAAAGATCTTTCACTTTTTACATTTTTGATTTTTTGTATTGGAACAATGCTTTGGCTTATTTATGGTATAATGTTAAATTCTCTCCCAATCATATTTGCAAACTCATTAACTATGATACTAGCCTTAACTATCTTATTTTTTAAATTTAAATATGGGTAGATTACTTCGATTTTATAGAACAAAATTAAAATTAATTTTCATAAATTTAAAATCTATACGAATGTTTCGAAATCTAATCGAATTATTTGTATAAAATAATATTAAATATTTCAATTTTCTAGATTATATGAACCAAGAAGCAATATTAAAAGACCAAAATAGTTTAAAACAACAAAGTCATAATCTTGCAATTGAAATTTATACTCTTGTTCTGCAATTCCCCAAATTTGAAACAATGGTGATGACTCTCTCCTTAAGGAGATTGTCACTCTCCGTTGTCTCTAACATATCTAAGGGATTATCCTGTAAAGAATATAAAGATTTTAATTTTTTTATGAATTATGCAAAAGCGTCAAGTGAAGCAATAAGATCATTAAGCTTAATGGCAAAAGATATTGGGTACATAACTGAAGAACAATTATTATCAATTGAAAACAAATGTAATTTATTTTTTGAAGATATAAAAAAAATTATCAAAAGAAAAGAAATAAGATATAAAGTTAATACTAAATATAAGGATATTAATGACAGTAATATTAATTAGTGATGATTAGTATGAAATAAAGATGAGTTATTGTAAAAAAATATTTAAAATATAATTAAAATAAGTAAGATTTTTAACTATCAGTTTTAACTTATTTTAAATGCAAACCAAAAAAAGATCAAATAATAAAAATACCAAGAAAAAAGATATCAAAAATATAAGCTGTCTTGGAATTGAAAGCACTGCACATACATTTGGAGCTGCAGTTGTTACAAGTAATGGCCAAGTGCTTTCTAATGTTAAAAAAAGTTTCACAACTCCTAGAGGAGGAATGATTCCTCATCAAGTTGCATTTCATCATGTTGAAATTTGTGATAGCGTTATTAAAGAAGCACTGTTGCAAGCTAATAAAACAATTCAAGAAATTAATCTTATAAGTTATTCAGCAAGTCCAGGTATTGGACATACTTTAAGAATTGGTGCAATGGCTGCAAGAAGTCTTGCTATAATTAACAATAAACCAATTGTTGGTGTTAACCATTGTATTGCACATTTAGAAATTGGCAGAATGTTAACTTCTGCAAAAGATCCAATTCTGCTTTATGCATCGGGAGCTAATACTCAAGTCATTGCGTATGATAATGGAAAATATAGAATATTTGGAGAAACATTAGATACGGGAATTGGTAATTTTCTAGATACTTTTGCAAGAGATTTGGGAGTAGGATTTCCAGGCGGACCAATTATTGAAAGTATGGCATCAAAAGGAAAAAAATTTATTGAATTGCCTTATACTGTTAAAGGGATGGATGTTTCTTTTGGAGGATTACTTACTAATTTAAAGCAGAAAATAAATTCAAAACAATTTTCAAAAGAAGATTTATGTTATTCAGCGCAAGAAACTGTTTTTGCCATGTTAATAGAAGTTAGTGAAAGAGCTTTAGCTCACACTGGGAAAAAAGAATTATTGCTTGGTGGAGGAGTTGCATGTAATAAAAGGCTTCAAGAAATGGCTAAAATTATGTGTAATGAAAGAGGAGCTAAATGTTATATATTACAAAATCAGTTTAATGTTGATAATGCTGCAATGATATCTTGGCTTGGAATTTTAGAATATCAAAACAAAGCAAAAAGTACAATAAAACAAGCAACAATAAATCCTTATTTAAGAACGGATGAAGTATTAGTTACCTGGAGATAAATTTAGATTATAAATAAAAATTAGAGAAAACTCATTGATTTAGACAATTTCTAGAAAAAATTTATATAATTTCAAAAAGAAACATCTCTTGTGACATTAATATCAAAAAAAAGAGGTCAGGAGAGCTTATCTCCTTTAATTTATGCAACAATAGCAATAGTTGTAATCCTCTTAGGAATATGGGGAGTTAGTAATATTATTAAAACATCAAAACAAACAAACGAAGCAGATCTTATAGTATTTACTAATTCACTTGCAAAAAGATTGATACCAGATTCAGCTTATTTTGGAAATGTAGAAGAAATAAGTTTTTCTTTACCACAAGATGTAAACGAAGTATGTTTTATTGATAAAAACAGAACTTTTGATGAATTTATTAATTCAGAATTAACAATTTCTGCAAAAACATTCCAAGACTCAACATTATTTATCAAATCTTATGGAACTTTTAAAGCATTTAAAGTTAAAAATATCAAAATTGAAAAAGAAAATAATCCTATTTGTATAGTTCCAAATAAAAATAAGATTGATTTAGTTTTAGAAAATAAAGGAATTTTCAAAGATATAAGTTCAAAAAATCAAAAAAGAAATAATGATTGTACCATAATCGAGTATAACGGTGAACCAATTAATAAATTGGATTTTGTTTTTATAGGTTCAAATTATGAAAATTTAGAAGATTTTATTGCGGATACTAATAAATATTATACAAGATTAAAAAACAGTGAACCATTCGAATCTTTTTATACAAAATTTAACTTTTACAGAGTAGATGACATAAAAAGTTTGAAGTGTAATTCTGAAGAATTGATTAAATGCGATGAAGTGCAAATTAATCAATTAGCATCGCAATGCCCAAATGATTTTGTAATTTTATTGTATAAAGACAATTATTATCAGAATACTAGAAGTAGTAGTGTTCGAAATTTAGTTAAAATTGCATTGAATATTGATACTGTCCAAAAAACAGTATTAATGCATGAATTAGGCCATGGAATAGGTAATTTAGCTGATGAATATACTGAAGATGATTATTATGGAAAAGTACATTTTAATGTAAAAGATTATCCAAACTGCGATTTGATGCCATGTGAAAAATGGGGAGGAGTTGGTTGCTATGAAGGTTGTTCAATGAGCCAATTTTTTAGACCAACTCAAAATTCGATTATGAAAAGTTTATCTACAAATGAATTTGGTCCAATCAATGAAAAAATAATGAGTGATAAATTAGAAAAATATTCCTAAAAATGAAAAAAATAAATGAACAATGAAAAAGATGAAAACAAGAAAAAATGAAATATTGAAGAGAATATTTAATTTCACATTAGTTTTAGTATTGATAACTATTGTTTGTTTGAATTTTGTAATTGCCTCCCCTTCAACAATTAGAATTTTAGGATTTAATTATGAGCAAATAGAAGGTAAACCTAGCATGGTAATAACAAGCGATACAACAAAATTAGGTTACTATCCGGATTATTATTTCCAACCAGAGAAGGGATATAATCTACAGATTCAAGATGAATTATCACAAGAATTATTCTCTTTAAAATTTAAATCACCTGATCTAATTTTTTATGATGAATTCAAAGATACAAATATAACAGGTGGCCTAGTTTTAATTAATCAAACTGATTTTGCATTAACTCTTCCTACTTTTCAAAATGAAGATAAAATAGTGATTTTGGATGAAGATAATAGTGAAGTTTTATCTTATGTATTACCTAAAGAAAAACAAGAACAGACTACAAATTATTTACAATATTGGAAATGGGTATTTTTGATTTGTGCTTTAACCATCATCTTTTTACTAGCAAGAAAAATAAATAAAAAAAGAATACAACAATAAGAAAACTATGAAAAAATGTATAAGATAAAAATTAGAATTTAAATAATCTGTGCGTGAATTTCACCACAGTCTCTACAAATTAACTCTGCTCTTTCTTTATTATAAAAAACATTTAAAGACCCACAAACAGGGCATTCATGCATTGGAACAGGTCTTGGCACTGCAAGTTCTTGGGATTTGACATTTAATGCATTGTTATTACTAGATTTTGAAACTTGTTTTTTTGAAACAGTATTTTTAATAGAAGATTTTTTTATGGCCTTATTAGTAGTTTTTTTAGCAACTTTAACTACTGATTTCTTTTTGTTTACCATATTTTTATTACCTGAAAAAGCTAATTTAAAAAGTTTTTGTATATTCATCATAATCAACTCACTAACAAAAAATGAGTAACCCTCTCTTTATTAAATTTTACTGTTTGTCAGCCAATAAAATCTTTTTAAGAATGTCCTGCTTGCCTCTCCAATCTAAAGCTTCTTTTAATACATCAGTTATGTTTTCTACAGGAATTATTTTTATTTTGCTCAGTTTCGTTTTATTTATAATAATATCATTTAGATTACTTTTTGGGACAATGACAAATTCCATACCTGCTTCAATTGCAGCTTCTACTTTAGAAGTAACTCCTCCAACAGGTAAAACTTCTCCCCTAACTGACAAAGAGCCAGTCATTGCATAATTTTGTTTTATTGGCACATTTTTAAGTGCACTAATTATAGATGTTGCAACTGCAATCGATGCTGAATCTCCTTCAACACCTTCATAAGTTTGTAAAAATTGCACGTGAATATCATATTTTCCTCTAATGCTATCACCAAAATATTTTTTGATTATTGCTGATACATTTTTAATAGCTTCTTTTGCTATTTCACCAAGTTTACCTGTTGCAACAATATCAGATTGTTTTCCACCAGGAGTTACTTCTGATTCTATTGGAAGAAGTATTCCAGACATTGCTGTCCCACCACCTAAAACTGCAAGACCATTTACTCTTCCAATTCTACTACCTTTTGCAATTATGACTTCATATTCTTTCTTTCTTTCAATATATCTATCTGCTATTTGTTGCTCAAGATTTTTAGCAACTTCCTTAGCTGCAAACACATCTTCTGTTTCAACAAAAGTTTTAGATGATTCTTTAGCTAAATCTCCTGCTGCCCTAACTAATCCACCAAGCTCTCTTAGCATTAATGTTAAATGGCCTTTTCTATTTGCCATTCTTCTTGCTTCTTCGACTATTGCATCAACAGCTTCTTTTGTAAAATGTGGAATCTTTTTGTCTTTTTTAACTTCTTGTGCAACAAAAATTGCTATTTTATCACGATTTTGAATGGTATCTTTCATAGTTTCACGCATATAAATTTCATAACCATATCCGCGAATTCTAGATCTTAATGCTGGATGCATATGTTTGATTGTTTCCATGTTGCCAGCTGCTACAAGAATAAAATTGCATGGTACTGGTTCAGTCCTAACCATTGCTCCAGCAGATCTTTCGCTTTGTCCAGTAATTGGATGTTTACCTTCTTGTAAAGAGGTTAATAATTCTTGCTGTGTATGTTGTTTTAATGTTGAAATTTCATCAACAAATAACACACCCATATTTGCTTTGTGAATCATACCTGCAACTACCCTTTCATGTGCTGGAGTACCAAGACCACCTGTTTGAAATGGATCGTGTAATACATCTCCTAGTAATGCACCAGCATGCGCACCAGTTGCATCAAAAAATGGAACTTGTTTTTTATCAAAATTATCCACAATAACTTTTGGAACAATTGTTTTATCAGTTGATTTTTTATTGAAATTAATAAAGGTTACAAATGCAACTAAAAATATCATTCCTCCAAGAAAGAATGCTGCAAACATGACATCTGATTTGTAATAAGATCTAATAAACCATGGTGCAACCATAGCAACAACTGCTAAAAAAAACATCAAAAGATTCTGATTTTTTAACATCCCCATAGATTCCAATCTACTTCGCATAATGATGTCCCTACCTTTTCCAGAAGGAACAACCCTTATAAGTGGTTGATTTTCATCATTAGGATTAGCAAAAGAGAGTATATCTACTAATTTTTCTTTAGGTAATAATTCAGCAAGTGCCATTCCAAGCATGGATTTACCGGTTCCTGGTTCACCAATTAATAAAACGTGTCTTCTTTGAGAAGCTGCTTTTTTAATTACATTTACTGCACCTTCTTGTCCAATAACTTGACCAATTATTTTATCAGAAATATTTATTTCACTCGTATTTTTAAATGATAAAGGAATATATTTTTCATTTTCATCTTGTAACTTACCATTTTGTAATTTATTATTTTCTACTTTTTTTGATGTAGTATTTTTTAATACACTTTTAGATTTGGAATTAGATTGAAGATTAGATTGAGATTTAAGTTGAGAGTTAGAATTAGATTTACTTTTAATTGATGATTTAGCTTTAATTGAACTTCCCTGGTTTTTAGAAGGTAATTTTTTCGACATTGTCGTAAAGAAAACAGCTGGATTTTAAAAGCTTTCTTTAAACACTTAAATTATTGATAATAACAACGTAACAACAACGTTATTTGTATAAAAATTCCGTTTTTCTATGACGATACTATTTAAGTAAAAATAGAATAAATAATTAAAATGGACGAAAAAAGTTTACTTAAACTCTCATTGATTGTATCTTTATTAGGGTTAACGGCATTATATTTTATTGCAATAAATTCTACTCTTCCAGATTTTCAATCTGAAAAAGTAAAATCACTTATCGGAAAAGATATTTATGTAGTTGGAACAATTAAACAAATTAGTGATAGTGAAAAACTTGTTAAAATGGTAATTAGGGATGATAGGTATGGAAATGAAGTTCCTTTGGTAGTATTCAAATCACCACAAAAAATAATTTCCTTAAATGTAGGTAATGAAATTTCGGTTATAGGTGAAGTTAGGCAATTTCAAGGAAAATATGAAGTGATTGTTTATGAAATAAAAATTATAAAATAAAGGAAGAAAAATAGATAAAGTAGAGATAAAAAAATCATTAGAATAAATAAAATTTTAAACCAAGGAAACAGAATTTTTTTCATTTCTTAATATTAAATTTTTGTAAGCGATTTTTAATTCAAATTCCACCATATCCTTCCCAGCAATTGCATTATTAGTAAATCCCAATTTGTCTAAACTAAGAGAATATTGATGATCCCCAATATATCCGAAAGTTTGATTGTCTTCTAGCAAAACAGATTTCTCAAAAGCTTCACCTGATAATTCAATGAATTCTTTTGCACTAATAACTCTTGTTTCATCTCCGAGCCTTAAATTTATTTTAGCATCTTCTGGTAAATTTTGATTATTTGAAGTTGTAAGAGTTGCATAAATATCAGAAATTTTTATTTTTTCAGTATTTAAAGTAGCAAATCCTGTTATACTTGGACTAGTTAATGAACTAAATCCAAAAATAATTAGTGCTAATAAAGATAAACTTAAAGGCACCCATTTTACCATCTTAAAGTTCATAATGCGAAAAAAGAGAGAATAAATATAAAGCTATCTGAAATAAGTAAGTATAAGAATTAATTTCCAAAATATTGTTCCCAAAATATTGTTCTTGTGAATAACATTTAAAAATGCAAACAGTTATGGTTATAATATGACATCAAAGTCAAAAAAAACTAGCATATTCGACGATATTCCAAAAGAAGCTAGAAATAAAGAAAAAAGAGTACTACTTGATATTTTTTGGATATCAATATTAGTATTTGTAGTTGCAGTAATGGTTTTACGTGATGGTAAAAATTTATTTGAAATTGAATGTAAAGATTGCAAAGAACAAAGTAATTGCAATGGAATATGTTTGCAAAGTTGTTTAAGAGAAGGATACGATACTTCAACTTCTTCAGGATACAACACTAGCAAAGGAATGTTTTGCGATTGTAGATGTGATCATGCTTTGCATACTTTGTTACTTGGAAAAAAATGTGATGGAAATTATACTAACTTCGGAGATTATTGTTGTACCGATTTAAACAAAGACAAAGTTTGTGATAGATATTATTCTTTAAATCTTTTAGATATAAAATATCAACCAACATCTGGTCAATCATTTGAATCTTGCTCACAAAGTTGTAATGATGCAAATGAATGCACACAAGATATTTGTAAAATAGATACCAAATATTCAGGATATATTTGTGATCACGAGAAAATTATTCCTTGTTGTGGGAATGCGATTTGTGAAGAAACAGAAAAATGTGGTTCTTGCTTTAAAGATTGTGGTGGTTGTTTGAGTTTACAAGGTGCAAAAAAGAATGTTGAAAATGTCTTAGGTTATAATAATTGGATGGATATTCAAGATGTCAAAGATAAAGTTACCTTATCAGTTATGAATAATAGTAATGCAAAAATTTTAAGAATAGACGATTTTAATAAAGTATTTAATACATATTCTGATTTTAAAAATTTTAATTTTAAAGTATCATCCAATAAAAAAAGTATTGAATTATACAATAGTTTTGATACAAGTTTAGTTGTTTTATTTGAAAAAGACCAATATTCGCCGCATGGTATAATAAATGAAAAAATAGGATATATCAAAGACACAAATAATTCAGATGGATTTTTATTTCATGAATTTAATATTATGTGTAGCCAAGATCTTTACATAAGATTAACACCTAACTGGCAAAATGATAAATTAACTTACAAACAAGATTATGATAAATTAGTAATTAAAAATCAGTTTGATTTGGATAAACAAACAATTTTTCCATTAGTAGAAACTGTTTTAGATTCATGTCCCCTTGGAAAATTGCAGTCTTGTGAAAATTGTAAAGAAACTGTAATATCTGAAAAAATAATTGATAAAATTACTAATGAAAGTAAAGCTTTTTTAAAAGATAGTGATGGATATTATTATTCTATAGAAAATGAAAATATCCTAATAATTGATAATACTAGTTTAGGTGGATTAAAATATTTGGATCAGAATTTTAAAACAAATATGCCACAAATATATGAAGGGTTGTTTTATCAAAAAGATTTAGATTATCTTAATTTAAAAATAAATGAGATGAATAATTTTATTAGTAAAGACCCTGAAAAAACACCAGGCGAGAGTAGATTTTTTCATTATGCTTCTCACAACATAACAAAAAATGAGCTTTATAATTTTATAAATTTAAAAGAAAATTCAACAGTTTATGAAAAAGGATATTCTTATTTGTATAGGTATGATCTAAAACAAGAGATATTAGGAACAGATGATACTAAAAGTGGATATATTTATTCTACAAAAGATTTGATTGTAACTAACTTAAGAACTATCTTTTTATGTAAAAATAATCTTATAAGTATAGGAAGTAAAGAAAGTGTTATTTATGAAGGTAAAACAAGTGATGAACAAATAGATTTAATTAAAAATAAAATAAAAGACAATCAAAAAATATTAACTTCAAAAGCCTTAGCAATTGAAGAAGAATGTAATAAAATAAATTAGATATTCTAATATTTGTTCATTTTTTCATCCGAAAATTTTTCGAAAAAAATTAGGTAAAGTACATTAATTAAAAAGTAATTTAAATTTGAATGTTTATTGAATTATTACTTTCAATTTTAATAGGATCTTTTGCAGGAATAATTACAGGCTTAACTCCTGGAGTGCACGTAAATTTGATTAGTGTATTTGTTTTAGGTTTAAGCCCAATACTACTAAAATTTTTTAGTTTAATTGATCTTTGCGCATTTATTGTTGCAATGTCAATTACACATGTATTTGTAGATATGATACCTTCTATTTTTTTAGGAGCTCCAGAAGAAGATACTGCACTTGGTGTTCTTCCGGGACATAGATTTTTGCTTAAAGGCAAAGGATATATGGCATTAAAATTAGGAGCAATAGGCGCTTATTTTGCATTAGTATTAAGTGTGATTTTATTCCCAGTTATGATTTATATTGTAAAATTTTCTTATGAATTAATTGAACAATATGTTGGTTATATATTATTAGGAATAATTATTTTTATGGTAATTAGAGATAATAAAAAAATATGGGCACTTTTGATACTTTGTATATCTGGAATTTTAGGGATTGTTGTTTTGAATATGCCAAATTTAACAGATCCTTTATTTCCAATGTTTTCCGGATTGTTTGGTATTGCAACCCTTTTACTTAGTTTAAATGAAAGCCAAAATATTCCAAAGCAAGAAATTAATAATAATATTGAAATGGAAAATAAAAATGCAGTAAAAGCATTAGCATCTGGTCAATTCTCAGGGTTTTTAACTGCGTTATTACCTGGAATTGGCGCTTCAACTGCTGCAGTAGTTGCTTTGCAAATAGCTAAAAAAATAGGTGATAGCGGATTTATGATTCTTATGGGTGCAATCAACATGGTAAATTTTGTGTTATCAATTGGTACATTGTATATTATAAATAAAGCAAGAAATGGTACAATAGTTGCAGTGTCAGAAATTTTAGGTGAAATTGAGATCATTGATATTTTTATTTTGTTAAGTGTTGCATTAATTTCAGGGGGTATTGCAATGTTCTTAGCATTTAAAATCGGAAAAATATTTGCAGATATTATGCAAAAAGTAAATTACAAAAAATTAGTGATTGGAGTTATTGTATTTGTAACAATTCTTGTATTTACATTCACAGGATTCATTGGAATTTTAGTATTAATTATTTCAACTGCAATTGGACTTTTACCTGCAATAACTAAAACCACAAGAACACAAGCAATGGGATGTTTAACAATACCTGTTATTATGTACTATTTAATTTAATTAAAATTGATTAAAGAAGAATAAAAAAGAACAATATGTTAAAATTAGTAATCTTAATTATTTGATATCTATTTTTTTTCCAACTGATTGGCCTGGCATACCTTTTTCAAATAATATCCTAACTGCACCATTTCTGCCATGAACATTTGTAATTTTACCTTTAATTTCTTTTTTGGTTTTTCCGTCAGTTGTCCAAATTGCAGATTTTCCAATAAGAGAAGCTGCTTTTTCTTTGGTTGTAATACCTTCAGGTTGCATTACCATCTGATTATTGGTCTGGGTATGTTTCCCGCCTCTAAAATTGATTATTGTGCCTTTCATAGGATAATGGAAAAAACACCGCTTTTTAAAGCTTGCTGTAGAAAAGTGTAAAAGAGAATTGTTAAAAGAAATATTATAGAACTAATAGGGCATTATGGAACTAATTTATGCTGCTAATGAGGGTGCCATTTGAGGCATGGCATTATAATTAGGATTATAACCTGAGTTATAATTTGCCCTATTTGGTGTTAACATATGTTTTGCTTGTGGATTATTATCACGACTATTACTAAAAGCAGCAGCGTTATGATTTTTTTCTGCTTTAATAGAAGCTGAAGATGGCAAAACTTCATTTAGATAGGATGCTGGCAAAGCATTTACTGCAAATGCTGGAAGTTTGTAATTAGCGATATTAAGAAAAGGAATACCATTTGCAACAAGTCCATAAGCTGGTGCCATTAATAATGCAATGCGATTGCTACTGGCCCAAAAATTAGTTGAAATTGCTTTACCAATTCCAGTTGGGTCAAATTTATTATCATAAAGATGTCTAGCTCCCCTAAATAATGCAGTAAAAACTGCGTTGTACGCACTAAGAGCATAAGCTGTTCTTCCAATATAAGGTCCTAAATTTGCACCAAATATATTTGCACCAATTTTACCAGCAATTGGAAAAGTGTAATCACCTAAAAGAACCATTGGATAAACAACAGTATTTACAGCTGAATAAGTTTTAAGAGCATTATTTATTAAAGTATACAAAGATTCTCCACTTTTTTTCTTTTTAACAATTCCACCAATTAAACCACCACCTGCAAACGCTGTAGCAATCAATGGTGCAGTAGTACCAACTGTTGCAAATCCTAAAGCAGTTGTTGCTGTAGCTATAGCTAAATTAAAACCTAAGTCAAAAGTTTTTCTAATAAAACCCTTACTTTGTTTATCATTTACTTTAGTTTCCAGATCCGTTTGTTTTTCTTCTGACATTTTAGATAAAAAAATTATTTTTGTTATTATTTTTGTTAATTATTTTAAAAATAATTAATGTGTATAAGCTGCATTGGAATTTGTTCCATGATTTAATTCATAGCCTGGTACTTTGAAAAAATTATCAATTTTATTTGGAATTGATTTGTAAAAAGATTTTACTTTTTGTCCAATTGATATTTTTTCTTTATGTTCACCAGTTTCTTCTTTCTTTTTACCAGAGACAAGTCTAAATACAACATCATGTACTGCTCCAATTCCAACCCTATATGCTGGCTCAGTAACAAGACCTTGACCAATTGTTAAATAGTGGCTTGGAAAAAGAAGTGCTGAAGTTTTTGGAACTGATTTTTTGAAATCTTCTTTCATTGGTTTGTATGATTCTTTAAGATAACCGAAAATTTTGC
Organism: uncultured Methanosarcinales archaeon; assembly: GCA_964604995.1. Lineage (GTDB taxonomy): Archaea > Nanobdellota > Nanobdellia > Woesearchaeales > JABMPP01 > JAGVYD01. The sequence continues at coordinate 13,437 of CAZSAD010000029.1, forward strand.
CATTGACTAAACCTTTCAATGATTTTCTTGTTCCGATTTTATCTCTAAGATAAGTCATAGTGTGATAAATAGGAAAGAATGGAATAAACATTAATGGGTTAAACATCATGGTTTTAAGGATTTTCCCATACCATGTGGCAGTTGGAATTCCAAGTGCTCCAACTAAATATTCAGGAGCTTTATACAAAGTGTAAGCAATGCAACCAATAAAACTTCCAGTGCCAAGTTCCTTTCTAGCTTCATACCAAGTTGTTTTTTTCTTGTTCTTTTTATTTTCAATAAATCTTCCCCCAAGATAACCAAGAGGTGAAGCTAGTGAAGATGAAGCTTGCCAAAATGTTTTTGTTCCTGCTAAAAATCCAAGCCCGCCAGACAATAAAAAATTACCAATCATAAAAGGTGAAAACTTCAATAAGTCTTTTCCTATTTGTTTAAAATTCCAACCGCCGTCATCTTTATGTTCGTCTACTTTATGCTCCAAATCATGATTTTGTTGTTTAACTGGCATGTGATTAGGATTTTGATTATTTGTAGATTGTCCTGCCATTTGTGTTGGAGCATTTACAATATCATCTATACTGGAAGGTTCAGACATTGGTCTCACCCTCCTTACGTTTAGTGTTTATAATATTTGAGAAAGTATCATTTATCTTATTATCTGCAAAATTACCATCTTTAGTATGATTGTTATTATCGTTTTTATTATTTACATTATCAGTTTTATTTACATTTTTTTCAGTTGAAATTTTATTTTCAAGTAATTTCATTACTGCGAACTCGATTGCATGGCTTTTATTTCTAAATCTTTGAGATTTAATATGTTCATCAATCATCTTCAAAGTTTTATTGTTTATAGTGATACTAAGCTTTACTTTCACTTTGTATCACCTTTAGTAACATTAATAGAATTATCAGATTCATTAGTTAAGTTTAAAGAAGTTAAATATTCATTTACTGCATGTTCAATTATTTTACTTTTGTTTGGAAAATTTTTTCTCTCTTTAGAAAGTCTTGCAAGTAACAAAGAAACTGTTTTCATCTCTAATGTTACACTAATTTTTCTCTTTGCTATTTTTTTTGTCATTTTGTTTACCATTTTCTATCTTGTTTATGCACTCATTTGTTGTTGCATTTGATTTGCATACTGCGGATTATTTGCAAGATATTGATTCATCAAAGCTTGTTGTGATTGAGGTGACATTTGCTGATGCTGCGCTCCTTTTGCTAAACCATTTTTTTCTAATTTAGCTTTTTCAGTATAAAATCTATAAGCACTTGCTGTTCCTGTTGAAACTGTATATTTCAAAGGCATAGAATAAGATGAAGCCCAATTTGCACCAACAACTATTGGTAATATTCCTTTAGTATCAACTATCCAACTAGCGTAAGTTTTAGGTGTTTCTCTAATGGCATGACCTAAACCTTCATTTAGAACTTTAAATGGTCCTTTTTCACTTATGCCTTTTAGTAAAGCAGATGGGGATCCATAATTAGTAATATAATGTTCAGTGAATTTGTCTCCTCCAATAAAAGTAGTTGGACCCAGTGCATAAAAAGTTAAAAGTTTTGTTGTTAAATCTGGAACTGTAGCTATATATTTTCCAATTGGATAAAATAAATTGCCAGAAACTAATCCTTTCAAATACTCGTGTTTAAAATCAGTAAATGTAAATGGTTTTCCAATTTTTTTATTAATAAAATATCTTCCAATCCCTAAACCTGTTGACATCACAAGTGGACCAACACCAGTTATTGCAAGTGAAGTTAAACCGCCACCAATCATCCAACCTGCTGTGTAAAATGGTTTAGTTACAGTTTTTGCACCATCAAAAATCCCAGAGAAAAATCTTTCAAATATTGTTTGATTATTACTTGTTATTTTTTGTTCAAGACCACCTGCATGATTGTTGGCAACTTTTGGCTCTTCCACTTCCGCCCTTTTTGCTTGTTTTTTTAGTATGTCATCTAAATTATTCTTCTGCTCTTTAGCCTTCTTTTCATTAGCATTTTGGCCTACTGTGTGTGAGTCATTTTTTTTGTCTGACATATTTTCCCCAAAAATATTTTAATTTTAAAAACGTTATAACTTTATAGTAGTAGTATTTTAAACTATTATGTACTACTAGTATTTAAACATTTCTATTTGTTACTCTCGATAAGTGCTAACAAAAGGAAGAATTAAAATTATTAGAATGTTATACCAAAAAGAATATATACCAAATAGAATAATTAGTTCTAAAAATGCTTAAAATATATTAAAATTAGGATTTTATGATTTGCCAAAAAATTTATATATAAATTATTATACTATAAAGAATATATACCAAATGGAATAGTAATTTAGAAAATATAAATTAAATAATTTATTCAAATCAAAATATTTATATAATAGTATACTAATTAGGATATAGTCCAATTGGAATAAAACTGCAGTTAACAGCTATAATTCTATAGCAAATAGATCTGCAAAAGTGACAACATGTTTTTTATGGCTAACCCAGAAGACCAGGAGCACCGTGTCAACAGAAGGTTCTACTTAGAAAAACTAAGTGAATATGTTAGATATGGAAAAAACGTTGCTTTAGTTGGGCCCAAGAAATCAGGTAAATCATCCCTAGCAAAGCAGATTGTAACAAATCTTCGCTTGGGCCAAGATATCCTGCCTGTTTACATCGGCCTGAATAGAACAAGCACACCCCCTGAAAACTTTTCTATTGAACTCATGGGCAACGTATGTTTCTGGTCTTCGGGAGCCTTTTCAAATTCTTCTAATCAAACTCTTTCTAGTTTTTATAAATTCCAAACAATAGAATATTTAATTTCTATCAAGGACAAACTTGGAAAAAATGCTGCAGATATTATTGATATAGTAAACAATGAATTACAAAAAATAAAACCAGACCAAAAATTAATTTTGCAAAAAGCATTTTCATTTGCTGAAGAAATTTCAAAAAAAATTGGCAAGAAAATTGTTTTTGTAATTGATGATTTTGAAAATATTTTTGATTTGAATAATTTTGGCCAAATTAAAGATGTTCTTTCATTAATGGATTTTAAAAGCAAAAATGTTCATTATATTGTTACAAGTTCAGCAAAAACACAATTATTATCTGGATTGAAAAACAATGGAAATTTTGTTATTGAAGAAATTTTAGGTTTTACATACGAAGAAACTGAAAAATTAGTTGAAAAAACAATTGGCAAAATAGATAAAAAAATTGTTGAGCAAATTCATTCTTATTCCAATGGATTACCTGTTTTAATCAGGTCTATTTCTTTGAGATATTTAGAAGTTAAGGATATAAAAAAAGCATTCTTGATTGAGATGACATTCAAGAATTCTAATTCTTATTTGTATTTAGATAGTATCCTTAAAGATTTCCTCTATCGTGCAAGAGGAGAAGCAATGCCAAAGACTGTTGTAAAAGTTATGACTTTTATGCAAAGTCCAAGACTAACAGAAATTTCAAAAAAGATTTACAGGAGCGCACCTGTAACAAAAAGCCTGCTTGAAAGAATGATGCAAGTTGATCTCATTGTAAAAGTTGATAACAAGTATAATTTCTCAAATCCAATTCTCAAACAATGGTTAAAATTAGTTTTCTTAGGAGTAGAATTTGATTATGTTCCTTCTGATAGAGAATTAAAACAAATTGAAGAGGTATTAGATGAAAAGCAGTAGTAATAACAAAGTGAGAATGCTAATGTTTACTTTAATTTTCTTAGCTATTGCTTTAGTTTCAATTACTGCTGTTAATGCGAGTATAGGAACTGCAATTGGTGGAATAACAAACAGTATTAGAAATATAATTGGTAAATATACAATTTCAGGAGTAAATGCATTAATCATTGCAGCATTATTATTTGTAATCCAAGCATACTTTGCAAAGAATATAACAGATAAAAATCAAAGAACAATAGTACAAGCACTTATTGTTGCATTGGCCATATTTGTTTCCTTTTGGAATCCAATATTAAAATCTCAATATTTATGGACATTACCCTGGGCAGCAAATATTTTACATATAAAAGTAATAATAAATCTGGTACTTATTGGAATTTTTGTTTACATAGTTGCTTCATTTTTTAAATTACAAGATAAAGTAGGTGGAGCAGATAAAGGAAAAGTAGTTTTGATTTTAATTGCCATAATGATATCTGCAAGTGTTGCACTCCAACCTTTTGAAGGAGGTAAAAAATATAATGATGCAACTTACAAATTTGTGTGGGAATATGAATCAGTAATTGATGCAAGATTATTTTTATTAGGAGATTCTAACTGTATATATAATGAAAAAATTGGAAATAAAATAATTCCAAGTAAATATTGCTATACAAATGAATCAAAATCCGCATTAATGGCAGGAACTGAATCAAAACAAGTTACCTTAACTTCAATTGATGAAAATTCTTCGTTTGTAGGATTTGGTGTTTTAAGAGGGATACATCTTTTCATATTTATTGGCTTAGGGTTATTGTTTTACTGGTTCTTTTCAACCATGGGAATTATTGGAGATATGAAATGGTTGAATGGAATTATTGCATATTTAATAGCCTCATCTATGGCACATAGCGGAACAACAGTAGAAAAAGCAGTGCTTTTGGGAGAGGTATTATTCACAATTATATTATTCAAAGCAATTGATGAAAAAAGCCCACTCAAAAATCTTTTCAAAGATAGACCACAAATTGGAACTATACTCAATGGGATATTATCTTTAGGATTAACACAGTGGTTAGCAGTATTAGCATTTAAAGACAAAGCAACTTTTACATTTTTCCCATATGATATCATTAACGGTACCTTCTCAACATTAGGGTGGTTTATTGGAGGAGTAGTGTTAATTGGTATAATCGTAATAATTGTTATTTTAATTGGCTCTTCCAATAAAGATAAAGCACACAAACATGGTAAAATGTTTGGCTACTTAAATCAAAAAAGAGTGCGAATACAAAATAAAATATTTATGAGAATTCCGGGTTTAAGAGAGTTATTAAGAAGGACAAAATCTGAAAGAGATGTAATACAAGAGGGTACACTTGGTGACGAGTTTAGAGTTGGATTCCCCACCTTCCAAATTCTTATGAATTGGATGTTAAGACTTGAAGTTTTCCTTAACAAAAAAAGCACTGTAGTTAAAAGAAGAAATGAAGCAATGTCGATATATGGTTATGGATCTGAAAAAATAGATTTTCCAGATTTTGAGCCACTTGGAAATGAAACTTCGTTTACCAGATTTAAAACGCAGATGGAATATTTCAAAAATGGTGCAAGATTAAAAGTACACAATGGTAAGAATAATAGACCTCTCGTTCCAGATCATGAAATAGGAAAAGGTAAGATATTAGGAGCTTCAGATTGTTTTTATGACACTCCAAGAAATACTTATGTTGAAGAAACATATGTAGACAGAGGTAAACTTAATTATGGAGATGAACAAGAAATTAAAGGAGGAATCCAAACTTATTTGCCAGTATTAAAATTATATGAAACAATGATTATCAAAATTAATGATTCCACAAAAAATGACTGGGTAAAAGATGCTGATATTGGTGGAATACTTACTGAAAACATTGAGGAATTCTTGCAAGTACCAATGGCCCGTGTAACAAATAATATGAATAGTGGTGCTAATGATTTTGCAAAAGCTTACTTAAAATATGGAATTATAAAATTTATCAACGCTAGAAGAGAATTCATGCTTGATCAGTATTTGATGTTTGGAGAAAATGAGCATACTTACAGATTTGCAACTCCCATTGCTAAAATATCATATTATGAATATGAAATAAAGGATGATGAAGATATTGAAAAGATAAAAAAGAATAGCAAAATGTGGGATATGGATTATAACCAATTTGTATCTATAAAAAATGCTGGAAAAGCAAATAGAAAGATTGTTTTGAATGTTGAACCAAAGTATGAAGATATACCTGTAATTTATGCTTATCCTAATGGACCGGACACAACAAAAAAACGCGATCTTTTTGGAAATAGAGATGATCAGTTACGAGATGAAGTTTGGTTTGATGGTAAGTATGTTCAAGATACTAATATCATAAAAGCAAAAATTAAATGTGGTTATTCAAAGGAAGAAATAAAAAATGAACATCCCTACATAAGAAGAGTCACGCCTTTTGTTTATGGAAAAAGCGTAACTCACAATGCTATGTATCATAAGATTATGGAATATGACCTTATTGAATGGGATGGATGGATAAGTGATATGCTTGTTGGTGAATTTAAACAAAATAGCAGAAGCTGGCTTGATTATTATGATGCAAGAGAAAAAGGAAAAAATTATTTTATGATAAATGCTGAAAAAGCAAAGCCTGAGGAAGATCCAAATAATAATGAATCGGGTGAACACAAACATATTGAAATTGGGGATCCTAGACCCGCATTTGATAGGCAAGCATTAGTTAATCCAGGTTCATTTTATTATTGGGGAAGATATAGATGGAACGGATTAAAGCTTGCTAATCTCAATGAAGATAAACCAATAAGTCCGTATCCAGGAATATCCATAAAAGGGTTAACTGAATATTTAAAATATTATTTAGAACAAAGAGTAGAACAAGATGAGGAATTCCTAAATAATTTTAATTTGTTTGTGATATATAGCGGAGATAGTCATCATCCATTTGCCAGAGCTAGAGAAGTAATTAAAGTAGAAGACAAAGGAAAAGAACATCATTAAAATAAAAAATGGTAGACACACTAATAAAAGAAGAAAAAGAGAAAATTGAAGACTCAGTTTTATTAGCTGAAAATATAAAAAATCAGCAAAATGAATCTGTTAGTGAAGATGATAGTATATTATCCCTTTTAAAATTGATTGAAGAAAAAGACAGAATTATTTTAGGTGATGAAGTAATAGATGAAACAACAAATGATAACAAAAAGAAAGAGATAATATCCTCTGATGATAAACTAAATAAAAAAAATAATGGAATTAGAAATTATATAGTAACTGATGAAGCAATAAAAAAATATTATCCAATAATGGTGCCTTATGTTATCTTAAGAGTATTTGGAAAATATATTAGAACACCAAACAAATTTAATGAATGGGTTAAAAACAATATCAACACTTTACTTCTAAAATCACCGGAAATATCAAAAAGACTATTAGAATTAAAAGATGTTGATGATGGATTAATAGAATTATTGTGTGAATTAGAAATGGTTTCAAAAAATAAAATTTCTGGAAAAACAGATATATCAAGAAATATAAAAAATTATCATGAAAGTATAGTTAATATTAAAGAAGATAAAAATCAAGAAAATAAAAAGAAAATAAAATCTAAACTTATATATCTTACAGAGATTGCAAGTGGA
>CAZSAD010000030.1:0-19992 GCA_964604995.1 uncultured Methanosarcinales archaeon
TATTATTTTGCCGCGGTCGCTTAGCCCGGTATAGTGGAGCTGACCTCAGCTCGCACGGGAGCTAGGGGAGACATAACTTTGTTAGTCTCCCAAACTGCGATCGAAGATAAATATATAATATTACTGCCGCGGTCGCTTAGCCCGGTATAGCGCTGGATTGCTATCGACGTAATTTAGTCGGTTAGAAACCTGCTATATCGCACAAATATCCAGTGTCCGAAAGGACTCGGGAGTTCAAATCTCCCCCGCGGCGTATTTTATTTTTTAATTATAATTTTTTTCTTTCAACAATTTCTTCAAGAATCTTTTTTTGAGTTGGATTCCAAGTCTTAAAACCTGGATAGGTTCCAGCTTTTATTACTTCATCAAATTTTGGAAGCCAAACTTTAGATTCCGGTCCATAACAAGCTTGTGTTATTTCAACTAATTTTTCATGAATTTCAGGATTAATTGAAGCAATTATAACTTGTTGTGTTGGGGTATTCATCTCTTGTTTAGTTTCTGGAACTTTGATTGGATTTCCATACATATCGCTTGCAACCCCACCTAAAAGTGGCATGAAAACTGCATTGCCTGCAACATCATATATCCCACCAACAGCATCAGTAAGTTGGATGTGCATTCTTCCTTCAGCGAGTTTCATTCCTGCATCAATATTGCTTCCCATCTCCCTCATCATTTGGGCATTGTATTTTCCATTATGGCCCTTATCAAAATTTTCAACAACTAACATTTTCCATTTTGCTTTTCTTTCAGCCTGAAAATTGGTTGGCCCATATAATGCATCCACATAAGACATTAAAACTTCCTTTCCACTTTTTATTTTCTCATATTTATTTTGTAATGGTTGTAATTTTACTTTAGTGTTATCAAGAATGTGGTAATTTGAATTTGAATCAATTGCAAGTTCAACTCTGTAAACTCCATTTTGTTTATCTCCAATTAGCATGTATTTTTCAAATGGATGTAAAAGTGCTGCAGCAATAAATTCTCCATTTTCTGCAGCAATTAATCCTTGTGTCGAAAGGGGCAATTTTGGCTGTGCATTTGCTGTACCATCAAAAGAGTCTCCAAAGAATAATAATTTTCCTTTTAAATTATCTTCTCCTTGAATTTCACTTTCTTCAAGATTATAAACTGCATTGGGATATTTTGGGAAAATACTTTTTCTCATTTCTTCTTCTGCATAAGTATCAATAATTGTTCTTACTGTATCACCATCTTTAGTTTTGTATTCTGGACCTAATTGACTTAAGTCTTTTCCAAAATTATCTTTTACAACTCTTGCAGCTTTGACAAGTGCTAAACTCATATCTTTTGCAACAACACTTGGTTCGTAAGATGACATTTTGTTTTCCCCCAAATATTTATCATAATAACTTTGTTTAATCTATTAATTAAACTAATTCTTGAAATTTGATTTGTTACTACTATTAGGTATTAACTAATATATAAACCTTTCTGTATTTTTATATATGAAAATAATTCTTTTTAAATGGTAAAATCTTAATAATTATTAGATGAAAAAAATGAGAAAAATAAAGAATAGGAATAAATTTTTAATATTTTAGAAATTAATAGCTTTTTTTGCAATATCTAATGTTTCAAATAGTTTTAAATCAGAAGGAATTCCCATTCCATACATGCCTTTCATTTCAGAACCTATGTTATACACTATAAGTTTTTTCCCTTTTTCTACCATTTGGTTATATGCGGGCGCAACATAATATTCATTATTTACTTTGAGTTTTTTTAATATCATTTCTTCAGATGCGTCAACAAAATCTTTTCCGTGCTTGTAATTATAAATCCCCACTGTTGCTTCATCTGAAACAGGTTGTTTTTCTAATAATTCAATCACTTTGTTGTTCTTATCAAATCTAACAAAAGACCATTTAGGGTCATTTGATTTAAGAGTCATAATCAAACCATCAGCATGTTGCTTTTCTATTTGATTTAGGTAATCATTTATGTCTATATCAACATACTGATCACTGTTTGCAATCATCAATGGATCATCATTGTTTATGTATTCTTTAGCAAGAAGAACAGTGCATGCAGCTCCTTCAGTTACACCATCGACCGATATTACAATTCCATTTGGGCACCAATTTTTTAATTTTTTATCAATCTGGTATTTATCTATATGTTCTTTCAAACAAAGAAAAATAAATCTATGTTCAGTTTTTGGTTTAAGATTATGAATAACAACTTCAATCATTGGTTTTTTTCCAAGAACAGGGATTAATGGTTTTGGTAATTCATACCCTTCTTTTTGAAATCTACTTCCTCTTCCAGCCATTGGAACTACTATATTAATCATTTTTTATCACCGATATTATTATTGATATTATCTACTGAGTATTTGTCATTTTTTGCACCGGGTATTTTAACAACTGTTGTAATTGTATCAGTAATTGCAACAAAATCTGAAGCATCTTTAGGTGATAGAATAATTATTTCCCCTTCTTTATAATCTTTCCCATTCATTTTAACATGACCCTTTATAATTACAGTAAATTCAGTTGCAATTTTATGGAGGTGTTTTTCTTCGTGATCGCCTGCTTTATATTTTTTTACAGCAACTTCCACATCTTGTGTTTTCCAAAGTGTAGGTTCAAAATCGCCGATAAACCATCCTTTTTTCATATCAGAAAGCATTGCTTTTTTCATAATTTCACACACATTTATTACTTATTACTTTTAAATTTCATTAGTTATTTTAATTGCTTTTTTTGTTTAACATCTCATATTCTTTTATTTTTTGAGGCGAATAAAATGAATGATATTTCCCTTCATCAATTTTTATTGCTTCAAGATTCATTCCTTGAAGCACTAGTTCATTAATAACTGGAGCAATAAAAAAAAGTCCATTAACACTTGCATCTTTTTTTATTGAAATCATTGATGCATTAATAAAATAACTTCCTTTTTTGAAATAATAAAATCCAGCGATTGCATTTCTACTTATTGGTCTTTTTTCAGCAGTTTCAACAATTTTATTTTTTTCATTTAATCTTACATATGACCACTTGGGATGAATTGAATCAAAGCAGACTACTCCAGCATCAATATTCTTATCTTGGAATTTTGAAATTATATTATTGAAATTTTCATCTATTATGCTGTCAGCATTGGAGATAATTAAAGGTTCATCATTATTTATGTGCTGTATTGCAAGCATTGCACTACATACAGCTCCTTTCGTTTCTCCTCTTGTTTTTATGATAATACAATTTTTATCAGTTAATAATTTAAGTATATTATCAAGATGATAACTTTGACAGTCTTTTTCATTTACAATAAAAATAAATCTTTTTTCTATATTCAACTTTAAAAAATTTTCAAGAACTAGTTGTATCATTGGTTTGCCATTTATTTCTATTACAGCTTTTGGGAATTGGTGTTCTTCAGAGTCAAAAAACGTTGATTTTCCAGCAATTGGTATTAAGATGTTTATCATTTTCTCTCCTCTTCAATTTCTTTTATTTCATCTTTAATTTTTTCATAGCTTACATCATAAACATTATTTACTTTAAGTAAATGTCCACCACTTGCAATTGCAGCTTTAATTCCATTTTCATTATCTTCTAATATTAGGCATTCTTCAGGAGTCACTCCTAATTTTTCCATTGCATTAAGATATATCATTGGGTTAGGTTTTGGTATCTCAACATCTTGAAATGACATCACCAATTCAAATTTATCAAGTAAATTTGATTTATGGAGCATTGTTTCAACACTTACTTTTATTGCGTTTGAACAAACGGCAAGTTTGTATCCTTTTGTTTTTAATTTTGAGATTGCATATTCATGTTGAAATACTGGTTTGCATTTTGCATGAATAATTTGCATTGTATAAATCTGCTTTAATTCATTGATAAAAGAATGCAATTCTTTTGGTAACCCCATTTCAAGAGTTAACATTTCAAGCTTTTTTTTTGTCGGAAGACCATCATATGTAATCAAATGGTCATATCTACTTATTTCCATTCCAAATAATCCTAACGCTTTATTTAGTGATTCATAATGCCAATCTTTTGCATCAACTAATACACCATCTAAGTCAAAAATAATAGCTTTAATTTTTGCCATAAAAAATCCCTCTTGCATCTTCAGGTAAATCTGTACATAAAATTATTTTATTCTCTTTATCCTCTTTTATGGATTTCATCTTTAATAAATGATTCCAAAAATCAGTGTGGTTTCTTTTGTGTAATTCGGGTGAAATTATCCCTATCTTTTTATTATTATTAATGTGGTATTTTAATTCTTCGTTTGTTATCCAATCACTATAAAATGAGTCAATCCACACAAATTCAGATTTATCATATAACGGAGGCGTTTTTTCAATTTCACTTTTTCTAGTAGCAGTTCTGTACCTTTTTTTTATATATTGCATTTGTTCTGGAACAGACATATCAAATACAAAATAATTCTTTATGCCATATTTTTTTAGTTTTTTATCTAAAATGGTATGGAGACCGTCAGATTTTATGTTTAATGCTAAAATCATATTTTTATTTTTTTGTGAATACTTATTATAAATCTTAAAAAAAGTATCTAAAGAAAGACATTTTTCATCTGCTATATCATGTGAAATAACTAATTTTCCTTTGTAATCTCTTATGTCTGTTTCTGTTCCAAACCCCAATGAAAATGAGCGTTCAAAAGCTAAAGAAGTATTTTTTTCCTTTTTATTTTTCCAATATCCTCTATGGCTTATTATCATCATTTATATTCATCTCGTGCTAAAGGATTTTGTTATATTTCCACTAATTTAATTCACGTCTAAAATAGAGTATTAAAAAACATATAAAAAGCTTACTAACAAAAATACCTTTGATCTATCTTTTCATTTTTATAACATTAATTATAATTTCTTTTTCTTGTTTGGTGAATACTCCAAACAAATAAAGACCCACTAAATACACCAATCCTCCTAATACAATTGTGGATATTTTACTAATAAAATTAGTTGGATGGATAAATGCAATACTAGCTGCCATTAATAATGCACTTAAGATTATTGTTGGAATTTTCAAATAAGTCATATCAAATTTTACATAATCCTTTGTATACATTAAAAATACAACTGATAAAAATATATATGAAAGAGTTGTTGCAATTCCTGCACCATAATAACTATACTTGGGGATTAATAAGAAATTTAAAAGTAAATTAACAATCATTCCAGCAACGTATATTTTTGCAATTTTTTTCGTTTCATTATTAAGGAGCAATGCAAATGTACAACTAACATTTATCCCTTCAGTTAAAGGGAATAAAATCAAGGTTGGAATTATGCTTATCGATTCAAGATATTTATAACCTGAAATCATTGTAATTATCTCTTTGGATAATATTGCAAATCCTACAAGAGCAGGTATTATAATTAGCATAATATATTTTAAAACGCTGTTGAGAAGAATATTGCTTTTTTCTTTTCTATTTTTGTTAAAATTTTCAACAATGTAAGGGTAAGCACCAATACTAATTGCAGCAGTTGACAATATCAAAATTGTATTAAGAAGAGAGTAAACATAAGAAAATTGTGCAACAGCAATTGCTGAATGATAAATCCCAAGTATATATCTATTGCTTGAAGAAATTATCCACTGGGCGCTTACCATAACTAAAAGTGGAAGACTAAATACAAGTGCTTTTTTTACATACATCCAATCTATTTTTCTAAGTGAAAAAATTTCTGATTTTTTTAAATATATTACTATCACAATAAATGCTATTATCACAATCAATAATCTTATAGAAAAAATTTGGTTTATTGATATTCCTACCAAAAGAGCAATAATTATTACTGGTATGTTCCAAAAACTTCTAAACAAAAATTCTATTGAAACAGTTTTGAACGATTCTTTGTTTGCATAAAAAAATGACGAAAATAAACTTCCAAAAACAGTTATTCCTGAAGCAACTACTACAAGTAGACCAGGGAGCAATAATGATTCATAACCTAATGATTTTATTATAAAATAACCCAAAGATAAAGTTATTATAAAATTTATGATAAGAGTTATTTCAATAAATCCAACAATGCTATGAAATCTTTTTATTTTTGTTTTGTTATCTTTAGCTGTTAAATCTCTAACTATAAATTCATTTAATCCTAAACACAATAAAGTTGAAAATAAGGTCGCTGTTACATTTAATATGGTGTAAATTCCAAAATCATTTTGTGAAAGAATTCTTGTTAAAATAATAAATGAAAGAAAAGTAACTACAAAATCGAGGATTTTTATAAAATAAATGCCTCCTACCTGCTTTGTTATATTTTTGTACTCTTTCATTTTAGCTACTTTGGTATTTTAATTGTTTTTTATAACTTTTTTAATTTTGCCTGAAAAATTATATTCTAAAAGGTTTATCCTAAATATTTTATATACTATCGCAAGAAAAACTTGTTTTATAAGATATAATTTGTAAATTGCTCTTTCCCCTATTGGCCCTTCCCAGATAAACCACCTATCTTTTTTACTGTTCTTTACAATTCTTACATTATTAAGTCCAAATCTTAAATTAAGATAGTTTACAGATATAAAGGGGTTGAATCTGATCATTATCCCCTTTTCATATTCTCTAAAACTTAAATCTATGTCTTCTTTTTGATTCCAAAATCTCTTTTCATCCCATTTACATATTTTCCAAATATTTTTTTTCATAATGCTAAGTCCACCATGCGAGCAAATTTTACTGGACCAATCATAAAAATTCATTTTATCAACAACTTGTATACTTTCACGTGGATTAAATTTTAATGAAGAATCTCCTCTAAATTTTGTCCAACCTGTAACATATTTTCCATAAACCCCTTTGCATTCTAAAACATTAAAATAATTTCCATATTTCTTGAAATTTTTATGCCAATTATTTTCAAGAATAACCCTATCATGGACAACCATAATATTTTCAAATTTGGCATTTTGACAGATAATATTCTTTTTTTTAGTAATCCAACCTTTTTCATTTAATTTATCAAAAAATAAGTATTTTACATTTTTCCATTTTTTTATAGCCTTTTCATCAACAAGCTTTCCACAAATAATAATTTCATAATTGGGTATTTTTTGTTTTTCAACACTCTCAATAAATTTAATAATATTATCATCTCTTGTACCATTGCATATTATTCCAAAAGACCAAGAATCAATGCTATCATTTACATTTAAACTTTTAGCTGTTTTTTCAAAAATTGCAAATATATTTTCTTTCTCGTATATTATTTCTTTTTTTCTTATTTTATTTTTCCCAACAAGAACAATTTCTTTGATAATTTCCAGTTGCTTAATTTTTTCAAAATTTGTTAAATTCAAAACGAGAAATCCTCCTTTCTTTACTGAAAAAATCATTTCCTGAAAAATTATCCTATCATATTTTGTTGTTCCAATTGTATTTTCAGTATAAATGAAATCAAATTTCTCTCTTCCATAATTATTTAATGAAAAAAGCCCATCAATTTCAGAATCCACATTTTTAATATTTTTTAAACTACTACCTTTCGATATTTGTATTCCTTTTCCTTTAAAGTATTTATTTAACATAACTAACACTCTTGGTTATATCAATGGCAAAGGTATTTAAATATGCTTATTTATTTTAATTGCATGAAACTTAATATTGGTTGCGGTAATTCTCCTAAAAAAGGCTTTGTCAATTTAGATATTGTAAAGTTAAAAGGTGTAGATGTAATTCATAATCTTGAAGTTTCTCCATTGCCTTTCAAAACTTCTAGTGTATCATATATTTTAGCTGACAATGTTTTTGAACATATTCAAAATCTTGATGGACTTTTAAACGAAATTTATAGAATCTCAAAGAATGAAGCAATAACTAAAATTATTGTGCCTCACTTTAGATCAGTTGGTGCATTTTCTGACCCAACACATAAAAGATGGTTTACAAGTTCTACTTTTGATTATTTTCAAAAGGACAATCCCAACAATTTTTATATAAAAACTAACTTTCAAATTGTTTCAAAAAAACTTTTATTTTCATTTGGCGATGCAAAAAAGATAAGGGCCAAAATCTATAATTTGTTGGTTATGCCAATTGAATGGTTGGCAAATTTGAATCCTCAACTTTATGACAACCTTTTTTCTAACTTTATTTCTCCACACACTATTGTTTGTGAATTAAAGGTAGTGAAATAAACAATGAAAAAAATTGATCTTTCAATTGTAATACTTGACTGGAATAATTTTAATTACTTAAAAAATTGTCTTCGAACTTTGTTTAACAACACCAAAGGGATTATATTTGAGGTAATTATTATTGACAATGGTTCATCTGACAAATTTGAAGTGCAATCTTTAAAGAAAATATATCCTTCTTTAATTATCAAACGCAATAAAGAAAATAAGGGATTTGGTCAGGGTAATCAACAAGGAATTGAACTTTCTAGAGGAAGATATGTTTTGACTTTGAATAATGATACTGAAATTCAAAATAATCTTTTTAAAAAAATGGTTGATTTTATGGATGAAAATAAAAAAGTTGGGGCAATGGCAGTACTAAGTTATTCAGATCGTCAGAAGAAAATACCAAATAATGAAGGATATAAAAAGCAAATGAAGCCTTGGACTTATTTTTTAAATGAAGTTATTAACCCTCCCCTTTCAAAACTTTTTCCAAATTCAAAATTTTTCAGAAATTTACTTTCAATGTCGGCAATATCCCCATATGACAGTTGTGAAGTTGAACATTTAAATGGATCATGCATGATTTATCGCAAAATTGCTTTTGATGAAGTTGGTGGATTTGATCCTAAATTTTTTCTTTTTTGTTCAGAAACAGATTGGTGTTTAAGAGCAAAGAAAAAAGGATGGAAACTTTACTACTTAGCAACTTCTTATATAATCCATTTTGGAGGAAAATCATTTCCAAAAGTTTCAGAAAGAGCAAGATTGTTTGATAATGATTATAAAATCTTTATCAAAAAGAACTATTCTTTTTTTTCTGTAGTTAGTTATAAAATTCTTAGATTAATTATGGTGCCATTCAACGCATTGTATTATTATATCGGTAGGAAAATTAAGAATTAGTCATCTAAAAAATAAAAAAGAATTAATTATTTCTTTTCAGCGATTATCAAGCCATATCTGAATGTTTTAGATTTATAGCCACTACGCATTGCTGCGAATGCTTTTAAAAAATTTATAAAATGAGCACGATGCTTGCTTGCAATCTTCCACAAGGCAGGCTTTCTTATTAAATCAGCTCCAATATCCCATGTTCTGTATACATGCTGATTAAGGTCAATATAACTAACAATTCTAAAGTCGTTTTTCTCAAGGTATGTCATATAATCAAGAGGTGTTGAAAGGCTTACCATCATGCCAAAATCTATTGGTTTAATGTATTTGTCATATTGTTGTTTTGAAAGATTTGTATCTTTGAACCAGTCGCATATGGCAAATCTTCCTTTGGATTTTATCAATTTAGACATTTTCTTGTAAAAATTTTCAGGATCATGCAAGTGAGGTAGAACTTCGATTGCAGTGGCATAATCAAATTTTTCAGTTATTTTTATATCATCTGCATCATCAACTAAAAAAGAGGTTTTATCAGAAACTCCTGCTTTTTTTGCATTTTCAACAGCCATCTGAACTTGATCAGGCGCAACTGTGAATCCTGTAACGTTGCAGCCATAATTTTTTGCCAGCCAAATATCTGTGCCGCCAATACCACATCTTACATCAAGAACATTACTTTTAGATTTCACTTGTAATTTATCAGCAATAAACTTAAGAAGATTATCCTGTGCAACTTCCTTGCTTTCTTTTCCCGTGATATAATACCCATGGTGGATATGCACTCCCCCTACTTCATTTTTTAGTTACTATATAATGATAAAAAATAGTTAGATTTAAATAGAATAATATTCACTCCTTTTCATGAAAACCAATGACGGTAGTCTGGAACTAGAACCTGGCGAGTGGTCTATTGTTCCGAATGATTCTGATAAAATAATTAAACTTGCACTTATGTTATGCACTGGTATATTTGCTTATCATAAAAAAAAGCAAGACGCACCTTATCTTATTATTCATAGTGGTCCCATTCAAGGAGGTGGTAGACCTGAAGTGATAATGAATGAGGTCATGGTTAAGCAGGAGTTTGCAGATGCTCCAGATAAACCCTACACAGAAAGTAAATCTCAAATATCTTTGCAGAATATAATAGAACAATACAAAAAATCAGTTAAAGGCAACTCAAGTATGCAGGATGACAACGACATACTTGGAATTTATATAGTAAGTGGTTCAAGTATAATCCCTACAGATCTTGCTATCCTTAGATATTTTTTTGTTAACAAACAAAACTATGATATTTCGGGTTCAAAATTAAATCAAATGGTTTGGATGAATATTTCTCCACACAAAAAAACTATTGAGCTGAATGATATGGCCGAATCTCAGAAAATTATTGCGACAATGCAAATTGGGGTTAAATACCAACCCGCATATCAAAGTAAAATATAAAATCCAAACAAAATCTTTTCTTAAACTGTTCTTGCAGTGATTTCTTGACAATAATTTAGATAAATTATTGGGGAGTATTTGTTTTTATTTAAAAATTATAAAAAATATACAAAATAAAAATATCTAAAAAACTAAGCAGTTATTAAATGTTAGAAGCTTAATTCCCACTGATATATTTTATTTTTATTTAATAATCTTTTAGTTAAAATTCTGTTCGATTTTTGTTAGGTGTTTATATCCATACAATAAATTTATTATATCATAATCTTTGGCAAGATTTTTCATTACTTCAGGTATTAATTCTGTTTTAGAAAATTCAACAATTGCAGTTATTGGTTTACTGTCAATAGGTTTTAATGGGTTTTTATCACCATATTCATTCATGACTATTAATCCAGTTGTGTCCACTTTTATACCTAATTCAATTAATTGCCTAATTGCTTGTTCAAGAGGAATGTATCCTAATTTTCCACTACAATCTGACACTTTATCTTTACCCTCTAAAATTATATCGCTAATGTTCATATTTCCAGTTAAAGTGCTCATCCATATTCTTGGTTCCTTTATCAATAAATTTTCTGACACATCTGGAATTAGAGCAAGATAAGGATATCCAAAATTAGAGTGTACTGTTTGAATTCCTTTCATAAAAATATCTTTATCTTTTAAGTTTTTCTCAGGATTATACCCGATTAAATACCTTGTAAGTTCATCAGGTATGGCAAGATTAATAACATATAATTGTTTTTTTTCTGACATAGTTGTAACTTAATAGTAGTTATTTAAAAAGTTTTGTTATTTGATTATATCTTGTTATTTATTATAACTTAACAAATTCAATTTCATTCTTTTATTTCTTTTTCTTTCCAGCTATTTTACGTATTACTATAACAATAACTATAAATCCTAGTATGGACCAGAAAAAGATGTAATCTTTGAAGATTGCTCTAAAAGCATCTTTCTTTTCAACTGTCAATGCAACTTTTGCAGTGTCCTGAAATTTTTTGCCTTGCATGTCTTCAAAGTCAATTAATAAATCCAAAGAATATGTTCCAGGAGTTGCATCCTTATCAACATCAACTACAAAATTGATTGGTGCATCTTTTTTTGCATCAATTGTTTCAACATATCTTACACTACCATCTGTTGAAAAAGGAAATTGCGGCAAGATTTTCACTTTAATTTTTTTTGCAATATCTGTTCCAGTATTTTTCAAATTTAATTTTACATTGTTAGAATCTACATTGGCATATAATTTATCTGAACCTAAATCCGATGTTTCAAATTGTGCTTTTTTCTTGACAACTAGCATAAAATCAAATGCACTAGTTTTTTCAACTAAATTTTCATCAAGATATTTTACAATTAAACGCATTGGATATTCTTTAGCTAATGCATCTTTTGGAACTTCAATAGAAAAATCCAAAGTATTGGAATTTTTTGGTAGTATTACAGGAAATGAATTGCTTGATTTTGCCCATTTCACTTCTATTGGTGGATTGGCACTTAAAGTTGCCATAACTGATTGAGCTTGGTACCCGCCATTATTCTCTATTTTGAATGTTAATGATGCAACATCTCCTGGGTAAATATCTAAAGGCAATGAATTTATGATAATTGCATTCATCTCTGGAGATCCTTGTACAAAAATATTTATTGTAGAAGAACTTGAAAACTGCACAAAATTATTTGATTCATAATCATTTGAAATTTTTACTTGATAAAAACCGCCATTTGCTGTTGGGTCTATCTTTAATGGAAATTCAACAGTTTTTATTTCTTCACTGCACAAATCTCCTGCTGGAATATTTGCAACTCCATCCATAATAAATGGAAATCCAGCTGAAAAGGTTGTTGTTATACTTTGTGCGCACATAGCAGGTTCAGTTTCTTTTAAATTTACAACTAGTACAAAATTTTGACCAACACTTACTGTTTTTTCTTTTATACTGTAACTAGAAACTATTACATTTGGTCTGACACTTGCTTGTGTTATAGGTAGTGACATAAATACTAGCATTGTAACAATTAAAATGATTAGTGCATTTGAAATTTTGTTATTTTTTTTCATAATTCTCTCCTCCAATCAAATTTATTTTTATAATATCTCTCTTTAATTAATACTTATTTAGTGTCTATTTAATCAAGTTCTCTTTTGAAAACTTTGAATGTTGCTCCTAAAATTAATACTAAAAATACAAATAAAATAAAAACAGGATACCAAACCATGCTAAGTGGAAGTCCTTTTGTCATAACTCCTCTTAGAGCTTCTCCAGCATAAGTTACTGGCAAGAATGATGCAATTCCTTGGAGAATTTTAGGCATTGCTTGAATTGGGAAAAATGCGCCTGATAAAAACATAGTTGGTAAACTTACAAGCATGGAAAGTGCCATGTATTGTTGTTCACTTTGTACCATACTTGATAATAGTAAACCTACTGCAGTTGATACAAATGCATAAATTATTAGTATTAGAAAAATCGCAATAAGACTTCCTGCTATTTTTATGTGAAACAAATTCATTGCTATCATTATAATAAAGCTTGCTCTTAATGTTTCAAACATAACATAAAAAATAAGTGTGCCTAAAATTATTGTGGTGTTCGAAGTTGGCGTTAAAAATACTCTTGTAAGTGAACCTTCTTTTTTCTCTCCTGCTACTGCCCTACCCATACCCATTACTGCTCCTTGAAAAATAATAAGGGCGATGATGCTTGGGATTGCAAAATCTATTGCTTGTTTTCCTTGACCATAAGCAGGTTTTTCTTCATAAGCTAGTGGACTCATAATAGCATTTGCATCATAATTTTTAAATTCATTAATCTGTTCTTTTGGGATAACATTGTTGTTGTAATAATTTTGATATTCTAGAAAATTGCTAACCTTTGCATCTGCTCTTTTTGATGTTAATTGACTATTTTCAATATCTGCTCTTGCAGATGCAACACTTTCTTTGATAGATGACATAAATGCAATTTGTGATTTCCCAATTGCATAAGTTGCAGGCTCTGTTAAAAATACTGTATCAATTGAAAAATTTCCTCCAGTTCGATAAACTGTTGGCAAAACAAGTGCAGAAGGATAAGATAATGAAGCTTTAGTATTAGAAATGCTAATTGATAAAATATCTTCAGTTGCTTTAAGTTTTTGTGCTGCTATAATTGAATTTTGAGTAATTATTGGGTACTCATTTAACATACACACATTTGCATTTTCAATTATTGCAGTAGCCCTTGCAACAGATGTTTGAAAATAAATTATTTTTTTTAATCCTAATTCACTAGATGTTGCGCTTATTATTTTGCTTAATGTTTGTTTGGCAATAGCAGCTACTGATGAATCTGATTCATCAACCATCACTGTTATTTTTGAAATTTTACCATCGTTAGTATTTAATTGTAATTTTGCAGGAATTATAATTACTACAGAAACTTCACCTTTATCCAAAAGGATTTTACCTTCATCTTCACTGCTTACAATTCTTCTCACACTAAATATTTGTGATTGTGAAATTTTAGTCTGAATGTTTTGCGATACTAAACCATTATCATATACAACTATTGCAGTTGATATGTGCTTTGGTGGAGTGCCTGATGTGTATCCAAAAATAAGTATCATAAATATGGGAAATAAAAAAAGGGGAACTAATCTTGTCTTATCCCTAGTTATTACAATAAAATTTTTTTGTATTATTGCCCATATTTTTTTTATGTCAATTATTTTCTCTTCTTCGACATTTTTTCTTTTGTTCATTTAATTATTCCTTTTACATCATTTGATTAGCATCCTTAATTTTTTGATATAATCTTAATACATTTTAATTACAATTATTTACACAACTGCTTATACTTATTCTCTTAATTCTTTTTTAGTTAGATGAATAAACACATCTTCTAAGGAGTGCTCTTTAAATCTTATTTCGCTAATTTTCTCATTTCTTTTATGGAAAAAATCACTTAATTTGTAAAAAACTCCTTCTTTACTTTTAACATAAATATGAATTATATCTGCGTTACTATGTACACTTGTAACAAAAGGTAATTTTTGGATTTCATTTAATATTCTTTTACTTGGATTTTCCATTTCAACTTCAACTAATCTATCTGTTTTAATCATCTGTTTAATTTGACTGCTATTTCCAGTTGCAATTATTTTTCCTTTATCCATAATACTAATTCTATTGCACACTTTTTCAGCCTCTTCCATATCATGTGTTGTGTAAAAAATAGTCATGCCTTGTTTGTTTAATTTCATTGTAAGTTCTCTTATTGCTATTCTGCTTTGTGGGTCAAGGCCTGTTGTTGGTTCGTCCATAAATAGTATTAAGGGGTCTGACATTATTCCTGCCGCAAGTGAAAGTCTTTGTTTCATTCCACCAGAAAATGTGCCAGAAATTCTTGTTCTATGTTCATACAAAGATACAGTTTCAAGAAGCATTTTTGTTCTTTCTTTTATGAGTGTATCTTTCATACCATACAATTTTCCTATATAACCTAAATTTTCTTCAGGCGTTAATTCTGGAAATAAAGAGAAAGTTTGTGGTACAACTCCTATTATACTTCTTACTTTATTACCCTCTTTAGAAATATCAAAATCTCCTACTTGAGCTATACCCATTGTTGGTTTAATTAATGTTGTTAACATGCTAATTGTTGTTGTTTTGCCAGCACCATTCGGACCTAAAAACCCAAATATCTCTCCTTCTTTTACTTCAAGATTTAAACCATCTACAGCTGTAAAATTACCAAATTTTTTTGTAAGATTCTTGGTTTCGATAATATTTTTCATTTCAGTTTCTCCGTATCAATTCATATCAAATATTATTTGTGAGCTTATCTCATTTTTTTTCTTCTAATTTATCCATAATTTTTTGAGTATTTTCTATTGATCTATACAATTGATTAATATCTTCATTGCTTAATCCTGAAAGATTCTTTCTAATAATATCCTTTGCTAGTTTTTTGCTTTTTTCTAAATCAGTTATACCATATTGTGTTATTTTAATTTTTATGATTCTTCTATCTTTACTATCTGGTTGTCTTTCAACTAATTTTTTAACTATCATTTTATTAATTAAAGCAGTCATATGTGGCTTTGACATATATAATTTAGAAGCAACTAAAGACATGGGTATTGGGCCATAATTTTTTAAAATAATTAAAACTTTACATCTTGGATTTGCAATATGAAGATTTGAATTTTGTGAACCGCTCAATAGTTTTCTGTGAAATATTGGTATAAATTCCAACATACTTTTAGAAATTAAATCTAATTTATTCACAATCCTCGCCTCACACACTTCAATTTTTTAATTAAAGCACTTTATCTTATGAATAGTTAATAAACTTAATAGTTAATATTGTTAACTATTTATAAAGTTTAGTATTTTATACTAATTTTTATTAATTTTAACAAATGAAATATCTTAGTTCAAAATAAACTCACAAGATATTCTCTCTTTTAGATCATTGTGTTCTTTTTCATTTACTCTTTTTTCTTTTGTTAAATAATCTTGGATGTTTAGAAATCACATTATCAACGAGATTGGTTGATTTTAGGGTAAGAATTGCAATTACTACCAGTAAAAACAATGCAATTAAATGGTAAATCCAATTTAGCTTTAATACAAATATTATTATTGGTAAAATTATCATTATCATAAAAATTGTGCTTATTATTATTATATTTCTTAGAATTTTTACTTCGTTTGTTTTTTCACTAGGGAATGGTCTTATGAAAAAGAAAGAAATATCTTTGAAAAGAGCTTTTGTGTATCTTGTAATTTTAAATGCAGAAAAGGAAATAAATATAAATAATATTGTTCCAAATATTAATGAGAGTCGTGGATTATATTCTACACCCAATAAACCAATTTCTTTTTCAGTACTATATTCAAAAAATAAAAAACCTGCTGATAAAACTAGCAGAAGACTAATTAAATTATTTTTTACTTTTTGCCAATTTTGTTGCATTTTCATATTTCTCATTCTATCAGAAAAAACTTGCCATGAAAGGGTATTTGAAAAAAAAGTTATTTTTGCTAAATCTTTTCTAAAAATAACAGGGACATTTTTCGCGACGAAAGAGTAAATTTCATTTTCTTTTGATATCAATAATGACATTGTAATAGCTGAAATTAAAATTATGGCTGCAGTTATGCTGACAAGATCAACCCCTAATCCTAAACCTGTTGATTCATTCGCGATAAGAAGTGAAAATTCCCCCATTGTTGCCATACTAAGGCCTGAAAAAATGGCTTTTCTACCGCTGAATCCTCCAAATAGTGATGTTCCTAATCCAATCATTAAAAATATCCCTATAAAAAAAATAAAAAATAAGGTAAGAATCAATATCCAATTTTGTAGCATAGCTTCAAAATGAACAAAACTTCCAATAGAAAAGAAAAACAAAGATGTGAAAGTTAACAAAAACGGACGAATTGCTTTTTGAAAAAGATTAGAATGTGGTAAAGATGCAACTATATTTCCTGCAAGAAATGCTCCAACTGTGGGGGATAAACTAAGTTTTATTGAAATATAAACCATTAACCCGCATAGTGTCAATGAAAGGAAAGTTACTGTCTCTTCAGTACTATACCTTATTAACCAATTTATGATGGGTCTTAATATTTTTTGTATTATTATATACGCAAAAAATAATAACAGGAAAGAGATAACAAGTTTAAATATTATCTTAAAAGGTTCAAGATCACTTGAATTATTTAATCCTGAAAAAAATGTCAACGCAAAAATTCCAAAGATGTCTTCAATAATAAGCAATGATACTAAAAGTGGCACTTCTTTTCTAGTTATCATGCCTTTTTGTTCTAATACTTTTAAGAAAATTACCGTGCTTGTTATAGAAACAATTGTGCCTATGAAGATTGAGGTAATTGTAGATAAACCAAATATAAATGAAACATAAAATCCCAAAAGAAACATTACTCCTATTTTTAATATGCTTATTGCAATAGCTTTGAAACTATATTTTATCAGTTTGTCAAGATTAAATTCTATTCCAACAGTAAAAAGTAAAAGTACTGCTCCTATTTCAGTAACAGTTCTTAGAAGTTCTGTATTTTTTATAAGGCCTAAATTATATGGTCCAATAATTGCACCTATAAGTATCAGGCCAACTACTGAAGGTTGTTTAAATCTTATAGCTAAAACTCCACCAATAACTGAGAATAATAAAATTAATCCTAATTCAATTGAAAAATCCATAAATCATTTCTTTTTTTTTAAATTAATAAACTTTTGTTATTTTAATTGAACTATACTTCAAAAAATTATTTTCTTTTTTTGTTTATATCATTTAATATTTCAAGCTGTTCCCCTTGTATTTCAAGAAGTCTTTGCCACTGATTTTGTGCAAGATGGTCTATTTTTTCATTAAGGTTTCTTATTTCAAGTTCAGCTTTCATATTTACTTTGTAATCATTTTGATTTCTTAGTCTATCCTTTGCTTCTTTTCTGTTTTGACTCATCATAATTACTGGTGCTTGTATGGCTGCAAGACATGATAAAACTAAATTGAGAAGAATATAAGGGTAAGGATCATATGGTCTCCATAATAATATAAGTGAATTAACTAAAATCCAAGTAAAAAGAACAATTCCAAATATTATTATAAAAGTCCAGGATCCGCCAAATTCAGCAATTTTATCGGATAATTTTTCTCCAAAAGTTAAAGTATGATCAAATTCTTTACCTATATCTTTCGATATGGTTTCATGTCTAGCAAGGCTTGTAGCAACCTCCTTATCAAGTTTAGATAATTCACCTTTTTCGCTTTTTATTACATGTTCAATATAATCTTTTCTAAACTCATTTAATTCATCTCTGCAAATATATTTTTCATTTGACCACTGCGGAAATTTTGATTTTATTGTTTCAACTAATGAAGGTCTAATCACTAAACCAAGAATTGCATTATGGCTTGAAATTTTTTTATTGCATATTTGACATATTTGGTATTTATCAACTAACTTTTTTACTTCTTTTTTCATAAAGTTTTATATGTCATTCAAGTATAAATACTTTTTGAGATAAATTAGAAGCTAAAAATCATTTATTCTTATTATTTTTTAAAGCCAAACCTTTATAAACAGTTTGTCATTGCTAAGTGGTTAATGAATGAAGATAAAAATATTTTAACTCCTTTAAAATATGATGACAAGCTTAAAATTACTTTAGATACCTCTATTCAAGACAAAGATACTCAAGATAAATTAAATAAATTATTCTATGAAAAATATGAAGGATTAAGTCCATTTGGTGAAGGAATGAAATATCTTCCAATGACTTATGTATTAGCATTAGCCGATATAGTGAGCAATAATAAAAATAGTTTTGCTGGCAAATTCCATGCGGAAAGTGAAGAATACTTCAAAATTTTAAATATTAATCAAAAAGCAGTTTATTATTTGGGTGGGACTTTAGGTGCAGTTCCTGCAGCACTGCCATTTTTAATGTTTTTTGGAACTATCCCCTTAGAAATGTCAAGATTAGCCATTAAACAATTAGGCAAAGCATATGAATTTACATTTAATGATTTTCCTGAATTGATTAATGACATAAAAGAAAAACCTCAATTATATATCAATGAGGAAGGTGTAAATTTTTATGGTGAAAATCATATAATCAATAAAGAACTTTTTATGCCACATATTCTTGTTCCAACAATAAATAGTTTAAATCACAAAGAAGCATATTCTTTAGGTATTCGCACATTAATTTTAGATTGGGAAGCAACAGTTGCAAATCAAAAATCTAGAGTTGCACATTCTAAAATTATTGGTAATCTAGCAGATGCACTTTTAAATTATGGTGAAGGCAATGTTTTTGTTTTAAGTAATTATGCAGGAAAACCATTTGACAAAGATTACGCTTATGCTAAATCAATTGAAGAAAACGTAACAAAACAATTAAGGGAACTGAAAGGTTTTGAGAATACTAATGGAATTAAAGTAATTAGAAATACAACTATGAAACCTGGTTTAATGCCTGAATTAGAAGAAATTACTAAAACTCCATTCTATCAAATGATGCTAGTTGATAATGATAAAAATACAGGAATTGCACTTGCAAATAGACACGGAATGTTAAGTGTCATGCCCATCTTTTTTTATCCTTTAGAAGGAGTAGATGGAATTAAATATGATCAACATAGCTTAAAAACAAGAAAACAAGCAGAAAAAATAATGTATCTAGCTAAAGGGGAAATGGGAAATCCTATAACTGCACCAACTCAATTACTTGCAACAAAAGAAAATTTAGAAAAAATTGCACCTGGAAATATATTACCTCATGTTGGTAAACTTAGGTCAAAATTTTTAAAAAATTTAGGAATGGTATCTGGTTTTAGTAGTTATTATCCAACAGGATTTGTACAGCCTTTATATGTAGACGATGGAACATATAATCATATCGATTATATGCCTGAAAATCTTAAAAAAATATTTACTGATATCGATTCTGATTTTTTTACAAAA
>CAZSAD010000031.1:0-15243 GCA_964604995.1 uncultured Methanosarcinales archaeon
TGATTTTGTCAATTTTTTATTGTTTGTTGGAATTTATAATTTATCTCCTAATGACCAATCTCTCTCTTTAAAAAATAAACTTTTAAATTATATTGCTAACAAAAGAATGCCTCACACAAAAATCGGAGGTAAGGATTTCGAATATACTTTTCAAGATGATGCTATTTCTTACAAAAATGTTGATAACTCAAATGAAAGTGAAAATTATAATCTTAAAGATTTGTTATAAAAAAATTAATAAAAAAGAAAATTAATTCATAAAAATTATTTCTTTTCGCCTTTTAACTTATTCATTATAGTTTGGGTAGTTTCGTGGATTTTTTGTCTTAGCTTAGATGTTTTTTTCTCAAGTTTTTTTGTATCTTTTTTTATTCTATCTTCTGTACTCCAAGCGTATTCATTTAACATCCATTTGATATCTTTTATTCTTCCTTCCCATCCTTCAATATGAACAATATCATATAATCTATATTTGTCGGGAATTGGTGGTTTTTCGTCAGGAATTCCAAGTGTTATAATCGCTTGCGGTCGTATATATTCAGGAACAGAACAAACTCTTCTTAGCATATCTTCATCAAATGAACCAACCCAGCAAGCGCCAAGTCCTTGCGCATTTGCAGCAATTAACATATTTTCAGCAACAGCTGCACAGTTTTGAATAGCATACAATCTTTCTCCTCTAACACCATAAAATCTTCTTGCTTTTTCAACTTCACAAACAATTAATATGTGCACTGCAGCATTTTGCATCCAATACTGGTCCAAACAAGCTTCAGCAATAGCTTTTCTTTTGCTTTCATCTAGAACAACAATAAATTTCCAATTTTGTAAATTGCCAGCAGATGGTGCATTTAATCCAGCTTCTAAAACAACTCCAACTTTATCCCAATCTACAGGAAGATCTTTATATTTTCTAATAGACCTTCTGCTTGCGATGGCTTCAATTGCATCCATTTTATACACCACTTTTATAAAATAAACTTCTTTGCAAAAGTTTTTAATACCAACCAGTATAAATAACTAACGTTCACAAATGCAATATTTAAAACTTGTTGAGGTTTATGACCATTTAGAGTCTTCAAGTAAAAGGCTCGATAAAACATTTTACATAGCTAAATTGCTAAGTGTTACTCCAGAGGGGGATTTGACACATATACTTTTATTATTGCAAGGCAAACTTTATCCACCCTGGGATGAGAGGAAAATTGGAGTTGCAGCAAGAATTATTCTAAAAGCTCTAAATTTAGCAACAGGTGAAAACATTGAGCGAGTTGAAAGTGAATGGAAACATACTGGCGATCTTGGAAAAGTTGCAGAAAATTTAATTTTAAAGAAAAAACAATCAACTCTTTTTAATAAAGAATTATCAGTTGAAAAAGTTTTCACCAATTTAAGAAAATTATCTGAGCTTGAAGGTGAAGGAACAGTTAATAACAAAGTGCAACTAATAGCTGAACTTTTAACATCCGCAAGCCCAATTGAAGCAAAATATATAACACGAACTGTTCTAGAAGAACTTCGAATTGGTGTAGGTGAAGGTTCTATTCGTGATGCAATTGTCTGGTGTCATTTTAATGACTTAGAAAAAATGAAAGAGATAAAAGAAGGAGATACTAAAGAAGAATACAAAAATTATCTGACCAAAGTGCAAGAAGCTTATGATTTAACAAATGATTTTGGTGAAGTTGCAATAGCATCAAGAAAAGGTGAAAGTGCTTTAGAAAATATTCAACTAAAAGCTGGAAAGCCAATAAAAGTAATGCTAGGGCCAAAAGCCAAAGATGTAGCTGAAGCTTTTGAAATTGTAGGAAAACCAGCAGCAATTGAATACAAATATGATGGATTTAGAATGCAGGTGCATAATGATTCTGGAAAAATAAAAATATTTACAAGAAGATTGGAAGATGTAACATTGCAATTTCCTGAAGTAGTAACCTATTTTAAAAAAAATGTCCAGCATCAAGATTATATTTTTGATGGTGAAGCAGTTGGCTTTGATCCCAAAACTAAAAAATATCTTCCATTTCAAAAAGTGTCTCAAAGAATAAAAAGAAAATATGACATTGAAAAAACAGCTAAAGAGTTTCCAGTTGAATTAAATGTTTTTGATGTTATATTATTAGATGGTAAAAATCTCCTAAAAATTCCGTTCCAGGAAAGACGAAAAATTCTAGAAGAAACTATTCCTCAAAAACAATTAGATGTTGTTTTAGCAAAGCAAATAATTTCAGATGATGAAAAAACAGTTACTCAATTTTACGAAGATACTTTAAAATTAGGAATGGAAGGTGTAATGTTCAAAAATATAACTGCCTCATATAAACCAGGTTCAAGAGTTGGTCATATGGTAAAATTAAAACCAGTAATGGAAGGATTAGATGTGGTAATAATTTCTGCTGAATGGGGTGAAGGCAAAAGAGCAACTTGGTTAACTAGCTACACAATCGCAGTGCAAGATGATTATGGGAACTTAATTGAAATAGGAAAAGTAAGTACTGGTCTAAAAGAACTTGAAGGCGAAGAAGGCACAACATTTGCGCAAATGACTTCCTTATTGCAGCCATTAATCATTTCTGAAAAAGGTAAAATTGTTGAAGTAAAACCTCAAATAGTAATTGAAGTAAATTATGAAGAGATTCAAAAAAGTCCAACCTATTCTTCAGGATATGCTTTAAGATTTCCAAGATTTATTAGATTAAGAGAAGATAGGTCAGGAGAAGAAATTTCCGATATTAATTTTGTTGAAGATTTGTATTATGAACAAAAAGGCAAAGGAAATAAATAAAAATTCAAGAAATTAAAATATTTAATTTTTTTTTCTACTGCTGATTATTTTATTTTACAATTTCAACATTATTTTGAACTGATTTTTGATTAGTTACTGGAAGGTATTTTTCATAATTTTCTTTTATTGCAGCTACCCATAAATTAGGACTGTTCAAAGTATCTTTTGATTTTATCTGCTCAAGGGAATTTAAATAAAATTGGTGTAAGTTATTGTATAATGCGTTATCTTTGATATCATATCCTTCATTTTCCATATATCTCAAAAGATTATGTAGTTGCATATTAACTTCCCCTACTTTAACTAATAAATTATCACCAGAATAATTTTCTTTGTTGTTAATTATTCCTTTTAATATTGGTTTAATTGTTGTATCTATTGCATTATAAATAATTTTTTCTACTTCATCACTGCACTTATTTATCCCCTCTTGCACAAGTGCTTTAAGTTGCGGGGAAGAATTTTCAAAATTTTGTTTTAAGGCAGTTTCCAATTCTTTAAGGGTAAAGTTGTTACCATTAGACATGTCAACATAATTTATTCCGCTATTCATATTTATCACTCATTTTACAATTTCAACATTATTTTGAATGGATTCTTGATTAGTTATTGGAAAATATTTATTTGACATTTCTTTTACTATATTCACCCATTCACTCCTATTCTTTGGATGGGTTATATTTAAATTAAATTGTTGATTCAACTCTACATAAAAATTATATAAATTATTATACAATGGATCCGAAAGATCATAATTGCTCTCTTCCATTGATTCAAGAAGTTCTTCAGTTTCTATCATAATCGATTCTAATTCAGTTATTGGATTATGGACGAACTTTCCAGGAGAATTAATTATTCTATCAAGCGCAGGTCTTATCTCAATATCTATTCCTGCATTAATGAGGTTATACATTTTTTCATTATCCATAATTTATCACTCACTTTAAATTCCCATCTTTATTTTGAATTGGTTCTTGATTAGTTTTTGGAAAATATGTTTCATACATATCTTTTACTTTAGTTACTAACAATTCTTCCGGGAAGGTTGAACCATTTTTTAATAAACTCATTTTATTAGATGGGGCAATAATCTGATTAACACAATCTATGCAAAAATCATCCATATTTCTATACAATGGATCTTTATTATTATAACCACAACTATTCATAACTCCAAGAAGTTGTTTAATGTACATGACTGCTAATTCTAAATTAATATTGGGATTAGGGTGTTGAATTTCTTTATTGTTGATTATATCTTCAATCAAAGGTTTTATTTTAGTTTCTATTCCTTCATTAATAATATCATACATTATTTCATTATCCATAATTTATCACTCATTTTGTAATTTTAACATTATTTTGAATGGGTTCTTGATTAGTTTTTGGGAAATATGTTTCATACATTTCTTTTACCTTAGCTACTAATAATTCTTGGGGGAAAGTTTCTATTTTCTGCCTGAGAATTTGTTTACCCGACTCCAAATAAAACATGTACACATTATGGTATAAAGAATTTTTAGGGATATAATCCCTTTCATTTACCTCTCTAAGAAGATTATCCATTTTTATATGAACCTCTGCAAGATTAATCATAAGATCATAAATGTCATCTCCTTTTTTATTGTCAATTATATTCTCAAGTACTGGTCTTATTTTTTCTTCTATCTCATTTTCCATCATTTCTTTTCGAACTTTATCCATTAAATCAAAAGTATCTTTCACATTTCCTTGAATTAGTGGTGACAGATTTCCAATACTTTGTAAAATACTTTTTTTTAATTCTTCAATACTAATATCATCATTTATTCCACCTAATTGACTATTACCCTTATAATAATTTGTTCCACCCTTCATAATTAATCACTCACTTTAAAGTTTCAAGTTTTTTATTGAGTTGAATTAATCTTTTTCTTTGTTTTTTGAGTTTTAATTCAAGTTCCAAATTAATCCTTTTCATGCTCTTAAATTTTCTATTCATAAATTTTTTTAATTTGGCATCATTCTCTTCATTGACTCTTGCTCTAGAATTTAATGTTCTAATCCTTCTTGTTTGAACTACTGATCTTGCTTGTAATCTTTTAATAGTTCTTTGGATTGGGCTGATTTTTTTACTAGCTTCTTTTGCTTTTTTTGTTGCAATATCTAAATCCCCTTCCCAACCAATCATCATTCTTGATGTTTGTTCTATTTTTTCAGAAAGTGCATCAACAGTCATATTAATTTCCTTAATGTTCTCCACTTTTGAAGAAATTTCATCCAAATCATTAGAAAGATTTGCAAAATTTGTGCTAATTTCAAGTTCTGTATTTTTTGATTCAAGATTATCTTTTTGTATTGCTGTAAAATTATTTTCAACATATTCAACTTTTTCTCTAACGCCAGTCATGTTTTCATGAACTGAAGACACTTGTAAATTAATGTGATTGATACTTTCTTTTAGAGCTTCAAGATATTCTCTTACTGCATCAAAATCTCTTTTTACTTTGATAAATGCTTCAATAGTAGCTTGCTGGTCAAGCATAACTCTAGTTTTAAGTTCTGACATGGAAAACCCCCCCAATAACTTATTTTTTTGCAAATTAATTTTTAATAATTTTAATAGTAATTAATAACAATATTTGTCTAAATTATTATATTTATACTACTATATAATGGTGATAGTTTATAAATCTTATGGAAATAAATTTACAGAGCATAAAACTAGAATCAAAAGAAAAAGTTAATAACGCTTAAATTTAAAATAATTTAAAATTCAAAACTAAGCTCTAAATCTATTATAATCATTTTTTATAGTATAATGTGTTTGATTTTCATAATCATGATTATTGCCGATAACTTCATTATAATGGTTATGCATATAATAAACAACATTTTCTAATCCATCATCATATTCTTCTTTGCTTTTTTTGTCTATACTTTCTTCTTCACTATTATTAGCATACCAAGTATGAACACTTCCATCGGCCAAGCTGTCCATTTCATAAAGGTCTTTGCTTTTATTTTCAGTTTCACCAATAATAGCCATTCCTTTCGGGAAGAAATAGTTTAAACTTGTATTATTCAAAGCATTATTTATTTCATTATAATCTTGCGTATTATACATTGGTATAGGTGTCATAAATTCTAAATGCCAAGTTGCTCCAGTTTCCATGTAACTCACGCTTTTTTATTATTTTACTTTATTATTTAGTAGTTTTATTTTATTATATTGGTATAGTTATTTGTATACTGATATAATAATTAAGTATATAAACCTTTGCTTTCTATGCACGAACTTATTTATTTTCATATATAAAAATATAAATTAATACTCACACTTAATTATATTCAACTTGATTATTGTCTATTATTGCCTAATTATTACTAAAACTTAATAAACATTTTATATAATTTATAGTACACTACTATCCTATAAAAATAAAAAAAGAACACTCAAAACAATCAAAGGAATAAAAGTTGTCATAATTCTAACAAAATCATTCTATTTTATAAAAGTTTATTATTAAATTATTATTATCATCAAAATAAAATCTAAATCATATTTTCATTTTTTCTCTAAAATTAATTTATAATGGTTTGTCATCTCCACACTCTTAACTTTCTTAAATCCAGGAAATATTTCTTCAACTTGTTTTGAATCTAATTTTATTTCTTGGGAAGGTCCCATGGATGATTCTTTTTTAAATTCAACAACACAAAGTAAACCTGATTTTTTAACAACCCTATTAATTTCTTTAATTGAATCATCTTCTTTATTTTGGATTAAACCGTGCAAGACATTTATAAGTAAACAAACATCAATCGAATTATTATTCAAATTCAACTTGTTTATATCTGCTTTAATAGCTTCAATATTTTCAATGTTATAATTTTTAAGGCTATTAATTGATTCTTCATGTAAATCTATTGCAATAACTTTTTTCACTTTTTTAGATGCTTCAATGGATAAATAACCATTCCCGCAACCAGCATCTAAAAGTATTTGATTCTTATTCAAATTAAGTTCATGAAGAATGTCTTTAGCTTTGAAAAATTGTTCTGAAGATTTTCCACCATGATGATGTTTTTCATGTTCCACATTTATCACCTAATATTCAACTACTTAACATACCTAATATTCGATTACTTGTGCAATATTCTAAATTATAGTTATAACTCTTTGCTTGAACTCTTCAACCATATTTCAAATACAATGGTATAAACAATCCTTTAAGTTTTGAAGATGCATCTTTAATGCCCTCTAAATCGCTATTATCAACAGCACTGCATAATTTATTGATATTTTCTAAATTTGCAGCAATTTTGTTGTTATAATCTAAAGTATCAGCTTCTTTAAAATTAACTGGAGTTTGCTCAACATTATCCCATGCAATTTTCATAGAATTACAAGTATCTTTTAATGCAACAATATCTTTAGTATCTGCTTGTTCTATTGCTTTTTCCATAAGGTCATGGTATTCAGTTAAATAAAATCCGAGCATAGTGACATCATTTCGTTTGAATGTTTCTTGCCATATTTGTCTAACTTTTTCTAATTCTAAATGCGCATCTCTTAAATTATCCCCATCTATTAAATCTGTTGAAAAAATTACAATATTATTTATACTATCAAGGCTTGCTTGCCATTTTAAATCAGATGAATAAGGAGATATGGCATTTGTTTTGTAATTTGTATAAAAATCAGACCAAGCTGTATTATAATCTAGCATTAATGCAGCTGATTCAGTTTGATTTTGACCAGTTGCAAAAAGAACTTTTTTGTATGCTTCATTCATATTATTAAATTTTCTTCCAAAATCCTCTTGCTTTTTATGATTCAAAATATAAATTGCACCAACAATTAAAAATATGGATAATATTACACTTGCGATTATGATTATTTTTTTCTTATTCATTTTCCTACCTCGTATTTTTGTGAAATCTTTATTAAATGATTTTCAATACTAATATTTTACTACCATTAATTAATCTTCTTAAAATAAAAAAATAAAAATTAATAAAAAATAAAATAAAAAAATTTAGTTTCTTTTACAAACTCCACTTCCTTGGCACATTCCATTTCCTGTACCTTTTTGCATTCCAGATTTTCCCATCATGCCATTGCCCACTCCAAGTTCAGCTTTTATTGCGTCTGCTTTAACAATATCGCCAGCTAAATTTGCATTGTACATTTCAACATATTTATTGAAGTTGTCTTTATTTATTACTTGAAACATTCTTCCATTCATTGGTAGATTATTATCTTGTCTGATTTTTATCCAAGCATCATAATCTTTATTAGACATTGCTTCTTCCATTTGTTCATGGACATCTGCACTGTAGTTTGGCCCTTTCACATTAGGATCTCCCTTGTATGCATATGTGACACCAACTAATGCAATTATTCCAATTAGTAATAATGCAAACATTGTGCCCAATATTTTGTTTTTCATATTTTTTGTCATTCTATTTGCCTCCGTGCTAACTTACTAGCACAAGGTAATGTATATGTGAAACCATATGACTAGTTTACTGAAACTATGCCACCTTTTCTTGAAACTATAAAAAAACTATAAAATAACGCATAATTAAATCAAGTACATCTAAGGCACACCTATTTGTATAAAACTTTAAAAACACAGTAATCTTTTCTATATTCATGGACAAGAAAAAAACAATTCTCATAAGTTTGATTATTGTTTCATTTATATTAATGATCGTAAGTGTAATATTCTACATAGAAAATACAAGAGAACAAAGAAAAATTGATCCACTTGAACTCGAAAGTAAAACTAAAGATCAAATTATACAATATCTTTACGAAAAACAAGCAACAGAACATATTCCTTTTTATTTTTTCATACCTATTTTTTCATTTTTTGGAATAGCAATAGGTGCATTGATATATTATTTGCTTAATGAGGAATTAGAAAAAAAGCAAAAAGTAATAGAATATGACACTAAAATAATACTCCAACTATTAGATCCTAATGAAAGAAAAGTAATCAATAAAATAGTAGAAAATAATGGTAAACTTCAACAAATTGAAATAACTTACATGGAAGGATATACTAAAGTTAAAGCACATAGAATAATTGAAAATTTAGTTCAAAAAGGAATATTAACTAAAGAAAAACTTGGTAAGATGCGACTTATCAAAATGAATAAAGATTTCTATGAGATATTAAAAGAGCAATAAATAATGCTTTAAAAAAGTAATAACTTCTTATAATTCCTACTATTTTTTAAATCTCTGTATTTGTGTTGTAAACATTTTTAGAGGGTAAACAAGGACGGTACTTCTATTTGATTGCTCTTTTTTTCAGCACTCCGGTTTATTTATATAGTACCTACAAATCTTAGCAGTACTGACATAAATTGGAGGGCGAGAAAATGACAGTAGTAGAATTAAATGATAAAAATTTCAAAGCTGAAATTAACAATGCAAGTACACCAGTAATAATTGATTTTTTTGCATCATGGTGTGGTCCATGTAAAATGATGGCCCCCGTATTTGAGGAAATAAGTAATGACTATACTGGTAAATTAAAATTTGCTAAATTAAGTACTGAAGATTATCCAAATTTAGCAATGCAATATGACATTAGAAGTATACCTTGTTTAATCATCACTAAAAATGGAAAAGAAATCAATCGCATAGTTGGGTTTTCACCAAAATCTTCACTAAAAAAAGAAATTGATTCTATATTAAGTTCTTTAAAATGATCTTAGGAGGCTAAAATGAAAAAAATATTAATCTTTCCAATAATCACATTAATATCTTTAATAAGCATAATTGGAGTTTTTGCTGAACTGAATTTAGACCACATTCAATTTGATCCAGCAATCATAGCAAGCGGTGATCAGGTAGATGTAGTTGTGCAATTTCATTATACTGAAACCGGTCTAAGAAATGAAATGATAGGTAATCCCGATTATGATTTTAAAACAACTTTAGAACCTTATGATACTTTAACAAAAGATTATATTTTAATACAAGATTCTGAAGGTAATGACGTAAAAACCTTAATTTATTCAAATCAGTATTATAGTAAAAAATTCAGATTAAAAATACAAGATAATGCACCAGCAGGTAACTATGCATTAAAACTAGTTGGGCAATGGTATAAAAATGGACAACCTTATTCTTCACAACAATCTGCAAATTTTATGATGCAGGTAAAAAAAGAAGGAATCTCTTTATCAGTTTCAAATATTATTTCTGATCCAGAGCGAATAAGAAGTGGCGATAAAAATATTTTACTCAATGCTGAAATATATAATAGTGGCGAAAAAGCAGCAAAAAATGTCAAAGTTGGTCTTTTTTATCCTCAGGGAATTACTTCATCTTACACCAATAATAATCAGCTTAATTTGGGTGTAATTGAATCAATGCAAAAGAAAACTTTGCAATTCTATGTTGATACAGACAAATACATGAAATCTGGAATTTATTATGTAAACTACACTTTAGATTATCAAGATACGGATTCTAACAATTATTACACTGTTTCTTCATTTCCTGTTGTAATCAAGAAAAAACCACACATTGTTGTAATAAATTCAAGTGGATTTGGACTTGCTGGAAAAAATGCAGAGCTTAAAGTTGTGCTTAAAAATATAGGCGAAGAAAAAGCAGATGCTGTCGATGTTAGAATAATCAAGCAAAGCAGTCAACCATTTGAGATGGATGTCAGGTCCAGCTATATTGGTCAGTTAAACCCTGGAGAAGAAGCAACTGCAATTTTTAATTTAGGAATCAATCAAGATGCAGAAATAAAAATTCATAATCTAAATTTAGCAATAAGGGCAAAGGGCGATTCAGAAGAAGGAGATAGTAATGTTTACACTTATTCTGATAGTGCATCTTTGGATGTTACTGGAAAAGTTGAAAATAATTATCCAACTTATGCTGCAATTTTTGCTGGTTTAGTTGTTGTTTTTGCTGTAATATTTTATGCCGTTAAAAAATCAAAATAAATTTTAAAAAAACTGGTGTCTGTATTAATTTAAAATACACACTTTAATTTAACTTAAGGTTGTAGAATGAAAAAGCTAAGAGATGTTGAAAAGCCAAGTAAATACAAGGATTTCCTAAGAGGAATTGCTAAATTGCAAATTAAGCATCCTTTTCTAACTATAGCTTTGATAATAACAATAACTATCGCTTTGTATGGCGGCATTAATCAAGTCAAGACAGTTGCATCATTAGAAAAAATGATGCCAAGAGATGTTGAAGAAATAAAATCATTTAACATATTGCGTGATAATGGTCTTGGCCAGGACATGATTGCAGTTATAGTTGAGATTAATCAAGAATCTACAGTAATTAATAATTATGATATAACTTCCTATGAATATTATACATACACAAAAAAATTAAAAGAAATATTTTTACAAGAAGATAATGTCATTTCAGCATATGCATTTTCTGATGTTATTGATATGTTTGCACAAAGATTAAACATTCAAATCGATGAAAAAACTTATCAAACTATTATTTCAAATTCTCAAGTGCAAACACAAATATCACGATTTGTAAATGCAGATAAAACAAATACTGTTATTCTTATTACTTCAGATATTAGTGCAGATGATCTAAGGATGAATTTACTTTCTGATAAACTTAAATTGGATATGGATTCATTAGGTAGACCAAATAGTGTTAAATTATCAATAACAGGAACGCCAATTATTCAGCAAAGATTAGGACAAGTAATTGAGCACGATAGACAAAAAACTGAAAGATTCTCTGCATTATTTGTGTTTATCTTAGTTGCATTAGTCTTTGGTTCAATCATTGCAGCAATTGTTCCAATGATAACAATAATCCTTAGTGTTATTTGGCTTTACGGTTTTATGGGATACTTAAATCTTCCAATATCAACTCTAGCTGGTGGCGTTGCAGCAATGGTAATTGGCATTGGTGTTGATTATTCAATACATCTAAGAAACAAATTTGAGTACGAAAGAAAAAAAGGAGAAAGTCTTGAATATGCTGTCGAAGAAACAATGGCAAATACAGGTTATGTTTTAACAACAGTCACAATTGTTACAGCAATTGCATTTTTAACTTTCTTAATAGGAGACATGCCAGAAATGGGAAGATTTGGTTTACTTATGACAATAGGTGTAAGTTTAGCTTTTTTCTTATCGGTTGTAGGTCTTCCAGCTTTGTTTATCATCGAGGAAAAAATAATTTACTATGGTAAACGTAAAATGCATTTTGGAATAGAAAAAGAATTCGTACTTGCTAAAGAAAATGAATTGAAAATAAAGAAAGTAGATAATATCAAAGTAAATAAAATTCACGAAAACAAAAATAGTGGGAATAATCAAAATAATAATAATAATAATAATAAAAATAAAAAATAAAAACTTTGGAGCATTAAAATGTCATACTTAAGAAAAATTGGATTTAAATTAGGAAAACTGCAAGGACAATATCCTTGGTTCTTTGTAATTTTAGCTATTACAATTACACTTGCAACTTTACCAGGAATTCCAATGTTATTAAATAATGTTGAACCAAGTTTAGAAAAAGTACTTCCCCAAGACATACAAGAAGTTAAGCTCATGAATGATATGCGCTCTCAATATGGTGCGGATATGTTATATCTGGTTTTAGTTGGTGAAAATATTGATATTTACTCACCTTCTAGTCTGCGTTATATTGATTCAGTTTCTCAAAGTCTAAATGGGCTTGAAAATATAGTTGAAGTTGATTCCATATCACAAATAGTAAAAGAAAATAATAATGGGAATATCCCTCAATCAGAAAATCAAATTAAAAATATTTTAGATTCAGATCCTAGAACAAAAAATTTCATCAATCCTTCTAGAACAATAACATTTATTCAAATTAAATCAGATACAGGCGCTTCAGCAAAGACTGTGAAAAAAGTTATTGATGATATCAAATTTACACAAAATATATTGGAAGCAGAAAATCCAGGTTTCGATGTAAAACTAACAGGCTTTAATGCAATTGATCAGGCAACTTTTAAAGTTATTATCTCTGATTTTATTAAAATTACTTTAGTAAGTTTTGGTCTTATGATTATATTCTTA
This sequence comes from uncultured Methanosarcinales archaeon, assembly GCA_964604995.1. Lineage (GTDB taxonomy): Archaea > Nanobdellota > Nanobdellia > Woesearchaeales > JABMPP01 > JAGVYD01. The sequence continues at coordinate 12,839 of CAZSAD010000031.1, forward strand.
TTATTTCATTATAAATTTTCAATAAAAAAAACAGTTTATAGTCTAGTCATTATGATTTTTTCATTAATATGGGCATTAGGTGTAACTGGTTATGTTGGAATAAAATTAAATGTTGTAACAATGGTTTCAGCAGCAATGATAATTGCACTTGGGAGTTCATATGGTATAAACTCAGTCTATCATTTTTATGATGACTTTTTGCTGCAATACGACAAAAAAATGGCAATAGCAAAATTTCAGGAATTTTTAATCATAGGTTTATCTGGTTCAGCTTTTGCAGAAATAGCTGGATTTTTAGCTTTGCTTTTTGGTTTAATGCCATCAATGCAAGACTTGGGAATAATACTTGCAATTGGAATATTTTTTGCTTTGTTTGTAAGTGTTATCATTTTACCAGTATTTTTCTTTTTAATGGAGCGTGATAAAAATGAAAATTAAAAATTTTATTAGGATATTTGCAGGAAGTTTGGTGTTAATAGGATCAGTATTGGCTTATTTTTATTCAATTTATTGGTTATTTTTAACAGGATTTATTGGACTTAATTTGCTTCAATATGGATTTACAAATTGGTGTTTATTAGCAAAAATATTAAATCATTTTGGCATGAAAGAAGAATAAGAAAGCTACAAAGAATAGTAAACTTAATATCTACCAATATGTTTTTGATTAATATGATAGACTTTGCATGTAAAAAATTCGATTTGAAAGAAATCGTAAAATGTAGTTTAGGTTTAACTAAAAGTGAATTTCATTTATTTGAATATTTACTAATGCATAGTTCCACAGGTTTTCAAAGTGCAGAATTAGCAAAAGCATTGAAACTTGATTTGACTACAGTTCAAAAAGGAGTTAAAAATTTATATGAAAAAAGAATTTTATACAGGACTCAAAAAAACATTGACCAAGGTGGGTATATTTATTATTATCAAATAAAAAATAAAGAAGAAGTTAAAAAAAGGATTATGGGCACTATAAAAAATTGGGTATCTAAAGTTGAATCTGAAATGAAAGAATGGAAATAAATTATTCAATTTAGTTTTATTCAATTAATTTTTTATTCAATAATAAATTTTATTCAATTTTAATTTTCAAAAAGTAGATGGGTGAGAAAATGTACCAATACAAAAAAGAAGTTAACTTAAATTATCTTGAGGCTATAAAAAAAGTAAAATCAGAATTGGAAAAAGAAGGATTTGGTGTCATAACTGAAATCAATGTTAAAGAAACATTCAAAAAGAAATTAGATATTGATTTTGAAAATTATTCAATTCTTGGAGCATGCAATCCTAATTTTGCATACAAAGCTTTGCAAGCAGAAATGGATTTAGGACTAATGCTTCCTTGTAATTTAATAGTTTATACTTTAAAAAATAAAACCTATGTAGCAGCAATAAATCCAAGTGTTCAAATGGAAAAAATTGGAAATTCGCTCTTAAAAGAAATTGGACCAGCTGTAGAAGAAAAATTAAAAAAAGTTATTGATTCAATATGATTTAATATAATTATTACAAATCTAATTTACATCAAAAAATTAAATAAATATCCTGTAAATATTATCCCAAGTGCAACTATTCCAAAAAATAATGCCAATAATTTTGGCTTTAGAACTTTTCTTAATATTATCATTTCAGGAAAAGAAATTGCAGTAACTGACATCATAAAAGCAAGAGCAGTTCCAATTGGTAATCCTTTTTCAATTAATGATTTAACTATGGGTATTACTCCTGTTGCATTTGAATAAAGTGGAACTCCAATTAAAACAGCAATGGGAACAGCAAACAAATTGCTTTTTTTAGCAATTTTTGCAAGCAAATTTTCTGGCGCATAACCATGTATAAAAGCGCCAATAGCTATTCCAATTAAAACATAAGGATAAATCTTTTTTACTAATCTATAAGTTTCATCAAATGATTGTTTTAATCTATCTTTCCAAACTAATTTTGCAACTTTTTGATTCTTGCTTATTTTTCCAACTTTTATTTTCCAAACATATTCTTCTACTTGGCCTTCTAATTTCATTTTTCCAAGAACAAAACCTGCAAGTGTAGCAATTGTTACTCCGGATACTACATAAATTAATGCGATTTTATATCCAAATAATGCAAACAATAAAACTGCAGCAACTTCATTTACCATCGGTGCAGAAATAAGATAAGAAAATGTTACACCTAGTGGAACACCTGATTCCACAAATCCAATAAATAATGGTACAGCAGAGCATGAGCAAAATGGTGTCACTGTTCCAATTAATGCAGCAAGAAAATTTCCAACAATTTCAAATCTATTTGATAAAAATTTCTTAATCTTTTGTGGATGCAAAAAAGTTCTTATTATTGAAACCAAATAAATTATGGTGCATAACAACAATAAAATCTTAATACTATCATAAATAAAATAATTAATT
>CAZSAD010000031.1:15265-17344 GCA_964604995.1 uncultured Methanosarcinales archaeon
ACTGGAAAAAAAATATCCATTTATTTTCCTCTAAAAAGTCTTTTGATTTTAATTTTACTCACCTTGAATTATTGCTTTTATTTTTTCTTTGTTAGGCGCATATCCAACAATCACAGCTTTGCCATCAACAAGCAAAACCGGACTTTTTGTTATTCCCATTTTCATTATTTTTTCAATATCTACAATGTATTCAACATTTGCTTTTATCTTTAATTCAGCTACTGCTAATTTGGTATCTTCAAATAATCTTTTGCAAGTTGGGCATCCCATACCTAAAACACTTATTTTCATTTTATCACCTTAAATATTTTTAATATGCGTTTATCTTTTAAAGAATAAATTATTTTTTTGCCTTCTCTTCTGCTTTGTATCAAATTCCAGTCTTGTAATTTTGCAAGGTGCATTGAAGTATTTGACTGCGTTCTTTTTATTTTAGGTGGAATTTCACATGCACACATCTCTTTACTTAAAAGAATTTTTAAAATTTGATGTTTTGTCTCTTCTCCTAACGCCTTAAATAAATTGATATTTTCTTTCATATCAATAAGTATTGATATGTTAATATATAAATCTTTTGTTTTAATTAAATTAATTTTTAATTAAGCTCTAATTTTTAGTTAAAAATTTTAGAACTTTATATTTTTATAATGTAGTTCCAATCCACAAAATTACAAATATTCCTAAAGTATTTAATAAGAATGAAAATAACATAAAATTATCTTCAGTTATTCTTCTATCAGATGCCATCATAGAAACTCCAATTTCATCAGGAAGTGGCGATGCAATTATTATTGCTGCACAAACAGACAAAAGATATTTTTTAATAATACTGGGCAAAGTTTTTGTTAGCCAAAGAATAATCTTTTCATTTGATAACATTTCTATTTCATCATAAAAAGAATGCCTTATCAATTTAAAAATTAATAAATCTGAAAGTAATGCTCCTAATCCAGCAATAATTCCAGCAACTAATATATTTTGTTCTTTAGAAAGAATCAGTAAAATTGAAGTTGCAGGACCAGCTGTAAACCCGTAAGCATACATCATTCCTGCAATAAATGTGCCAACATATCCAAGATGTGTAAGAACCTCATTTAAAAAAGGATGATCTCTTCCTGCAAAAATAAGGTATGCAACCATAAATGTGATAAAAAGTAATATAAATTTAGGATATTTAACAAATCTAATTTTTTTTCCTTCATTTTCCATTAATTTTATGGCGAATAACTAATATAAATACTTTTATCTAATTTTAGCTTAACTTTTTAAATAATATCTCTTTTTATCTTTTTATGAAAAACAAAACTCTTTTCAAAACAGTGGCCTTTGCCACATTGCTATCTTTTTTATTGTTTTTTTCAAATTCAGTTTCTGCAGATTTCTGCTCTTATTTAACAGATGAAGTAGGAGTAATACCTGGAGTTTCTGTTCCAAACTCACTGCCTTATAAAAATGAAATAACAAACGTATACACTTTAGATAGGGAAGTGGTTGGAATGATTGTTATAAAAGATGGAAAAATAGAAAGCACTTCTTGTAATTCCACTACTGAAAATGCAACTTATAACCTATTCATCAAAGATCAGCAAACTATTGAAGACATCTTATCTTCAGAAAAGCCAGTTGATGTATTAAATGAAAAGATAAAATCCCAAGATATTATACTTGAAGGAACAAAAACTTCTAAAAAAATAAAGGGTTTTTTCACAAGGTTAGCAATAAGATTAACAAGTTGGTTCTCATAAAATCTTGTTTTTAATTTTTTTTATTTATGGTAAAATTTATAATCTAATAATTCATTTCATAGCTAAACAAATGCCATCAAAATTCAATGAATGGAAAAAGGATATTATACAGCACAAAAATCAGATATTTTTAGCATTTTTGTTTTTGATAATATCTCTTGTTTCTTTATCTTATTCAAGTAGCTATGTTGATAGTTTAAACACCATCTCAGTGCCAGATTTAATATTGGATTCTATTCCAGTTGTTGATTTAAGTTTCTTATTCGTATGGGGGATTATTGTTGTTCTAATCGTTTATATTTTGTATCCTCTTTTTTTTGAACCAAAAAAATTC
>CAZSAD010000031.1:17354-19646 GCA_964604995.1 uncultured Methanosarcinales archaeon
TTAGGTATGCTAAGTTTATTTGTTCTAGTTAGATCAGCATTTATTATTCTAACTCATCTTAAAGCACCCGCTGATGCAATTACTGTAGTTTCTCCTTCTTTTTTTCAATTCTTAACTTACACAAATGATTTATTTTTTTCAGGCCATGCAGGTTTACCTTTTTTAGGATTTCTTGTTTATAAAGATAGTAAAATAAAATGTTTCATGATTTTTTCATCAATTATTTTAGCATTAACTGTATTATTAATGCATGTTCACTATTCAATTGATGTTGCAAGTGCTTATTTTATCACCTATGGAATATATGTTATTGGGACACCTTTATTTGGTGGATTTAACATTACAAAAAATAATGAATGAATTAGTAAACAAAAATATCCAATTATGCAAAGTAATATAAACATTAAACTTAATTAATATTAACATGGCAAAGAAAAAATTAGTTAAAAAAAAGCAAAATAGTAATATCATGAAAATAACATCTATTGTAGTAATTGCAATATTCATACTTATTATTATCATAGGCGTTGCTAAAGAATATGTATTCGAATCTAAATTTGTAAAGCTAACAGAACTTCAGATTGCATCTGCAAAAGCTGTTGTTACATCTGCATTACAAAATGATAAAGATGATATTTCCAATTATCACTTTTTCGTATCCCAAAAAATGAAACATCACAATGCAGATAAAATTATCGAGGTTTGTTTAAACAACAATTCGACAAGACACATTTATTTGATTGATGTCAATTCTTTAGAAATTATTTTACATTCCAAAATTGATATTTACAAAAATGATATTAATTATAATAAAGAATTCAATTCTTGTAAAGATAATTAATTAAAAATATAAAAATAATGCTTTGAGAATATTATTATCATTATTATAAATAATTATAAAACAGTTTTTTATTCTAAAGCAATTTTTTTGTGTATTCAATATCATCTAAAAATTCATATGACCACTCTTCAGCAATTGCTGCAGCTTGTTCATCTTTTAACCCTTCTTGGTAATCATATTTTTTTGCTTTATTAATTATTTTATCAGATATTGTTTCTTTAGTATTTAACACTTCTAATATTCTGGTTACTAATTTTTTATCTTCTTTTTTAATGTTTTTTGTTGCAAAATTCAAAAAAGCTTTGCAATATCTATGTATTTGATTGTTAGCAATTCCTTCTGTTGCAGAAAGATACTGTAATTTTTCACGAACAACACTAATTGGTGGAACATACAATTCTTTTTTTTCCAATTTGAAAGGTTTGTAAATCCCAATATCATGTGGTATAATTTTTATTTTTTCTTTGACAATTCTAGTCATTGCCATTTGAAGAAGTGTGCTTGTTCCAAGAGTATAACTTGGAAGATTCATATCCATCCCTCTTTGCTCAAATGTACCATGCTTGTTAACTTTAACTGGATTCCATGCAATATCAAGTTTTCTTGCATGTTTTTTTATTAGTTTTTCATCAAATCCCCATTTGATAAGTTGATTTTTAAAAGTGTTATATCTTCTTTCAATTAGTTTTGTCAAATCAGTTATTGTGTTTGTATAACTTTGTAATCCACCAAATAATTGAAAATCTCCCCATAAACCATCATACTTAAGATTATCTCCACCTCTATAAATCAACATTCTTGAATCTTTTGCAAGATATTCTCCTTGAACAAAAGGAGAAGATTGCATAAAAGTTGTAACAGCTGGATCAATTGCGATAAGAAAGTTATAACTGCTCATTAAGCTATTGCTCTCTTTAGAATTTGTTTTTAAAGTTAGTGATTGTCTTGCTTTATTGTATGTTTTTGATTCAATAGAAAAATGATAATGAAATCCAGTGCAAAGTCCATTTATCATAAATTTATTTTCTCCCCACAATTTTTTTTGTATTTCATACCAAAAAGTTGAATGAATTTCTGGATTAAATTTTCCAGGATATGTTGCAAAGGGGTACAAAAGCAGTTTTTTTCTCTCAGCAATTTCCCAAACTTTTTCCAAAGTGTAATTTATATCTGTAAATGATTTTCTTAAATTGTTACTTGGATTTACACCTATTTCAAGCATATGCTTTCCAGCTTCTTTTGTAACATGTATTAATGGAAACTCTTTTTTTGCGCTTTTAATTATATAATCCGCATCGTGTACTACATATCCTTCTTTGTTAAGAGTAAACATTTCCATCTCATATCCTGAATTGAAATTTCCATCAGTACTCCATTTTTTTCTTGTATTGCTCATTAAAAAACACCTAACAGTGATACTTAAAAAAATAAATTATATAAAATTATATAAG
>CAZSAD010000032.1:0-19424 GCA_964604995.1 uncultured Methanosarcinales archaeon
CATATAAGACCGGCGCTCCACCAGACTAAGCTACGGGCCCGTCAGCTTGCCTGATAGTGGTTATGCGACAGCCGGGATTCGAACCCGGGTTACGTCCGTGGCAGGGACGTGTCATACCGCTAGACTACGACCGTGTAAATTTTAACAATTACTCTATCTGTCTCGAAGCATAACTTTTTGGTAATCGCCACGAGAACGGTAATTGCCACTTTAAATTAGAATTAACATGCGGTTTATAAAACTTAATGAAAAATAATGGGCCCGGCCAGATTCGAACTGGCGGCCTTCTCCGTGTAAGGGAGACGTCATCTGTAGACTTCTTAGCTAAATTTTGTTCAACTAAAAAATTAACCACTAGACTACGGGCCCATAATATGGCAATTCTATTCTTAAAATTTTATTACTCTTTAAAAAAGCTTCTGTTTGTTTGGTATTGGGAACTTTCCCTTTTCTAACAAACTCTTGATATTTATGAATGTGTTTCAAATTGGAGCTTCCAGCACATTTAAAATATATTCTTAATTTTTCTTTACCATATAAATTTATACCCTTATTATATGGGCCAGATTTGATTTTTAATGTTTCAAATGCTTTAACACACGATTTTAATAATGATTTTGAAGTTATGGAAATGTTGAGCATAATTTTTGAATGGGGATGTCCACAAATACTACCATCTGTATCATTTATTCCTCTTAAACAAGCACAAACTTCTTCTTCTTTATGAAAGAAGATATCCAATATTTTTGGATTTCCATAACCTTTTTTTCCTTTTGGGAATCCTAAACTAATTAAAAATGTAGTAATCTTTTTACTATATAACACACAATTGGCAGATTTTGTTTTCTTTGAATAGTAAATCTTTGGTTTAATGCCAAACAATTTAATTATTAAATCTGGAACATATCTCTCAATGTAATCTTTATCTGCTAAAGTGTTAGAGCTTATACAAAACCCCGATAAATTTGAATAAATACATCCATCTCCTAGCAATATTCCGTAAAATTCAGCAAATTCAATAGAATGTATTTTAGGAATTTTTATTTTATTTTCTATTTCTGACTTTTTACCGATTTTTTGGCCCCAAAATGGTTCAATTATTTCAATTCTATTTTTTACATCATTAAACTTTAGTGAGGGATGTAATTTAATTAACTTTTTAAAAACAGATAGGGGTAGGGTATTCCTTCTTCTTAACCATCCTTGCACTATAGAATACTCTGAAATATTTAATTTGGTTGCCAAAGTTGACCAACTAAATTTATTTGATTCTTTAATTTTATATAATATTCTCCTTATGAATTTTGTTTCACCTTTAATTCTTTTCTCTATAAATCTACCATCTTTGGTTTTCATACTCACTTAATAACTATTAAATTTATAAACCTTTACTTTATTCATAACCACTAGACCATGAGCCCAATAAATAAATAGTCATTGCCTTTATTTTATAAATATATTCAATTCAAACATTATTCTTATCAAGAAATTTACTAATCATTTTATATTTTTTATTTCAAACTTTTTTTTGATAAAAAATTCCAAGTATATCAAATTTCTTTTTTTTCCACTTATGATAAATTTCTTCGCTTGCAAAAACTAATTTATTTTTAACATCAACAAAAGGAGGTATTTTCGGATCGCGCCAATATCCCCTATCAACTCTTCCAATTCTTATTGTTTCATTCACTAAACTAGTGTATGCCCCAAGATCCAATACTTTGATATGTCCATAATAATCTTCAATTTTTTGATATCCCCATTTTAATTCTTGCCATTTAAACATATCAACTTTTTCAACAAAAGAATGTTCAATATACTCAATATCAAAATCAACCCCATTTGTCATAAGTTCTAATGCTACAATGTTTAAACCCATTCTATTTTTACCAATTTTCCATTTTTTCTTTTTACATATCTCTTTATTACTTTCACTTAATGTATCATAAACTATTTCTAAAAAACACCCATATTTTACATTTTGTCTGTTGGCAGATGACATATATGTTTCAATATTTTTATCCCACAAAATTTCACATGCTTTAATTAATGGTAATTCAACATAATTTTTTATTTCTTCTTTTTTTGAAATTATTACACTACTATTTTCAATTGGGGCAATATCACTAAGTTTTTTCATACATAATATTTTAGCATCGTATTATAAATAATTTTTTATACTCCTATTCATCCTTTTCTTTTATGCAAGATAGAATCATGGAAATTGTTTTTGAAAAAGATGATGTTACATGGCAGCAGATTATTTATGATTTAGTTAAAAATGAACAGATGGATCCTTGGGATATTAATGTTACTTTAATTGCTGAGAAATTTATACAAATGGTTAGGCAGTTAAAAGAAATGGATTTAAGAATTTCTGGTAAGGTAATTTTAGCTGCAGCATTACTACTTAGAATCAAAGCTGTAAAATTAGTCGAAGATGATGTGACTGACTTTGATAATTTATTTATTGACCCTAATGAAATGTCAGAAGAACAATTTTACGGTGATATTGAAGCAGAACAATTAATTGCACAAGAAATTAAACCTGGTGAAGATTTTCAATTAATACCAAGAACACCTCAACCAAGAAAAAGAAAAGTATCAGTTTATGATCTTGTTTCTGCATTGCAAAAAGCTCTTGAAGTAAAACATAGACGCATTATGCGAGATATTCCTGAAATAAGAGTTCATCTTCCAGAATATCATGTTGACATAGATGTGATTATTACTAAGTTATATGATAGAATTGAAACTTATCTTAAATCAAAAGAGATGGGTAAACTAACTTTTAGTCAATTAGTTCCTTCAACTGAAAGATTAGACAAAGTTATGACTTTTGTTCCCCTCTTGCATTTATCTGGACAAAGAAAAATTGACTTATTACAACAGCAACATTTCGGAGAAATTGAAATTACACTTCCATCCGCAAAACCCCATGATTTAGACATGATAGCAACAGGTGAAATTGAAGATACCATGCAAGAACAAAAAGTTAATAGCAAAAAGAAAAAAGAAAAAATACCAAAAGAAAAAATTGATGATATTAATGAAAATATTAAAGATGAAAATAAAACGATAAAAATAAAATATAAATCTAAAAAATCAGTCAATTCTTTGAATATTAATTCTTCAATTTCTGATGCTGAAAAAATCAAAGAAAACATTAAACTTGAAAATAATGGGGATATTAAAGATCCCATTCAATCTGAAAATAACAATGAGGTTAAAGATAATAAACAATTAGAAGATGATTCTAACAATTAATAATCAGCATTAATTCATTGATCTAATTTAATCAATAAATCTTTGGTAATCATTTCTTAATCTTTTATTTTGTTTAGTATCCTATTTTATCATAAAAGTATTTAAACCCTCTTTTTTTCTTAGACCTAATATAATAAAATCATTAAAACAATAATATCCTTAAAATTAAAGGTGCTTAAAATTAAAGAACTAAAAATTTTTACAGGCAATGCCCATAAAGAACTTGCACAAGAAATCTCAACTTATCTAAATATCCCTTTGGGAAAAGCAACAGTTAAATCTTTTGCTGATGGTGAAATTTATGTAAAGATTGAAGAGAATGTAAGGGGATGTGATGTTTTTGTAATACAGCCAACTTCTAAATCAGTAAATCATAATCTTGTTGAATTGTCTATTATGATAGATGCTCTAAAAAGAGCATCAGCAGGAAGAATCACTGCAGTTATACCTTATTATGGATATGCTAGGCAAGATAGGAAAGCAATGCCAAGAGAAGCAATTGCAGCAAAACTTGTTGCAAATTTATTAGTGGCTGCAGGTGCAGATCGTATTTTAACAATTGATTTACATAGTGGACAAATACAGGGATTTTTTGATATTCCTTTGGATCACATATATGCTTTACCACTACTACAAAATTACTTCGCAAAAAAAGATATCAAAAATTTAGTTATTGTAAGTCCGGATACTGGTTCAGCAAAAAGAGCAAGTAAACTTGCAACTGAGTTTAAAGTACCAATTGCAATATTGGATAAAAGAAGACCCGAGCACAATGAAGCAAAAGTTACTAATATTGTAGGCGATGTTAAAGGAAAAAATGTAATTATTTTAGATGATATGATAGATACCGCAGGTACAATTTGTGAAGCAGTATTTGCTTTGAAAAATGCTGGTGCAAATCAAATATATGTTGGTGCAACACATGGTATATTTTCATCTCCAGCTTTGGAAAGATTATCGAAAGTTCCAATAGAAGAAATGGTAGTCACAAACACAATACCTCAAAATGCAAATGTAAAAAACGATCTTTTTTCTAGTAAGCTTAAAATAATATCAGTAGCACCATTACTTGCAGAAGCAATAAAAAATATACATGCAGAAGAATCAGTTAGTCATTTAGCTAATGGTGGTAAATATTTACAACATTAATTTATACTTTTTATAAAATTTAAGGGGGGTCAAAATCATGGAGCCAAAAAAACAAGAAGATGCTGAAAAAAAACTTCAAGCAAAGTATATGGAATTTCAGTCAATTGAACAACAAATGCGACAGCTCGACAACAATTTACAAACTCTTGATGGGCAACTTATGGAAATTAAAAGTATGCAACAATCAATAAAAGAGATGGAATCTATTAAAAAAAATTCAGAGATTATGGTGCCTGTTGCAGCAGGTATGTTTGTAAAAGGCACAATAACTGATAGTAATATTATTTTAGTCAATGTGGGAAACAATGTTTTAGTTGACAAAACAATTCCTCAGGCAGTTGAATTATTGGAAAAACAAATAGGTGAGATGTCTGGGATAAGGGCACAGATAATTGCACAATTAAATAAAATGAGTGCTAAGATGCAAACACTTGATAATGAATTGCAAAAATTGGTACAAGGTTAATTTATGTACTTATTTTTAAAAAATGATAAAATATAAACAAATAATAAAATATAAACTAAAGGAATAGTTAAATCAAAAATGATGGGTGAAAAAAATGTTTGGTTTTCTTAAGGAAAAAATCAAGAATGCGATTTCTAAATTAAAGAAAACTGTAGAAGATAGTCCGGATGTAAATGGTTCAGATATAAAAGAAAAACCTGAACAAAAATCCGAACACAAAATAGAACATAAACCCGAACATAAAATTGAACCTAAATCCAATTCCAAATCTGAAAAATCTGAAACTAAAAAAGATACAAAAAAAGAGCATGAAAAAAAACTAAAAATTACAGAAAAATTAAAAGAGGAAACTAAAGAAGAAATAAAAAAAGAAATCAAACTTTCAAAAGAACCTTTAGTCAAAGAAAAAAAATCTAAGGAACACTCAAAATTAAAAGAAGAAGTAGAGCATGAAAAACCAATTCTTAATACCTCTCCGAAGAAAAAAAGTTTCTTTTCAAAAATTGCACAAACATTCACAGGTAAAAAAGATGATGTAAAACTCAAGGATGATGTAAAATCAAAAACAGAAAAAATAGAAACAAAAACCTCTGAAATAAACTTACCTGAGACAAAAACTTTAGAAATTAAAAAAGAAATCCCTATTAAAGATGAAAAATTAAATAAACAAACTGTAGGGGAGAAAAAAGCAGAAGAAAAAGCAGAAGATGCTATTGAAAATATCCCTAAAGAGAAAAAAGGTTTCTTTGAAAAATTAAGTGAAGCTGTTACAACTAAATCTTTATCAGATGAAAAATTTGAAGAAATATTTTGGGAACTTGAAATTGGTCTAATGGAAAGTAATGTTGCAATGGAAGTTATTGAAAAAATAAAATCAGATTTGAAAAAAGAATTGGTTAATACCAAATTAAAAATTGGAAAAACTGAAGAAGTTATTATTTCTACTCTTAAAAAATCAATTGAAGAACTATTTGAAATAGATAATATTGATATTTTTAAAGCAATTCAATCTAGAAAAGAAGAATCAAAAAATGGTCAAAAAAATCCTTATGTAATCTGTTTTTTTGGTGTAAATGGTTCTGGTAAAACTACAACAATTGCAAAAATTGCAAGTAAATTAAAAAAAGAAAATATATCTTGTGTAATTGCTGCAGCAGATACTTTTAGAGCAGCAGCAATACACCAATTAGAAGAACACGCATCAAGAATTGATGTGAAATTAATTAAACACGATTATGGTGCAGATCCAGCAGCTGTTGCATATGATGCAGTTGAACATGCCAAGGCAAAAGGAAAAGAAGTTGTTTTAATTGATACTGCAGGAAGACAACATTCAAATGCAAATTTGATTGACGAAATGAAAAAGATAATACGAGTAGTAAAACCAGATTTGAAAGTTTTTGTTGGTGATTCGCTAACTGGAAATGATGTAGTTGAACAAGCTACAAGTTTTGATTTGGCAGTTGGAATAGATGCAATAATTCTTACAAAAACAGATGTTGATGAAAAAGGAGGAGCTGCTATATCAATTTCTTATGTAACTAAAAAGCCAATAATCTTTATTGGTCTTGGACAATCTTATGAAGATCTTAAACCCTTTGATAAAAATGTAGTTATAAAAAATTTGGGCCTTGAAGTTTGATTAAAGTTTGATTAAATGTTGATATTGTAATAAACATTTATACAATTAATATTTATTTTTATAATCTTAAGGTGTTAAAATGAAAATAATATCTTTGGCTCCATCAAATACTGAAATTCTTTTTGCATTAGGTTTAGGAAAAGAAATCATTGCAACTACTAAATACTGTGATTTTCCAGATGATGCAAAATATAAACCTAAAATTGGAGGCTGGCTTGATATAAATTTTGAAAAGTTGCAAAAATTAAAACCAGATGTTGTTTTTACTTCTAATTTTTTACAATCTGAAATTGTTGAAAGACTCCATAATCTTAAATTAAATATAGTGCATGTTAATCCAATTAATCTTGATGAAGTTTATGAAAGTATACTTACAATTGGCGAAGCAACTAATCATTCAACTAAAGCACAAGGAATTGTTGATGCCATGAAAAGAAAAATCAATTTAGTTAAAGAATTTAATCAACATAAATCTAAAATAAAAGTTTATTGTGAAGAATGGAATAATCCATTTACAGTATCTGGAAATTGGGTACCTGAATTAATCGAATTTGCAGGAGGAGTTAGCTATTTAAAAAAAGGAAAGAAAAGTATCGAAGTTGAAGTTGATCAAATAGCAAAATTCAATCCACATATTGTTTTGATTGCATGGACAAATATTGGTAGAAGAACCAATCTTAACAATATTCAATTGAGACCAATTTGGAATACAATTCCTGCTTTTAAAAAAGGGCAAATTTTTGCAATAGATGATTCTTTATTAAATAGGCCAGGTCCAAGATTGGTTGAAGGTGTACTAAAAATTTCACAAATTATCAATAAATATAGAGATGAACAAATTACATGAACAAATTGAAAATGATAAAATCCTCTAGTTTTAGAATTGGAAGAAAAGAATCACTAAAAATCAATAATGCAATTATTAGGGCAAAAAAAATTAGGGCAAAGAAAATAATACACTCATTGTCTAAACAATATTCTAAGTCTAAAATCTCACTTAATTATTCAAATTCTTTAGAACTTTTAATTGCAGTTATGCTATCTGCACAATGTACCGATAAAATGGTAAACAAAGTTACTGAAACACTTTTTAAAAAATATAAAACTGTCAAAGATTTTGCTCAAGCTGATATTTCAATTTTAGAGCAAGACATAAAATCAACCGGTTTTTATAGAAATAAAGCTGCAAATATCAAAAAAACTTGTCAGTTATTAATCAAAGAATTTGGTGGCAATGTTCCACATACTATGGATGAAATTTTAAAGTTACATGGCGTTGCAAGAAAAACTGCAAATATAGTTTTGGGCAATGCTTTTGGTATTATTGAGGGAATTGCAGTAGACACTCATGTTAGAAGATTATCACAAAGATTGGGTTTAACTAAAAATCAAAATCCGATAAAAATAGAGCAGGATCTAATGCAGATAATTCCTAAAGAGTTATGGCTTGATATCACTTATTTTATTATCGAACATGGAAGAAAGGTATGTAAAGCTCCAATTCCTATTTGCAGTAAATGTAAACTTATAAAGATGTGCCCGAAAATAGGGGTTACAAAGTTTAAGTAATTTCTATCAATTATGCTTCTAAAAGAAATATTAAAGGAAAGGATTAAAAATACATTATATTTCTAATTTATTATGGGAAAATACAAAATTGAACATGACAGACCAAATTGTATAGGTTGCGCTGCATGCGCTGCAGTTGCCTGTGAATTTTGGGAAATGAATGACGATGGTAAATCAGATTGCTTAGGTTCAACAAAAAGACAAGATGGATGGGAAGAAAAAGAAATTGAAGATAAAGATTTTGCACAAAATAAAGAAGCAGCAGATGCATGCCCGGTAAATGTAATACATATTGTTGATAAAGAAACCAAAAAAAGAATTATTTAATTTGGATTAATCTTCTATTATTCTTAAATGATCTTTATTCTTAAATAATCTAAACATTATTCTTTATATTAAGCATTACAATTATATATTAGTTTTTCATAATGCTTTTATTATGCAAGAAAAAGATCCCTTGGAAACTAAAGATATCTCTAATGAGCAGATATCTAATAAAGTATTAGAAAAACCTGCTTGGCTAAAAATAAAACCTCCAACTACTGAGAAATTTTTACAAATTAAAAACAAAGTTACTGGCAAAAAATTAGTTACTGTTTGTCAAGAAGCACATTGTCCAAATATGTCAGAATGCTGGTCTGAAGGAACAGCTACTTTTATGGTTATGGGGGATACTTGTACAAGAGCATGCAAATTTTGTGCTATCAAAACTGCTTTTCCAGCACCACCCTTAGATGCAGATGAGCCGGAAAAATTAGTTGAAACAATATCTGCTATGGGATTAAAATATGTTGTATTAACTTCTGTCGATAGGGATGATTTAAAGGACCAAGGTTCTATGCATTTTGCTAAATGTATAAAAACATTAAAAGAAAATATTCCTGGGCTTTTAATTGAAGTTTTAATTCCTGATTTTAGGGGACAAGATGATTTAATAAATAATATTATTAAAGCAAATCCTGATGTGATTGCACACAATATTGAAACAGTTAAATCTCTTCAAAAAAAAGTTAGGGATCCAAGAGCAAATTATGAACAATCATTACATTTATTAGAACATGTAAAAAAAGTTGCTCCTCAAATTTATACTAAATCTTCAATAATGCTAGGTTTAGGTGAAACAAAAGAAGAAGTTGTTTTATCAATGCAAGATCTTAGAAAAATTGGAGTATCAATGCTTACAATTGGTCAATATTTAAGACCAGATTCTTGGAATTTGCCAGTTGAAGAATATATACATCCTGATGTATTTAATTTTTATAAAAATAAAGGTGAAGAGTTAGAATTTGCATATGTTGCAAGTGGACCCTTTGTTAGAAGTTCTTATAGGGCAGGAGAACTTTTTGTAACAAACATTTTACAAAATAAAACTTTTCATTAATCTTTTAGTAAATATTACTCTAAAATATCAAATAATAAAAAAATTTAAATCTCAACAAAAAACTTATATAATACCTAAGTTAATACTTAAGAAATATCTTTATAATAAAATTGTTTAGTGAGACACAATGCCAAAAAAAATAGTACATTCTTTCAATGTGGAATATTTGCAAGTTATGGATGAAAATGGTAATGTAGATTTAGAATTCATGCCAAAAGTTAGTGATGAACAAATTAAGAAATTCTATGAAAATATGATTCTTATTAGAGTATGGGATAAAAAATGTTTATCTTTGCAAAGACAAGGAAGGCTTGGCACTTATGCAATGGTTCTTGGGCAAGAAGCAAGTCAAGTTGGAACAGCTAGTGCACTTGATAAAGAAGATTGGTTATTTCCCACTTACAGGGAAAGCGGTGCATTGATTGTTCGTGGAATGCCACTTGTGACACTTTTGCAATATTGGGCAGGAGATGAACGAGGACAACATATTCCAGAAGGAGAAAATGATTTTACTGTTGCAATTCCAATTGCAAGTCAAATTCCTCAAGCAGTTGGTGTTGCTTGGGCATTTAAACTAAAAAATCAAAAACATGCAGCTGCAACTTATTTTGGTGATGGCTCAACTTCAAAAGGAGATTTTCATGAAGGATTAAATTTTGCAGCTGTTTACAAACTTCCTGCTATTTTCGTTTGTCAAAATAATCAATTTGCAATTTCATGTCCAAGAAGTAAACAAACCATGTCAGAAACAATTGCGCAAAAAGCAATTGCTTATGGTATGCCTGCAATACAAGTAGATGGTAATGATGTTTTTGGAGTGTACCTTGCAATGAAACAAGCTCTTGATAGGGCATATTCTGGTGGTGGCCCTTCGTTAATTGAATGTGTGACTTATAGGATGGCAGATCATACAACTTCTGATGATAGTTTAAGATATCGCTCTAAAGAAGAAGTTGAAAACTGGGGAAAAAAAGATCCAGTTGAAAGATTAAAAAAATACATGCAAAGTAAACATCTTTTCGATGAACAATATGAACAAGATGTTTTAATTAGAGCAACTAATACAGTTGAATTAGCAGTCAAAGAACTTGAGGCAATTCCTCCACAAAAAGTTGATGATCTTTTTACATATACTTATTCAGAAATGACTCCACAATTAAAAGAACAATTAGACTATTTAAAAAAATTTTAGTAATATGCTTATGAAATTACAAATTAGGGAATTACAAAAATTAAAATTACAAAATAAATTAGGATGATTAAAATGCCAACACAAAAATTAAACATGGTACAATCAATCAATCTTGCTTTAAGATTAGAAATGAGAAAAAATCCAAATATTGTTTTAATTGGGGAAGATGTAGGTAAAAATGGAGGAGTATTTAGAGCAACAGATGGTCTTTTGGCAGAATTTGGTGATAGTAGAGTAACTGATACTCCACTAGCTGAATTAGGGCTTATTTCAACAGCATTTGGTTTATCTTTAGGTGGAATAAGACCAGTTGCTGAAATACAATTTAGTGGTTTTATTTATTCAGCTATGGATCATATTATAAATCATATTGCAAGAATAAGAAATAGGTCAAGAGGAAGATTTACTTGTCCAATGGTTATTAGAACTCCTTATAGTGCAGGAATTCGCGCACTTGAACATCATTCTGAAAGTACAGAAGCACTTTTTGCACAGATTCCAGGTTTGAAAGTTGTTATCCCTTCAACTCCTTATGAAGCAAAAGGTCTTTTAACAGCTGCTTTAAGAGAACAAGATCCTGTAATTTTCTTTGAGCCATCAAGAGTTTATCGTGCTATAAAAGAAGATGTTCCAGAAGAAGAATATGTTATTCCAATTGGCAAAGCCAATGTATTGCATGAGGGAAGCGATATTACGGTGATCTCTTATGGAGCAATGCTTAAAACTTGTATGGAAGCTTTTGAACTTTTAAAATCAAAGTATAGTATTGAAATAATTGATTTAAGAACAATTGCACCAATAGACCAGGAAACAATAATTAATTCAGTTAAAAAAACAGGAAGATGCGTTGTTGTAAATGAAGCTCCAAGAACTTTGGGTGTTGCAGCAGAAATAATTGCATTAATCAATGACAAAGCAATGCTTTCATTACAAGCACCTGTTGAAAGAGTAACTTCTCCTGATATAGTTGTTCCTTTCCTTAAAATGGAAAATTATTATTTCCCAGATGTTAAAAAAGTTGTTGCAGGAATTGAAAAAGTAATGCAATTTTAATTTTCTTTACTAAATTTCTATAATTTTTATTCTACAAATTTTTATAATCAATTTATAATCAATTTCTATAATTTTTTATGGTGCAATAAAAAGAAAGTATTAAATAACTTGAAAATTTATTAAATTCTACTATAAAGCATTAATCATATAGCTTATACCAATCTTATAACTTATCTAAATAATATAAATTATCTGAATAACATTAAACAACAATAAAAAATAACAAAAAATAGGGATGAAAAATGGTATTTGAATTTAAATTTCCAGACGTTGGGGAAGGAATTCATGAAGGCAAGCTTGTAAAATGGCATGTTCAAGAAGGGGATAATGTTAATCATGATCAAATTCTTTGTGAAGTTGAAACTGATAAAGCAGTTGTAGAAATACCTTCACCAAAAACCTCTAAAATACTAAAACTTCATGGCAAAGAAGGAGAAATAATTCATGTTGGAGATACTCTTGTAACATTTGAAGCAGATGATGAACCTAGTGAAAATAAAAATAAAGTCGTTGATTCTAAATTAGGTGAAGCTAAAAGTTCTAGTCAAACAACAGATAGTTCATCAGCAGCAAATAAAGCTGGATCAGTTGTTGGTTTTTTAGAAGAAGGAAAAGATGATAATGTTTTTACAAGAAATTTGAACAAAGATGAAAAAAAAGCAGATATTCACAAAAATATTATAGCAACTCTTGCGGTAAAAAAACTTGCAAAAGATATTGGCGTTGATTTAACTAAAGTAATAGGTACTGGTTCGGGCGGTAGAATTACCGAAGATGATGTTAAACAATTTTCCAATGAATCAAAAACTTCAATAAAAACATTATCTAATAAAGTATCTTCTACCAAAAATTTAGATGTAAAAAATACTGATTTTAAAAATTATGATTTATATGGTTCAGTTGAGCATTTGCCTTTAACATCCATTCGTAAATCTATTGCACATAAAATGCAAGAATCAGTATACACTGCACCGCATGTAACTGTAATTGATGAAGTAGATATCACTAATTTACATCTTAAAAAAGAATCAGATAAAATTTTAGCGGAATCAAAAAATATCAAAATTACTTATTTAACATACATTGCAAAAGCAGTTACTAACGCATTAAAATTACATCCTTTGTTAAATTCAACACTAAATGAAAAAGATGAGGAAATTATTATCAAAAAATATTATAATTTGGGAATTGCAGTCGATACAACTGAAGGTTTGATGGTTCCTGTTGTAAAAAAAACAGATGAATTAAATATATTTGAAATTGCAAATGAAGTTACTAAACTTTCAGAGGCAGCAAGAGATCACACAATTGGACTTAGTAATTTAAAGGGAAGTACATTTAGCATAACTAATATTGGTTCAATGGCAGGGTTATATTTTACACCAATAATAAATTTTCCAGAAGTTGCAATTTTAGGAATTGGCAGAATACAGGATAGGGCAAAATTTCAAGACAATAAATTTGAACAAAGAAAAATATTGCCTTTATCTTTATCTTTTGATCATAGGGTAGTTGATGGAGCAGAAGCTGCAAGATTTTTAAAAGATGTAATGATTATGCTTGAAAATCCTGAAAAAATAATTTAATTTAAAATTAATTAAAATTAATCAAATACAACCAAATACTATCAAGCACAATTAAAGATAATTAAACTAATTGGATTTATTAAAATGGAAAACTCAAAATTATCTAATGGGCAAATTAAGAAATGTGAAATTGTTGTGATAGGTGGGGGTCCAGCAGGGTATACTTCAGCAATTAGACTTGGGCAACTTGGAAAAAAAGTAGTACTTGTTGAAAAAGGACATCTTGGGGGTATTTGCTTAAATGTTGGTTGCATTCCTTCAAAAGCTTTAATCCATGTTGCAGACCTTTATCATAAAACTAAACATTCATCTAAAATAGGGATTGAAGCAAATAATGTAAATCTTGATTTAAAAAAAATGCAAATTTGGAAAGAAGGCATTGTAACAAAACTAAGAAATGGAATTGAATTTTTGTGCAAATCAAATAATGTTGAATTAATTAGGGGCAGTGCTTCATTTTTGTCAAATACACAAATTTCAATATCTTTAAATGATGGTACAAATATTACCTTAAAATTTGAATCTGCAATAATTGCAACTGGTTCAATCCCAATGGATGTAGCTAGTGCAAAACTAAACGAAATTAATATAATTGGCAGCTCTGAAGCATTAAATACAAATGAAATTCCTAAAAGAATTTTAGTAGTTGGATCTGGTTATATTGGTATGGAACTTAGCACTTTTTATGCAAAAATTGGGTCAAGTGTCACAATTGCAGAAAGATCGGATGACTTATTAAAATTAATTGATTTAGATTTAAGAGATGTTGTAAGAAAAAGAGCAAATGAATTAGGTATCACTTTTTTGTTTAATACTTCTGTAGTTTCTTGTGAAACTGATGGCAAACCTAATAGTATTGTTACTGTAAATTTAAAGGATATAATTTCTGGAAAAGAAAGTAAAATTGAAGTTGATAAAGTTCTTGTTGCAATTGGTAGAAAACCATTAACCGAAGGAATTGGTTTGGAAAAAATAAATGTTCAAAAAGATGCAAGAGGTTTTGTTGTGGTTGACCATAAATTCATGACAACAGAAAAAAATATTTATGCTATTGGTGATTTAATAGGCGGGCAAATGCTTGCACATAAAGGTTATGCAGAGGGTAAATTATGTTCAGAAATTATTGCTGGTAAGAGAGATAATGGTGATATTGCATTAATTCCTTATGTTGTGTTTTCTGATCCAGAAATTGCAATTGTTGGTTTATCAGAAGAAGAAGCAAAAAAGAAAGGATTAAAAATCAATATTTCAAAATATCCTTTTAGTGCACTTGGTAGAGCAGCAGCAATTGATGATTCAAATGGATTTGTTAAAATCATAGCTGATTTTGATACAAATAAAATATTGGGATTTCACATAGTGGGACCAGATGCATCAAACATAGTTGGAGAGCTTTCATTAACTTTAAGCATGGGTTTATCATTGGAAAATGTTGCATCAACAATTCATCCTCATCCTTCATTATCGGAAGCTATTGGTGAAGCTGCAGAATTAATGCTTGGAAAATCAGTACATTTTTTAAACAAGAAAAAATAAAACAAGAACTAAATAAAAATATGGTGAGGCATAAACCAAAAAAGGTAAGGTGTTTTATGATGGAAGATACAATTCATTTTATTATTACTGGTGGAACAATTGATTCATTTTATGACATATCCAAAGATACAGTAACGCCTAATGAAGAAACAGTTATCCCTAATTTTATTAAAAATCTTAAACTGTATAATAATTTAGAATACACTCTTATTTGCATGAAAGATAGTCGTGATATAATTAGATCGGATTTAAAAAATATTCTTACTGCTGTTGAAAAAAGTAAACACAAAAAAATAATAATCACACATGGAACTTACACTATGCCAGATACTGCAAGATTTCTTGAAGCTAATTTACAAAGAAAAGATCAAACAATAATCATCACTGGTTCTATGATTCCTTTAATGGGGTTTAGTCCATCTGATGCACCATTTAGTTTAGGTTATGCAATTGCAAAAGTTCAAGATTTAAAATCTGGGGTATATGTATGCATGAACGGAAAAGTCTTTTCATCAACAGAAGTTATGAAAATTAGTAAAGAAGGAAAATTTGCATCAATTTTTGGAGAAACTTCTTAATTTTTACTAGTTCTAATTTATCTTATTATTTGTATCATTTATCATCAATTCTGTTAATTATTAATATTTTATCTCATAAAATTCCATTCTTTTGTTTTATATCTATTTTCAACTAGATTTTTAGCATCTTCAATTTCTTTTGATGTAAGTTCACCAAAAAAATGTTCTTTATTTAAACTAAATCCTTTGAGTAATGCTAAATATAATCCTTCTTTAGTAATACTAGGATCAATATTTTTTATACTTGTTACTCTTTGCTTAACATTAGAAATTAATTTATCTGCTATTTTGGCTTGTCCAACTTTTAATAATGAAAACATTTTTTCAACATCTACTTCATATAATATTGTCCCATGCTGAAGTAAAACCCCATTTCTTCTTGTTTGTGCATTTCCACTTATTTTTTTACCATCGTTTGTAATTATATCATTAATTGGTTTGAATTCACTTTTTATCTCAAGAAGTTTTAAAGATTCTACAATCCATCCACAAATTAGATGATATGATTCCGTAATTCCTTTTGGCATTATTTTTTCAGGAGCTATTACACTATATGTTATTTCCCCACCTATATCATGGTATACAGCACCGCCGCCAGTTCTTCTTCTTATACAATCTACTTTTGAATTTTTGCATGCATCAATATTTATTTCATCTAGTATACTTTGAAAATAGCCAATAGAAACAGCACTTGGTTTCCAAGTGTAAAATCTTATAGTGGGTGGTGATAAATCTAAAGCAACAGAATTACTAATTGCTTCATCAAGAGCCATATTCATAAATGCATCATTTTCTTGAAGAGATAAAATTCTCCATTTTGTTGACACAATATCACCTTTGTTTATTTTGATATCTACTCAATTTTGTTTAGTCTGAATTTGCAATTGCATTTTTTATTAAATCCACTAAAAATTCAGGAGTTATTCCTATCATTACAATATTCTCTTTTTTTATTAAATTTTTAACTTTTAATAAACCTATATTTTGTTCAAAATTGATATCTAAATCATTAAACAATTCTTCAATTTCTTTTATTTTTTCTTCTGGATGAATAAAAAAATCACCGGTTATTTGAAGAGAACTTATTTTACTGTCTGTGCAATCAATTTTAACTTTTGCTAATTTTCCATTTGGAACTTTTTGCTGTGCTGTATAAATCATTTTACCTCTTGTTTTTATTATCTATAATTTATTATTTATAATTACTTTTCTTTATTTACTGTTATTATCATCCTTACTATTATTATTACTATTATTTAATTAACCTTTAATATTTCCAATGGGCTTTAAGCCAACAACTGCTTTACTTATTCCACTTTTTTGTAAAGATTCAACAACATCTCCAATATTTTTATATGCATTGCCTGCTTCTTCAGCAAGACCTGACATAGAAACTGCCTTTACATATATCCCTCTTTTTTCCATGTCTTTTTGAAGTTTTTCTCCTCTAAATTCATGAGTTGCTTGCGATCTTGACATTGTTCTTCCTGAACCATGAGCAGTTGAACCAAAAGTTTCATCCATAGCTTTTTGTGTTCCTACAAGAAGATAACTTCCTGTTTCCATACTCCCACCTAAAATTACAGGTTGACCAGTTTTTCTATATTTAGGAATCAATTCTTTTTGGTTTGGGCCAAAGCTTCTTGTTGCACC
This sequence comes from uncultured Methanosarcinales archaeon, assembly GCA_964604995.1. Taxonomy (GTDB): domain Archaea; phylum Nanobdellota; class Nanobdellia; order Woesearchaeales; family JABMPP01; genus JAGVYD01. The sequence goes on from CAZSAD010000032.1 coordinate 17,073, forward strand.
TTTTCTGTGCACAACTAATTTTTTCTTTTTTCCATCTACTTCATATTCTTCGAGTTTAGCAATATTATGGGCAACATCATAAATTAAATCCATTCCCATTTCTTCTGAAGATTTATTAAATATTTGTTCAAATCCTAATCTTACCTGATTCATAATAACTTGTCTATTTGCAAATGCTACATTTGCAGCACAAATCATTGCTGAAAAATAATCTTGGCCTTCTTTACTTCTAAAAGGCGCGCAAGCAAGTTGCTTATCTTTAACAGAAATATTATATTTTTCCATTACTCCATCAAATGTGTGTAAATAATCTGTTCCTATTTGGTGGCCAAATCCACGTGAGCCGCAATGTACCATAATAACAATTTGACCATCTTCACAAACTTCAAATGCTTTTGCAATTTTTTCATCATAAATATTTTCTTTTCTTACAACTTGAATTTCTAAATAATGATTTCCAGAACCTAAAGTTCCAAGTTGGTTTATTCCCCTATCCATTGCTTTTTGGCTTACTTTTGTTGGGTCCGCTCCTTTTATCATACCATATTCTTCTATTCTTTGTAAATCCTCTTTCCAGCCATAGCTATTATCCACACACCATTTAACACCGTCAGTCATTACATCTTTAAATTGCTGTCTTGTTAATTTTACAAAACCTTTTCCGCCAACTCCTGCCGGAACCATCTTAAATAACGTATCAACTAATGGCTTTAATTTTGGTTGAACTTCATCAATTGACAAATTTGTTTTAATTAAGCGCATTCCACAATTAATATCAAATCCTATTCCACCTGGGCTAATTATCCCTGTTTCAGAATCAAAAGCTGCAACTCCACCAATTGGAAAACCGTAACCCCAATGTCCATCCGGCATACAAAATGATGCTTTTTGAATTCCAGGTAAACACGCTACATTTGTTACTTGTTCAATTACTCCACTATCCATTGTATCTACAATTTTTTTTGTAGCATACAATCTAGACGGAACTAACATTCCTTTTTTGTAGCTAGTTGGTATTTCCCAAACAGCTTCATCAATTTGTTTCATATCAATCATTTTATTCCTCAATTTGTTATTTTTTATTATATATGATTTATATATCAAAAACTAATTTTGCAACCCATCCTTTTTTTGTTTTTTCTAATTTAAACATATGCAAGGTAATAGCTTTTACATCTGATCTTAATTTATGTTTTTTTATGTTAATTTCTTCTCCAAATAATTGGCCATTGATTTTATATTTACTATTCTTTTCTTCTACAATTTTTATTTTTACACTTGAAAAAATGAAATTCTTTGAATCTTTGAAAAATACTATCTCTTCTAAAAAAGCAATTAAAAGATCATCTATTTTTTTTGATTCTAAATTAAATTCTATTTTATTTTTTTTACCAACAGTTGAAATGTCAACCATTGTACTAAAAAGTGCATTTGCACTATCTAAGAAAACTTCCTCTAAAGTTTTACTTTTTACTATGTATGCAACATCAGCTGTGGCAACGCCTTTTATTATTTTGAATGTCATGAAAATATGTTTGGAAACTGGTTTTATAACCTTTTACCTTTTGTTTTACTTATATATTCATATTATAATCTACGAATATATAGTCTGTGAAGATTTTAAAAATTATCTTATTCTTCGAACTCAATCTCACCATTTAAATAAATCCCTTTATGCAATTTGACAGGTCGCCAATTATCCTCTACAAGTGTTGCATTAAGCCAGCTTGCAAGTTCTTTTGGATTTCCAATTGTTGCAGAAAGTCCTATAATTTGCACATCTTTTAACAATTCTTTAAGAAGAGTTATTATTATTTCAAGTGTTGGACCTCTAGATATATCATTTAACAAATGTATTTCATCAATTATTACTACTTTTATATATTTTAACCAAGGAGCCCTATGTCTCATAAGCGAATCAAGCTTTTCACTTGTTGTTATAATCAAATCATAATTAAGCAAATAATCATCACTTGAATCAAAATCACCTATTGACAAAGCAACTTTAATCATTTTGTCATATCTTCTTTTGAATTCCTTGAATTTTTCAGTTGCAAGAGCTTTTAGTGGAACAATATAAATCACTTTTCCTTTTCCTTCCATAATTGTTTTGATTCCTGCAAGTTCTGCAATTAGTGTTTTTCCTGAAGCAGTTGGTGTGCAAATAAGTAAACTTTCACCCTGTAGAAGTCCATTTTTTACTGCTTTTTCCTGGCCAGGCCTTAATTTTTCAATATCTTTTTTTAAAATATTATACAGGTCTTCTGGGATTTGGTTTTTTATTAATTCTAGTTCCATTACAAAAGCAAAAAAATACAAGATTAAAAACGTTTGCTTAAAAAAAATATTAGG
>CAZSAD010000033.1:0-9661 GCA_964604995.1 uncultured Methanosarcinales archaeon
TCTTCAATCCCAGTATTAATTGGGTTTGATGCTGTATTGATTTCATTTGATATTTTTTCTCTTCTTATATATTTTAACCAAGGAGCAGAATTTTGAAATTTATAGGCTTCAATAAAATTTTTAATGTCTTCTGTTGAACCATCATCAACAATCAAGTGAATAAACCCTAGATTAGAAATATTTTGAGCTGCGACACTATTAATAGTTTGTTTTAAATAGATTAATCGATTGTTTTCTTTTGTAGCATATACGGGAGTTATTACTGCAACTGTTGCCATAAATGTTGGAAAGAATATAAGGGTATAAAAAGTTATCTAATTTGTTACTACTAAAAGGTTTAAAAAATATTAATCCTATTTTTGGACATAAATTGTTAAGAAATTTAGCTAAAATGTTTCCAACACTTCGTGTTAAAGTAATTCCAGTTGAAAATATAGAATGGTTAGTTAATGATCCGGCAATGAAGGAATAAAAAATATTTAAGAGATGATAAAAAATATATGAGTTTTGCACTATAATCTATATTAGGATAGAGCAACAGATTGTAATAAAATAAGTAAGAGGTATGGGGACCATATAATTTAAAGATATATAATTCAAAGTCGAAAAAAATCTTATGAACCTTTATCATATGGTAATCATTTCTTGTATTTAATATGGAAAAACCCAATATTAATATCCCAAGATTAACTAAAAACGAACAAAAAGTACTTAAAAAAATAATAGATCAGGCTAAAATTCCAGATTTAGAGATAGCCAAAGGAATGGGTATTTCTCAGCAAGCAATTTTTAGGATTAGGCACAAACTTGAAAGTTCAGGAATAATAAAAGGGTATATGCCTATAATTGATTTTAAAAAAATAGGAGTTGAAACCCTGGTTGTTTTGGGTATAAAATTCACAGAACATGTTTGGGAAAAATATTCAGAGGAACAACTTTCTGAAATAATACAAAAAATTCCAGAAGTAATAACTTCTTATAGAATTCCTGAATCTGAGATATCACATTTATTAGTTATGGGATTTAAAAATATGGAGAGTAAGGATAGATACCTTATGAAATTACAGTCAAAATATGTAAAAGAAATTCAAATAGTACATGCTTATCCATTTTCAGTAGATAGAATAATTAAATCAAATCATATTGGTTTATTAAACATAATTCTCGACAAGAAAGAGTCATTTTCAAGTGAATTCTTTTTAGGTAAATAACTACTTTTTAAAAGGGTTTTGTTAATTTTTACTACTATATATTGTTATAGTTCAAGTGCTTAATACTATTGTGGTTAAATCAATTGGGATAGTTATTTGTAAGCATTGCAAGAAGCAAATTAATAATAAAGCAAAACTTGTTGGGCTTTCATTTGTATGTCCTTATTGTGGAAAACCATGTGAAGAAGTATTAAAAAAGAGTATAAATAAAAAACATACAAAAAAATTAATTAAAAAATTAATTAATACATAAACAGTTGTTAGTATATATAAATAAAATCATTAGTATAAATAATTACATGACCCCATATAACCTTGAGCAGAAGATTATATTCTGCTCTTAAGGTAATTTATTCTTAAGGTAGATTAGTATTCGAGTATATAATTATTCAATTTATTTTTTTATATAGGTGAGAAAAATGGAGCAGAAAATATTTAATAATAAGGCGCATAGCTTTGATACTTCAGATTTGAAAAGTGAATTTGACACTTTATTTGATACTGAAGACATAGTTTATAAAAGAAGGTATGAACAAATAGATAATAAAAATAATAATCCCTCTTTCCCAGAAATACCTTCTTATTGAAGGAGGATTAGATTTTTCTTATAAATTTAAAATAAAAAAATAAAAGATGGTTTTTTGCATTTAACCGCCGCAACCGCATCCGCCGCCATTTGCTGTGCAACTACCGCCTGCTAATTTTGGCGCTGTTGCTTGAATTTTTGCATTTGGATTTGATGTGCCATCTGAATTTACAACTTCAAATGAACCAGGGCCCATTCCCATTGAACATGTTATCCAAAATGTTCCAGTTTTATCTGGTGTAAATTCAATTATGTTATCGCCAGGCCTTATTGTTTTTCTTACATTAAAGTCCCTTATGACAACATTTACCATACATCCACTTAATGTGGCTGCATCAACTTCAACTCTTACAGGAACACCCTTCACTAATTTGTTTGGTGTTAATTTATATGAAAAATCAACTAATGCAAGTTTTGCATTTTGCACTCCACCTGCGGGGATATTTACCACATTATTACCATTACTTCCTAAATCATTTGAAGGATTATTTGTATAATATGTTCCTGCTCCAAAATTATTTGTTGCCATTATATTTTTTGCAGAAAATCCAAAAACTAATACAATTATTAGTATTGCCATTCCTATAATATATTTTTTTATTGTCATTTTTTTCTCCTCCTTTATCATTCATTTTTATTATTAATTATTTTAATGATTTTTTATTCCAGTTATTATTTATCCAAACAATGGCGATTTTGGACCGTATATCATAATTAGTGTTAGTATTGTAGTAATTATTATACATGCTGATACAAATGTCATAAAATCTGAGGATTTTATTTTTACATTTTTCTTTCCTTCTACAACTTCCTCATAAAATAAATATATCAATCCTAAAAGTATCACTACATTGATTAACATATAATAGGGCATGAAGATTAGTACATGGTCTGTAAACATCATTATAGTTATCATAGCGCCCATTGTTCCTGCCATCACACCTGACATCATGCCTTGCACAGCTCCCATTATACCGCATACTGCGCCTGTTAAAGTTCCTGCAATGACAGCTACTGTCATTCCAACAATTGCTCCTGTGAAAAAACCATTTGATCCGCCAACAACAGCGCCAATCATCATTCCAGATTGCATTCCAACTGTCATTCCTATCATCATACCTGTCATACAGGTAACATTTCCTTTATATGATGACATGTACCATATTGTTGCTCCAATACTTGCAACACTTAAATCTAAATAAAATAACCACCATGCATAATGACTAAAAAAATTAGGAATAGCACTATCTAAAAATCCCACAAATGCAACAGCGTCAAGTGCAAGTAATATTATAAATGCTAAAAAACCGTACTGTATTGCTTCAATGACTGTTTCATATTTATGGGTATTCTCCTTAAAATCTTTCCATCTTTCACTGAATGATTTTCTCTCAAATGGTCTAACTGATGCTCTAAATCCCAAGTCCTCAACAGCTACAACAAGGTCTTCTGCTTTGATAGTATTATCATTATATTCTATATCCATTGAATCAAAGTGGATTTTATGATTTGAAACTCCTTCTATTTTTGAAAATTTTTTATCAATAAGCTTTGAACAGCTTTCACATTCAATATCTGGGATATATATTTTTGTTTTCATTTTTTTAACACCCCTAACTTTATAATTTTGCTTTTTTAAGTAGTAATGAATTTGTAACAACACTTACACTACTTAGTGCCATTGCTCCACCTGCAATTATTGGTGAAAGTAACCAACCTGTAAATGGATACAAGACTCCTGCTGCAATTGGTATTCCTAAAACATTATAGAACAATGCCCAAAACATATTTTGTTTTATTTTTGCCATTGTTTGTTTACTTAGTTTAATTGCTTTAGGAACATCTAAAAGATCATTTTTCATAAGAACAATGTTTCCAGATTCCATTGCAACATCTGTTCCTGAGCCCATTGCAATTCCAATATCTGCTTGCGCTAAAGCAGGAGCATCATTGATACCATCGCCAACCATCACAACTTTTGATGGATTGCCTTTTTTATCTTTTATATCTTGTAATTTTTTCACATAATTGGCTTTATCTTCAGGTAACACTTGCGCAAATACATTAGTTTCATTCATACCTGCTTGCTTTGCAATAGCTACAGCAGTTCTAACATTGTCTCCAGTAATCATATATACATTAATGCCCATATCTTGCAATTGTTTTACTGCAAGAGAGGATGTTTCTTTTATTGTATCTGCAACTGCAATTATTCCAAGTAATTTTTTTGCTTTAGCATTTGCAAGAAGCATTACTGTTTTTCCTTGCTCTTCTAAACTTTGTATTTCATTTTCATATTTGTTTACTGAAATTTTTTGCTTTTGCATTAATTTAAAATTACCAAAATAATATTGTTTATTTGTAAATTTTGCAGTAATTCCATATCCAGGAATGGCTTTAAAATTTGTAACTTTAGTTATTTGAATATTTTCTTCTTGTGCTTTTCTTACAATTGCTTCAGCTAGAGGATGTTCTGAAGGCTTTTCTATGCTTGCTGCAATTTTTAGCAATTTATCTTTTGAAGTGCTTTTGTCAAAAGATATAATATCTGTTGTTTCGGGTTTGCCATTTGTAATTGTTCCAGTTTTATCAAAAATTACATATTTTACTTTATGAGCAGCTTCCAAAGAATCAGCTCCTTTGATTAGTATTCCTTCTTTTGCACCTTTTCCTGTTCCAACTATTATTGATGTTGGTGTTGCAAGACCTAATGCACATGGGCATGCAATCACTAAAACTGAAACTGCAGTTATAAGTGAAAATGCTAATGATTTTGCTGCCCAAAAATACCAAACACTAAATGTTACAAGAGCAATAAATATTACTGTTGGGACAAAATAAGCTGAGATATTGTCTGCAAATCTTTGTATAGGGGCTTTTTTTCCTTGTGCATCTTCTATTAATTTGATTATACTAGCAAGAGTTGTATTCTCCCCAATTTTTGTTGCTTTAAATGTAAATGTACCATGTTTGTTAATTGTTCCACCAATAACAGTATCTCCTTTTTTCTTTTCTATTGGAATGCTCTCTCCAGTAATCATACTTTCATCAACAGAAGATAAACCTTCAATTAGAATTCCATCTACTGGCACTTTTTCACCAGGTTTTACAATTATAATATCATTCAAAACTACTTCATCAACTGATATTTGAATTTCTTTTTTATTTCTAATAACAGTTGCTATTTTTGGTGAAAGCTCCATAAGTTTTTTTATTGCTTCTGATGTTTTTCCTTTGGCTTTTGCTTCTAAGTATCTACCAAAAATTACAAATGTAATAAGAATTGCAGATGTTTCAAAATATTGTCCAACTGTTGGATCAAAAAATATAGCATAGACACTAAATAAATAAGCAGCAGTTGTTCCAATAGCTATTAATGAATCCATATTCGCTGTTTTGTTTTTTAATGCAACCCATGCACTTTTGTAAATATCAGATGCTGCAATAAATTGTACAGGTGTTGCTAGCAAGAATAAAATGAATAAATCGTAGGGTATTTTTACACCAAGTGGCATTAATACCATACCAATTAAAAATGCAGGAATAGTAAATATTAAACTAAAGAACAAGTTATTTTTTATGTCACCTATTTCTTTTTTTTGTGATGCTTCTCTGTCAATTGCATCATTTTTTCCACCAAGTGATGCACCATAACCTTTATTTTTAACAACTGTAATTAAATCTTCTTCACTAAGTTTACTTTCATCAAAAACAATTCTAGCTTTTGCAGTAGCATAATTTACATTTGCTTCAGTTACACCATCTGCTTTTGATAATGCCCTATTTATCAAAGTTGAACAACTTGCACAATGCATTCCTGTTATATTTAAGTCGATTTTTTTCATTTTGTTTGCCTTTATTTTGCTAAAGCTGCGTCATAACCTTCTTTTTTTATGATACTAATTAATTGTTTTTCGTCAATTAATTTTTCATCGAATTTTACTATTGCAGAATTTTTCTTTAAATTGACAACAGCATCTTTTACACCTTTTTGCTCAGTTAGAGAATCTACAATTAATATTGCACAACTATTGCAATGCATCCCAGTTATGTTTAATTTGATTTCTTTCATGATTCCACCCTTTGTTTATACCAAACCACTTGTTATTGGCATTATTGTTTTATTAAGATATTGTTTAAGTGAAAATGTTTTTTTAGTGGTATTAAAAATAAAAAAATCGTTTTCAACAATGTGCATCATATCTAATGGAGTATTGGTTTCTTTTGCAATTCCCACAATTATTACATCTTTATCAAAAAAACTATTTATAGTATCTCCAATTTTTGTGAAGAGTTTTTCTTCTTGCATCATCTTTGCTTCTTTTGAACCAATAATTATAGGATAATAAGATTTGTTGTCAATTATATGCTTAAAAAATAAACTCATGTCTCCATCAGCAAATTCGATTTTAACTGGCGATGGATTGTCTTTGTTATATAAGTAAAATAGTTTAGGGGTATTTTCATCTTTGAATTTAACTAGCAATACATCACTTTGTGCGTTTAATTGTTTATATTCCTCATTATTTATAAAATGAAAGTCATCTGCAAAAGTTCCAGTTTTTGTAAGCATGCCATCAACTCTAAAAGTTATGTTGTAATCAGTTATTGTATCTCCTATATTTTTGAATTCATCTTCTTTTTGCATCATTGCACCTTCTTCGCTACCTAACACTACTCCTCCAATTTCAGGAATTGAATTACCTTTAGATGCTTTAATTTTAGCTAGAGCATTATTTTTAGCAAGAGCAAAAATATCAATATTTCCTTCATCTGTATATCCTGCTTTTAATTGAATATCTTTTAGTAAGGATACATCAATATTTATATTATTTTTAGATTCCATAACTTGAATTTTATCTGATGCACCTAATGTAAAATACATAGCACTTCCAATAATTAACAATAATGCCACAATTATTGTTGGTGTTTTCCTTTGCATAAAATATTCTTTTCCAATCATTTTGCTTCCCTCAAGATATTTTGTTAATTTTTATTTTATTAATTTTTAGTTTGTTAATTTTTAGGTTATTAGTATCAGTTTAATTTTCCAACTCTTTTTTCATTTCATTATATTCTTTGGTTGTTATTTTACCATTTGCATATCTTGTTTTGAGTATTGCTTTTGGGTTTTGTTCTGTTTTTGCTTTATTCTGACTGATTAGCCAAACAACAAGCCAGATTATTGCTGCCCAAAATATTATCATTAAGGTTAATCCGAAAAATCCCATTCCGAATCCTAAATTCCATCCAAAATCATTAAATCTCATCATTTGCTTTGTCTCGAGTGAAAATTATTATTATAACATTAAGTATGATTGAAAGATATATATACTAATGGCAGCTTAACTCTAGAGTTATCCTCCAGAAACTTTATAAAGGATAAATTGTGTATTCTTTGTAATGTCGACAATATTTATGTCTCCAGAATGGTTTTTAGGGTACGATGTATTTTTTGAACTATTCTTTTTTGTAATCGCTTTTATTACAGCAATATATGCATTAAAAGTGTATAAAGCTACAAATCAGAAACTTGCGAAATATTTTGGTTATGGATTTTTGTTAGTAGCAATGGCTTATTTTATGCAATCATTATCCAATTATTTAGTATATTCCCAGTTAAACAATCAAATATGTAGAATAGCAAATCTTGCCTCCACTGCCATAGTAGATGCGATTGGCACTTATTCTTACATACTTTTAATGATTTCTGGACTTGTTGTATTGTTATTTGTAAGTTTGAAAAGTGATAAGAAGCGAACATTATGGATATTATTGTTTGTATCTATTACTGCAATAATGCTAAGCAAGAATCCAATGTATTCATTTTATTTATTATCATCATTATATCTTGCATTTATTGCATGGCACTTTATAGAAAACTACTTGAAAAATAAAAGAGCAATAACATTAAGTGTAGCATTGGCATTCATATTTTTATGGTTTGGAACATTCCATTTCTTAATTTCAGTTAACCATGAATTATTTTATGTCATTGGTCACATTCTTGCATTTTTTGCGTATATTATGATTCTAATAAATTGGTACCTTGTAAGAAAATGAGCAGTAAAAGAGATAGGATTACAATAATGAATGATATTTTAGAATTTGTTAAAGATAAGAATGGCAAAGCAAGGCCAACCCATATTATGTATAGAGCAAACTTATCAAATGATATGCTAAATGAATATATCAAAGAATTATTAGTCAAAGAATTTATCAATGAAATAAAAGATAAAAATGAAAAAAGAACTTATGAATTAACTGATAAAGGATTCAAATTTTTAACAGAATACAATCATATGAAGACATTCTTGGAATCGTATGATTTAAATTAAAACAATAAAGTTTTAAATTGTATATTTCTCTAAGAATATATGGAAGATGGGCATTATGATTTTGCAAAGGATGTTGATCCTGTAAAATTTGTACTAGATGAAAGAATTAGTTTTCTACACGGTTTTGTTAAATATGTTAATTTGTTAAAGCGTCTTGAAATAGAAGATGAGAAATTTTTAAGAATTGGAAGAATGATGGCACGTTATGTAAATAATTATCGATTAGTATTAAATTCATCCCATGGAAGAATGCCAGACAAAAAAGCAGAAAGTTTACTTTCAGTACTTGGAGAATCTATGGATAAGATATGGGAAAATAGAAATACTGAAAATTCAGATATGAGGCCTACTGCAGATAAAGTTATAATGGGATATGAAAGTTTATTTGATTATATCTCTACGTTAAAATAATGGGTTGGAAAAGTATTGAAAAAAAGATTAAAGAAATGCCCCACATATATTATCACATAGAAGAATTGCCTAGATAGGATTTGATTATTAAATATCGGATTTTTTGGACATTAAATATACTGCATAAATCATAACTACTCCTGCAGTTAACTGAATTAAAGAAATTGGCTCTTTTAAAATTATAAATGCAGATATTGCACCAAATAAAGAGGATGTAGAGAATATTACAACTGTTTTCATTGAACCAATCATCCTTAAAGATAATAAAAATAAAACTATAGATAACCCAATACTGAAAAATCCAACAAATAAAAGATAAGGTATTTGTGTTAGAGTGATATTGAAGGGGATTTGCAAAATAATTGCAATCAACAAAACTGCTCCTCCTCCAATCAATGATTTTAAAGAAGCTACTTTTATTACATCATTTTCTATACTAAGTTTTTTGCTTAAAGAATTGTCTAGTGCCCAAAAAAATGTTCCGCCAATAATAAATAGATTGCCAACTATTTTGTCAGTTAAATTAATTTCTGATAGATTAAGATTTGTTGTTATTGCTATTGCAGCAAAAAATAAAAGGACCATAGCAAAATAATCTTTTTTGCTTGCTCTTTCTTTAAGAAATAAAAATGCAATCAAAACTGTAAATAAAACTTCAGTATTGAGTAATAATGATGCATTTACAGCAGTTGAAATATTTAACCCGTATAAAAAAAGAAAGGGAGCTATAAAAGCGCCACAAATTGCAACTATAATTAAATATAGCCAATCATTTTTATGCAATTTTTTATTTTCAATATTTATTTTGAATTTATCTGATATTTTTTTAAAAGAAATTAGATAATGAATTAATGCAAGTAAGATTCCTGCACTAAAATATATTAACCCTGCAACTACAAGAGGATGCATATCTTTTAGAACAACTTTGTTTAAAGTTGCACTTATTCCAAAAAGAAATGCTGCCAGTAAAGAATAGACATACCCTAAGTGATGAGACATATTGTAAAAATATCTTGGAGTTAGTATATATAATTATTGGAAAATAAATTGTATACACTCAACTAAAATTGATATTTTGAAACGGTAAACTATTCTAAACTATAAATTTATAAACT
>CAZSAD010000033.1:9671-17232 GCA_964604995.1 uncultured Methanosarcinales archaeon
ATGTATGCACATATTAGATATTTTTAGAAGCAAAGAAGCAATTAATGAAATTCTAGCCAAAAACCAGCTTGATTTTGTAGAAAAAGCAATTAAAATTATTTATGATTATAGTGATACTGGTGATAAAAGATTTAATCTTTTTATGGAACTAAAAAAGCAGTGGCTTAATGATAAAATTATCAAAGATAAAAATGATTTTTTTCAAAAGATAGATAGGCTTGAAACGATACTAAGTGTTGAGATGATAAGTTCTTATGATGAAGAAAAAGATGATAAAATAATAATTAAATATATTGAAAAAATTAAACGTATTGAAAAAATACAGTCGAAAGCTAATAATAATCTAACTTTAGAACTAAACAATTACCTATCCAAAGAGAGAAATATTTCTTTAGAACTGTACTGGGCATTTAATCATATATACCATTTATTAAAAGCACAAATGCAAGCAATTAAATTACTTAAAAAAAATAAAACAACACCTCAAGAATTTTTTGATAGTTATGAGGAATATCTAAATAAAGAAATATATTATTTTAAAGCAATAGGTTTTAGAATAGAAAATGATCACAAACTCAAAAATCCGAGATTAAAATCATTTTTAGAAGATGCTCAAAATATTGAAAAAATTGAAAATTATGAAAATTTAATTGATAAATTAGAGAAGAAAATAATTCGAAAATATAAAAAATTTGAAAAAGTTGAGAAAGGAGAAATAATAGATACTTCCCAAATTGCAGAAGATGTAATTGATGATTTACTCGAAGAATATGGACATCCTTTTAATAATGATAAAGAGATGGAAGAAGCTGTAGAAAGAATATTGGAAAAAATAGATGCAAAAGATACAACAAATCTTGTTAATATGATTAAAAAACAAAATACTAAATTAACTGAGAACCAAATAAAAAAGATTGTGAGATTATTACAAAAATCAGGTGACGAGATATTACACGATCATAATTTTTACACTTAAGAATTGTTTATTTTGTCCTTAAAAATTTTTATGTAAATATTGTGACTTGAAAATCAATTTACAAATTATGTTCTTTTAAAATTTCTTCAAAAGAATTTAACACTTCAAATTTAGTTTTATTGGAAGTATCAATTATTTTTACATTGAAATCAATTGCTTGCTTTCGAAGAAAATTCAACCAGTTTATCATATCCTTATTAAATAAATGAGGCTGATTTCTGTTTATCGTAAGTCTTTTTTCCATAATTTTTTTATTACAATCGATAAGAATTATTTGATAATTTGTAAAATTATTAAATGAGAATCCCTCTTTGATGAACTGCAAATTAACTTGACCTTCAAAAATAATGATTTCGTCGTGATTGTATTCGCTCAATATTTTTTTTACCCATTGGAAAGTTTTTTCTTTTTGCCAATTTTCAACAGAACCGAATTGTTTAATCATCTCTTCAGACGTTGGAACTCCAATGGAATCAAAATGCAAAAATATCCAATTTTGATTTTGATACTTATTTTTAAGTTCATAAACAAGAGAAGTTTTTCCAACACTTGATGCACCTGTAATAAAAAAAATATGTTTGATTGACATATTATATTTACAGAGTAATACTATTTAACTTTTTGCCAATTTTTCTTTAGAATTATGAGTGCAAAAGAAGTGCTTTATTAGACGGAAATATTATTATTACATAGTGTTATAACATATAAGTACTTTCTTAACATATGTCATTAGAAACAGTAGTATTAATACTTGCAGGTGGTCGTGGTACAAGACTTTGGCCACTCACAGCAGAAAGAAATAAACCTGCAGTTCCTATCGCAGGTAAATATCGTCTGATAGATATTCCTGTAAGCAATGCAATAAATTCTGGTTATGACAAGATATTTGCTTTGACTCAGGGAATGGATTATTCTTTTAGTAGTCATTTACAGCGTGCGTGGACAACAGAGTTCTTTCAGGTACAAATTGTAAGCCCACAGAATGTTAAAGGTGATTTTACTGGAAATGCCGATGCTGTAAGGCAAATGATGAACACTGTTGAAAAGTATAACCCTGGTATTGTTTTTGTTGCGTCAGGAGATCATGTACTAAAAATGAACTATAATATTATGGTGAAAGAATTGCTTGAAAGTAAAGAAGAAGCTATAATTTCTTTATATATAGAACCTGTTTCCCGCGCAGGAGATCTTGGTGCGGTGTGTATGGACTCATCTGGAATGGTTACAAAACTAGAAGAAAAAAATTTAAACACAAAACTTCGAGTTCCCGAAAAAGAAAATCATTTTTATGCGTCTATGGGAATATATGCTTTTAAAATTCAGGCACTTTTAAAAGCTTTTGCGAATGTAAAAGGAGATGATTTTGCACTTGATATCATACCTTACTTTATTGAGAAAGGAACATTAAGAGGATACTCTTTTAGCAAAAACAATAGAATTCCTGGATTTGTAGTTAATAAAAGTGGCAAAGAAGAAGCAGTATCAAATATACCTGACTCTCAATACTGGGAAGATTTGGGTGATATAGGTAAATATTTTAAATTTCATTTGGCTTTATTAGGTGGCAACCCCGAATTTTCTTTTAGTTCACCAATATCACGATATAATCAACAAAATAAACAAGATTGGTGGCCAATAAGAACTGAAACAAGAACAGAGATTGTACCTCCGGTATTTTCCTCTTCTACATTAGTTGCTGATTCTATAGTTAATGAAGGGGTTAATTTAAATAATGTTAATGCAAAAAAAGTAATCTTTGCCCCTAGTGTATATTCCAGGCAGTCAATTTTTGAAAATTGTATTATTGGTGAAGGAGCAATAATTATGAATTCTAATTTAACTAATGTAATTGTAGATAAACTTGCTATTGTAAAAGGATTAAAGCTTGGACCAAATTTTATTCCTGAAAATGTAATCCAACATTCAAATCAGGGTACATTATACAAAACTAAAGGAGGGATAATATTTCGAGATCCAACAGGTATTTTTGTAATTCCCAAATATTATGGTACCTCTAATTTTTCTGAAAAATTGTATCGTTCGATACCCAATATAAGTTAATTGTATTTTTTCTTTAGAATTATGAGTGCGGGAGGAGGGATTCGAACCCCCGAACCCACTAAGGGACAGGATTGCATAAGAAACATTTAATGCATCCTCTTAAGTCCTGCACGTTTGGCCAGACTTCGCTACTCCCGCAAAAGAAAAGAAAAAAGATGAATATATAAACTTTTATATCTAAAGAAGCGTAAAGTTTATTAAAAACAGATTTATTGTTCCTTACTAAGAGGTTGGGAGGATAAAATGCCACAAGTAACAGGAGAAAAAATTGGACATGATCCTATGATAATGCCTATTAAAGAGAGAAAGAAAGCTAATGTATTAATTGTTGATCCTCAGTTTACTCGTTTTGCACATAACTGGGAAGTAAGTGAAAGTTTAAAAGAAATGTTAAATGTTGATACTATTGATTATACAAATATTTCCGATATAGTAAATATAGATTTATCCAATGAAAAATTTGATGCTGTTGTAAGGCAAGATGGAATAGCATTAGAAGAAATATATAAAACTATGAAAAATAATGGAATCAAAAATCCAGAATTATATCAAGAAAAGATGTATGTATCTGAATTAGAATATGCAGGAAAATAATGGCAAAAAAAAGTATTGTTCAAAAAACAAACAACTGGATTAAATATTGTATTGGTTGGTTAGTTTGCCTTCTAATTAGATTAATACCCTTTAGAGCAATAATGTTACCAAATATTGAACCTGTTATGGGAACAATTATGCCTTTTGCAAAGAAGTTCAAATGGTTAAGCGGCTTTGTTTTTGGATTTTTATCAATTGTAATTTATGATATTATTACTCAAAAAGTTGGTTCTTGGACGTGGATTACAGCTGTTATGTACGGACTTATTGGAGTTGGAGCTGGATTTTATTTACAAAATAAAAAGAATAAAATTAGATATTATGTTGGATATTCAATTGTTGCAACACTAATTTATGATGCAATAACTGGAATTGTTATGGGCCATTATCTTTGGAATATGGAATGGAGCGTTGCTTTCTTTGGACAAATTCCATTTACACTTTACCATCTTGGCGGCAATATAGTTTTTGCTGCATTCTTAAGTCCTGCGATTTATAGATGGGTTGTTGATAATAAAAATTTAGAAACAACAAATGTTGTACAAAAAGTTAAGCATGCTTTTAGTGCATAAAAAATAAAAGAATATTTGAATATTTTTCTAAAATAAAATTTAAATTAGATTTTTAGAGATTATCTTTATATTTGAAGTAGTTCTTTTATAACAGCAACATATTTTTCAGAAGGAAAAGTTGGCATAATTTTATTTGCACCTTCACTAAGAAATTTTGCATAGTTGTTAGTATCATAATGATGGATACTATGTAATAAAAGAACAGGTGTATCTTTATTTGGAGAATTTTCTGCTCTAATTATATCAGTTAGTAATTGCGAACTATATTTGGTAAATGCCTCAGGTGTAGAAATTGCAAGACGCTTAGAACTTTCTGAATTTGAGAAGTGCGGAAGACCAGAAGGATTCATAATTATAAGATCTTTTCTTTTGTTTGAAAGAACTTGCGCAGCAGAATCATAACTATCAAACATATCATAATTAGGAGAACCATGGGAAGATATATCTACAAGTTCACGAGTGACATTAAAGAGCCATAAAAGTTCTCTAGCAACTATTGCAATATTTATATTAACAATATTCTCGTCATCATCCATTGTAACTATTTAATAAGAGTGAATTATTTAAAAAGCTATGCAAAAAAATATTGAGAATATTAGTAGTATATGATTAATACCTATACAAATTCAAAAATGATTTTATTTGATTCTTTAAGTCTGAACATTCATTAGCAAGGCCAGACTCGTATCTTTCATTATTTACTTTGTAAACATATTGATCAAATATTGCACGCATAAAATAAAACATTGGCTTTTTTTCCCACCTATGTTCATAGTCAAGTTCCATAAAACCATCGATTTGTACTTCGACATCACCTTGATTTACTTTAACTTTCTTGCCATCTTTTTCTATTGATACTTCTTTAAGATTTTGAATAACTAAGGTTACTCTTATTACATATTTTGCATAGTCAGTAATTTTTCTATAAGGTTCACTTATGACTTCAATTTGCTTTCCTGTAGGATAAACATGCTCATAATTTCTTAGCTCGTGCTTTGTGTATGCCCTTTCTCTAAAATAATAATCAATTAATTTGTAGAGTTCAACTACATCAAATAAGCCAGAATATCCCACTTTTGAACCATCAACAATTATTCTTCTTTCCATTTTTACCACATAAATTTAAATTATTTGATTTAATTAATTTCAATTTAACTAACTTCGAATATTAATTTACCACATATCAGGAAACTGGTTCCCTCTTGCTTGCATATCAAACCATTGTTTTATTGCTTCTTGCAAATTATGAGCTTCATATTCTATTTTATCTCCATAAGTTAACATTTTTCTGTAAAATATATATTTTATGTAAAAATCCCTAATTGTTGATTGAAATCTCGTGCCTTCAAACTTGTTTTCGTAGTCCATTTCAAATTGAACATTAATTTGTATCATGAATCTTCCCTTTTCCAATTTCTTTTTTTTGCCATTTCTTGTTACAGTTATATTAGATAATTCATATGAATGAAAATATAAATCATAAGTTACTCTTAAAAATTCAGTGTCATTTCTAAAACAATGCACTTTAACTTCCTGTTCATCGCCACTAGTTGGATGTTTGTCTTTAAAATTTGGCTCATGCCACTCAAATTTTCTTGCATCAAACCAATCATGGAGCATTTTATAGAAACCGTCAAGATCCATAAGACCAGTGTATCTAATACTGATATGTTTATCTGGGTCCCATATTGTGCCTTTAACTGACATATCTAAAAATGTTGAAAAGAGGCTATATATATTTTTCGTACAACTGTTAGGAAGAGTTCAAAAAAATAAATATAAATGAATAAATAAGAAAGATGTTACTTAATAGTAGTAATATTTATATACTAGTAAATTAAAGAAATTGTATGAGAGAAACAAAGTTATTAATTGAAAAAGAAGAATATAATAAACTTATGCAATTAGCTTTGTTTTTAGATGAATCTTCATTTTTAATCAAAGCCAAAAAAGAGAAAGATAGTTTATGGAGATATGATGGCCTTGTAAAAGGAGAATATGGAAAAGAATTTTCAACTCAAAGATTAGGATTAACCTGTGATTTCTCAAAAAAAGGATTAGAAGAAAATAGTGAAGATTATGTTTTTATTGATGGCCATAGCCATCCAAGACCTGCTGGTACAATCATTCAACCAATGGATGTAGGATTTAGCATTCCTAGAACAGAGGAGCTAAAAGCAATGAGAAATAGTTATTTGTCAAAAACAAAAGAAGGCAAAGAATATCTTGCAAAACGTGAAGAGATGATAAAACAATATTTATCAGAAGTTGATAAAAATAATAAGAATGTTTTATTGGATAAATTAAAAAGTGAATTCAAAAATATCTCAATGGAATTAGGGATATCTAATCTTGTTGATATCAATGGAATATTAGGCTACATAACAAATGGATTAGATAATAGACTAAATAAAGAAAATATAGAAAAAGATCTTGCACCAAAAAATGGAGATTTGTCTACAAATGCTTTATACAGACAAAATAATGTAGGAGGACTTACACTTATTCACCCAAAAAAAGAATATATTGGACAAAATTCATCAATTGATAAATTTGTAATCTCTGCTCTTCAAATTACTAAAGATAAATGGTATGATATTAAAAAAGTTGATGTTGTTGTTATTTAAATTAGAATAAAATAAATTTTTATCGATTGTTTGATAAAAAGAGTAGAAAATTAAAGAAAAAATAATTTAATAAAAAAACAAAGATAATTTCTAATAATTAAGCTGAACTTCTACATCCTTACCAACAATCCTTATCAGGATTGATTGGGATGAGCCGATTAAGTTGATGCTTAATCGTCTGAAACTGCAAACTTTCTGCATAAAAGATAATTTTTAATAATTAAGCTGAACTTCTACATCCTTACCAAAAAGATTTTTCAAGTCTTCAAAGATTGGCTCTTTGATGAATACTTTTGGAGGGATATCAAGTTTTGCAATTGCTTTTTCCAATTCATCTAAATTGCTTTGCTGTATTCTTCCGAGTCTTCCAGTTGGTAAAATTTCAGCTTTTGAAATTTCTTTTTGTTCACTGTCAACATCATATAAAATAAAAGCTATATTATCTAACATCAAAACTTCGCCAAATTTATCTCCATGCTTAACCCTTATTTTTGCTCTTTCTAATTCTTTTCCTCGTTTTCTTTGCAAGTGTTCTAAAAGATATTTAAAGAGTTCACCGGATTTCTTTTTGACTTCTTCAACTTCAGTTTTTGTAAGTTTATTTGAGTCGTAATCTTTCTTTGCTCTAATTACCATTTCAAGCAATCTCTTGAATTTTACAGGCACTTTACCTGGAGTAATTAATTCATCAGAGAAAATTTTAACAATCTCGCCTTTAGGAACTTTTTCAA
>CAZSAD010000034.1:0-16394 GCA_964604995.1 uncultured Methanosarcinales archaeon
AAAGTTATATTAATCCCAAATACTATTGACCCAAACAACTTCATAGTTATATTATTAAGACGAAGGTGAGAATATGTGCGGAGAGAAGGACATAATGGTTTCATGCAGAAAATGCAATGTTAAAGTCCCAGCAAGTCAACTTAAGATGGATTTAGATGAAAAATTGATGGTTTGCGCAAATTGTTTAAAATCTAATAAATCTACTTTAGCAACCAAAAAAGTTGTAGTACCAACAACTCAAAAAGAAGAGTCTACTTCTTCTTTTACAAGTCACTCAAAACCATCAAATGAACCATTAACAGCTCAAAAAATTAAGCATTCTTGCAAATCTTGTGGTTACAACTTTAATGTGAATATGGATAATATGACCCCAAGAAATTGTCCTTATTGTGGCAAACCAGTATTTTCTTAAATTATTTTTTGTATTTTTGTTAATATTAATAATGGGGACATTAAAAACAAATCTTTTTAGATTCTTGAAAAATTCCAAGCTATAAAGAGCAAAAAAATTAAGCGGCTTGAGTTTGATGGTAGAATGCGAGCTTCCCAAGCTTGAGATGCGGGTTCGATTCCCGCAAGCCGCATAAATATTTTATAATATTTTGAAATGTTTGAAGATATCAATAATTCCATTCTTATCTACACTTGGACCAACATAAGAAAATTCTTTTCCTTTAGACAAAACCAATTTCTTCAATTCTTCAGATGCATTTTCCATTGCAGCACCATATTTACATAATTGAATAAATTGCCAATCATCAGTACTATCTCCAACACCCAAGACATTTTTAAAGGTTAAATTCATATTATTAATAATTTCTTCCCACGCATTTTTCTTAGAAATTCCTTTTGCAGTTATTATACCAAACTGTAATGGCAACGCAACAGGATGGATCCCCCAACTCAATACTAAATCTTTTTCAAACGGTTTAAAAATTTTAATCAATCGTTTTTTATCTCTCTCATTTTTTGCAATAGGCATAATTTTTGTAATCTTATTTGTTTGAACAAAACTCTTAAGCGATTTAACTTGAAGTGGCTCTTGTTGTAGAACATGGGTATGTTTATCTGTAATTTTGGATATCTGATTTTTTTGTATATAATAATTATCAACAGTATAAACCTCTACGTAGACTTTATTTTTTAAATAAATATCTAATAATTTAACCGTAGAGGATGATTTTATAATATTTTGTTTCAAAATTTTATTTTTGAGCGGATTAATAATAACTGCTCCTCCATCAGTAATATGCAAATTATTTAGATTTGCATTTTTTATTATTTCTTCAATGGCAAAATATGGTTTTGCAGTACAAAGACTCACAAAAATACCTTTTGACTTAACTTTCTTAAGAGCAGAAATTACTTTTAGATGCGGCAATGGGGAATTAAAACCAATTTTTTTGCCAACTATTACCCCATCAATATCTAAAATTATACCTTTAATTTTCATTATATATCTAATATTATAACTACTATAAATATATTCTTCACAATTTTTTTTGAATATCTCATTTACTTAAAATAATATTCTATTTTTTACAATAAAACATAAACAATTTAAATAAAACCACTCTCTTAATTATCTATGAAACTCAAAATTACAACAAATAAGCATTTTCTTTCAACAAAAGACACCTTGTTTATTGGTGTTTTTGAAGGCGAAGCAAAGTTCAATATCGAATCTAGCAATAATCCTCAAATAGATGTAGATTTTATTAAAGAAAATTTTAAAGCTTTTAATTTTACAGGAAAAAATGATCAAAGCTTACTATTAAGGCTTCCAAGTAAAGTAAATGCTCTGATCTATGGTTTAGGTGAAAAAGGAAAATTTACATTAAATTCACTTAGAAGAATAGTTGCAAGTGCAATAAAATCAGCTATAAAAATAAATGCAAAAGAATTATCATTTAGTTCTAAATTTTCAGATACTTTAAGTGAGTACGATATGGCAAAATCAATAGCTGAAGTGGTACACATGTCAACCTATAAATTCGAAAGTTACAAAACTGAAAAAACATTAATGCAATTAGAAACAATAGTTATAAGCGACATTGATGAAAATTCAAAAAAACAATCCGAAAAAGCTATTTTTGAAGGTGAAACATTTGGTTTGATGAATGTCAAAGCAAGAGAACTTACAAATACAATCCCTCAAATAGCAACTCCTGCTTATATGGCAGATATGGCAAAAAAAATTGCAAAAGAAAATGACATGTCAATAAAAATTTTGGATAAAAAAGAAATGGAAAATTTAGGAATGAATTCCATTTTAGCAGTTGGTCAAGGTTCTAAAAATGAACCTAAATTTGTGATTATGGAATATACTGGAGCATTGCAAAAAACAGTAGCGCTTGTTGGAAAAGGTGTATGTTTTGATGCAGGTGGTCTAGATATTAAAAATGCATCTGGAATGGAAACTATGAAAGGAGATAAAGCAGGTGCAATAGCAGTCATGTGCACAATGGGGGCAATAGCTAAGTTAAAACCTAAAATTAGTGTCATTGCAATAATGCCTTTTGTTGAAAATCTTGTAAGCGATACTAGCTATAAACCAAGTGATATCATTAAATCTTATTCAGGAAAAACAATTGAAGTTTTAAATACTGATGCTGAAGGAAGAATAATTTTATCCGATGCACTTTATTATGCAGTTACAAAATATAAACCAGTTGCAGTAATTGATATAGCAACACTAACTGGAGCAGTTACAGTTGCATTAGGAAACAATGTTGCAGCTGTTATGGGTAACGATAGATCAACAATTTCAAAATTAATTGTATCAGGAACAAAAACATATGAGAGGCTTTGGGAGTTACCTATGTTTGATGATTATTTTGATTTAATGAAAAGTGATCATGCAGATGTTAAAAATGTTATTTCAAATCAACCAGGAAATCCAGCAGGCACAATAACTGGTGCAGTTTTTCTTTCGCATTTTATTGAAGATACTAATTGGGCACATATTGATATTGCAGGAACTGCATGGTGTTCTTCAGACGAAGGTTATACCAGTAAAGGTTCAACTGGTTTTGGAGTTAGGCTTTTAACACAATTTTTATTGGATTATGAATAAAAATCAATCAATATTTTCAAATTATTATTCTTCTATTATTTTCTTCTACTATTATATTTTTTTATCATTTTATCATTTTTCTATTTAATATTGCGTAAGCTTTATAAATTCTTAACAATGGTTAATTTTCTAGGAAATACTATTTTATTGTAAATTATAGGGTTATAATTATGGATGAAGAAAAATTAATACAAGCAAATATCACATCTCAAGATTTGGATAGTCCCAATGAAGAAAGATATACTTACAAATCTTCACTCGGATTAACTTTAGATATAGTTAAAAATATCTCTAAAATGAAAAATGAGCCAGATTGGATGCTTCAAAAAAGATTACAAGCATTTGAAATATTTATAAAAAAGTCAATTCCTAATTGGGGAGTTGATTTATCAAATCTTAATCTCAAGGAAATTATATATTATATGAAATCTGATGCAGAAAGATCTGAGAGTTGGGGATCTTTACCTGAAGATATCAAAAGAACATTCGAGAAATTAGGAATTCCAGAAGCAGAACGAACAGTCCTTGGTGGTGCTGGTGCACAATATGAATCGGAAGTCGTTTATCACAAATTAAAGAAAGAATGGGAAGACAAAGGTGTAATTTTTGAAGATTGTGATGTAGCTATACAAAAATATCCAGAACTTGTAAAAAAATATTTTATGACAAAATGTGTTCCAGCAAAAGATCATAAATTTGCAGCTTTGCATGGTGCAGTTTGGAGTGGTGGAACTTTCATTTATGTTCCTGAAGGTGTAAAAGTTACAATGCCTTTGCAGGCATATTTTAGAATGAATGCAAAAAAGATGGGGCAATTTGAACATACCTTAATTATTGTTGAAAAAGGTGCAGAATTGCAATACATTGAAGGTTGCTCAGCTCCACAATATGCAGTTAACTCTCTTCATGCAGGATGTGTTGAAATTTTTGTAAAAGAAGGAGCACGAATGCGTTATAGTTCAGTTGAAAATTGGAGTAGAAATACCTATAATCTAAATACCAAACGTGCAATTGTTGAAAAAAATGGGACAATGGAATGGATTGGTGGTAACATGGGAAGTTGCGTTACAATGCTTTATCCTTGCAGTGTTTTAATTGGAGAAAATGCAAGAGCAGATCATATAGCAATTGCATACGCAGGTAGAGAGCAAAACCAGGATACAGGTGCAAAAATAATACACTTAGCACCAAATACTACTTCTCTAGTGAAATCAAAAAGTATTAGCAAAGATGGTGGTACAACTAGTTATCGCGGATTGTTAAAAATAGCAAAAGGTGCGATTAATTCTAAATCAATGGTTCATTGCGATGCACTTATTATGGATGCAACTTCCAAATCAAACACTTTTCCTTACATGGATGTAAAAGAAAATCTTGTTGATATCGGGCATGAAGCGACAGTTGGTAAAATAAGTGAAGAACAATTATTCTATCTTATGAGTCGCGGCTTAAATGAAGAGCAGGCAACACAAATGATTGTTTCTGGTTTTATTGAACCTATTGTAAAAGAACTTCCACTTGAATATGCAGTTGAATTAAATAGGTTAATACAATTACAGCTCGAAGGAAGTATTGGTTAAATAATGTAAAATTGGTACTAAACTAAATAATATAAACTAAATAATATGAAAATAAATAACACATCACGAACTTTGAAAAATTGGAATTTAGAAAAAAAGCAGCAAGCACTTAATAGTCTAAAAACTTTTATGAATAATCAATCTACCTTTTCAATTTTTTTTGATCTTGATATTTCGACCCATTTAGCATACTCTATTTTAAAATCATATGCCCAAAATATTCAAAACAAAACTTCAATTTCTAATCAATATAATTTAATTGAAAATTATAAAGATTTTATTTTTATTGATGCAAATACTCAAAAAATTTTAAATGAAAATAACGTAATAATAACCAGTTTAAATGATGCACTGTCAAATTCCGATGACAAATTATCTATTTTAATTCAAAAAAATATATTTTCAAAATGTTTTAAGGAAGATCCATTTATTTGCTTAAACTCCTCTTTTTGGAAAAGGGGCATTTTAATTTATATTCCAGATGAAACAAAAATCGAATCAGTAATAAAATTTGGTTTTAAAAATTATCAAAATTTACAAAATAGTGAGCCTTTATTGGATAGAATTTTAATAATTGTTGGTAAAAATAGTAAAGTAAAATTATTACAAATTTCACCAACTCTTTCTAATAATCATTCAACAATTACTAATGCTATAAATACCAACTTAAGTAATCCACAGCTAAGAATTGAGGTAATCGAAACAATAGTAAATGAAGAAAGTGAAGTTTTTTTTGGTAATTTACAAAATCATTCAAGTAATCTAAGCAATTTTAGTGTGAAAAAAGCAGATGTTAAAAAAAATGGAATATTAACTAATATGGATTGTTGCTTTGGTGGAGATTTAACAATTTCACAAGTTCAAACAGATTTACAAGGACAAGGAGCAAAAACTTACAATTGGGGGATTTTCTTTGGAACAAAACAACAACAGTACGGTATCTTTCTGAAAAATTCACACAACTATCCTAATACTCTTTCGGACATGTTAACAAAAGGAGTTGTTGATAATGAAGCAAAATCTATTTACAATGGTACTGTTAGAATAATTGAAAATGCAACAGGTTCAAATGGTTATCAAAAACAAGATGTTTTATTGCTAAGTAAAAATGCTGGAGCTGATGCAAAGCCCAATCTCGAAATTGATAATAATGATGTTAGATGTACTCACGGTGTTTCAATTGGTCAAGTTGACAAAGATAAAATATTTTACATGATGAGTCGTGGCCTAGATGAGGAGCAGGCAAAGAAAAAATTAGTTGAAGGTTTTTTTGATACAATCTTAAGAAAAATCAAACTTCCTGAATTAAAAGAAGAAGTAAATAAACTTGTTTTAATAAGTCTGTATGGTATTAATAAAAATGATTAGTAAAAATAACTGGTGATATTAACAATGTTTAATTCCTCAAAATTAAAAGAAATTAGAAATGATTTTCCAATATTATCTAGAAAAATAAATGGAAAACCCTTAGTTTACTTAGACAATGCAGCAACAACACAAAAACCAAATAAAGTAATTGAGTCAATTCAAAATTATTATTCAAAACACAATGCAAATGTTCATCGGTCCATACATAAGCTTAGTGAAGAAGCAACAAAAATTTATGAAACATCTCATGAAAAAACATCCAATTTCATAGGTTCAAAAAAAGAAGAAATCATCTTCACAAAAAACACTACTGAGAGTATAAATTTAGTTATGTATTCTTGGGGCATGAAAAATATCAATAAAGGAGATGAAATTGTTCTAAGTCAAATGGAGCATCATTCAAATCTAGTTCCGTGGCAGCAATTAGCAATTACAAAAAATGCAAAATTAAAGTTTTTAGAGATAGATAAAACAACTGGTGAATTATTACCAAATGAAGCAGAGAAAAAAATAACAAAGAAAACCAAATTAGTTGCAATCTGTCATATGTCAAATGTTTTAGGAACAATAAACCCAGTTGAAAATATTACTAAAATTGCACACGATAGTAACTCTTTAGTTTTAATAGATGCAGCTCAAAGTGTACCACACTTTAAAGTAGATGTTAAAAAAATTGATTGTGATTTTTTAGCATTTTCAGCACATAAAATGCTTGGTCCAACAGGTATTGGTATTTTATATGCAAAAAAAAGTATATTAGAACAAATGCCACCATTTCTTTTTGGAGGAGATATGATAAGTTTTGTATCCTATGAAAACGCAAAATGGAATGATTTACCTTGGAAATTTGAAGCAGGAACACCCAATATAGCTGGAGCTGCAGGACTATCTTTTGCAGTAGATTACTTAAATAAAATAGGGATGGAAAACATTTATTCTCATGAAATCGAACTCACAAAATATGCTCTTGAAAAATTACAAGACTTGCCAAAAATTACAATTTATGGAAATTCTAATGTTAAAAATAATAAACGAGGAGGGGTAATCTCTTTTAATTTAGCAGATATCCATCCGCATGATTTATCAACTCTTCTTGATAAGGGTGGCATTGCTATTAGGGGTGGTTATCATTGCGCAATGCCACTAATTAAACTTCTTGGCATAAATGCAACATCAAGAGCAAGTTTTTATCTTTACAATACTAAAGAAGAAATTGATATCATGATTGAATCATTAAAAAAAGCCGCAAAAATCTTTAGGGTATAATTAAAAAATAATCTAAAATTATTTCGACAAACAAAATGAAAAAAATCAATAAAAATAAGGAAGATGAAAATCAAGACTTAGATTATAATGACCCTATTTATAGAGAAAATATTTTGGATCACTATAGAAATCCTAGGAATTTTGGAGAATTAAAAACATTTTCAGCTTCATTCCATGCAGAAAACACTGTATGTGGTGATGAATTAAATATTGAATTATTAATTATTAATGAAAAAATAAAAGATGCAAAATTTATAGGCAAAGGCTGCGCTGTAAGTATGGCATCAGTTTCAATGCTTATAGAAAAAATCATAGGTGAAAAAATTATAAACGTAAAAAAATTAAGTAGTGATGAAATACTGCAAATGCTAGGAATTAATTTAAATCCAACTAGATTAAAATGTGCAATACTCTCATTAAAAACATTACAAGGTGCTATTCAAACTTACGAAAGTAATAACCTTAATAACATTAATAAGAATAATAAACATAACACAAGTAACAAAAATAATAATCAATAAATTATTTACAAACAATTTACAATGGTGATTAATATGGCAGAACTTGAAATTATTGATTTATGTGTAAAAATAAGCGGAAAAGAAATAATCAATGGTTTAAATCTAAAGATCAAATCTGGAGAAGTTGTAGCACTAATGGGTCCAAATGGTTCTGGAAAAAGTACACTTGCATATGCTTTAATGGGGCATCCAAAATATGAAATAACTCACGGTAAACTCCTTTATAATGGGGAAGATATAACTCATCTTCCAGTTGATGAAAGGGCAAAAAAAGGATTATTTCTTTCATTTCAATATCCAGAAGAAATCCCTGGTGTTAGTCTTGCAAATTTTCTTAGAACTTCATACAACACTACACAAAGTGAAAAAATATCAGTAATGGATTTTATGAAACTTCTAAAAGAAAAAATGAAGATGCTCAAAATGGAAAATAGCTTTTCTTCTAGATATCTAAATGAAGGCTTTTCAGGAGGAGAAAAGAAAAAAGCAGAGATTTTACAAATGGCAGTTTTAAAACCACAAATCGCAATATTAGATGAAACCGATTCAGGTTTAGATATTGATGCATTAAGAGTTGTAGCAGAAGGTGTCAATACAATTAAAACCCAAGAAGAAAATATGGGAGTTTTAATTATAACACACTACCAA
Source organism: uncultured Methanosarcinales archaeon (assembly GCA_964604995.1). GTDB lineage: Archaea > Nanobdellota > Nanobdellia > Woesearchaeales > JABMPP01 > JAGVYD01. The sequence continues at coordinate 8,460 of CAZSAD010000034.1, forward strand.
AGATTATTAGATTATATTAAACCAGATAGTGTATATATCATGGTAAAAGGTAAAATTGTAAAACATGGTGGATACGAATTAGTTACAAAATTAGAAGAATTAGGCTATGATTGGTTACATGAAGAAGAATAATTTCAAATTATCATCTCATAAAAAAATATTTACAAAAGCATAAATTCATAGATTTAGAACACAATTAATTTTACACTTTTGTTTTTGCTTCACTTTCACTTATTTTATCAACAGTTTCAAACATACTTCTAAGTCCAAGTTCCAAACTTTCATCATCGCATATTCTTGAATGTACATGTGGAGATATTATCCATTTTTTGTCTGTTTGAGAAAATGGATTTACAAAATACACATTAAAATTTTTGTATTTAGTCAGTTCTTTCCAATTATCAATCAATGCTTTAAAGCTCTGGTCTGAATTAAATGTCACAATGCTAAGATTTAATTCCGGGCTAGCACCTAATTCTTTTAATGCATCATAAAATGAATTTAAAAAGGGAATTGCAATAATTCTTTGTTCTTTTGTTTTATGTTTAACAATAACTTCATTTTCACTATTAGGATTATCACTAATAGATACTACAGTTTTAGTCATTATATTCTTATTTCTAACAAATTCTTTGGCCCAATTTTTTAGAAAATCAACAAATTTATCCATGTAAATCCTTTTTTCTTTTATTTTCTTTTGTGTTTAGGAGTTGCTTTTTTAATTTTACTATTTAATTTGTTTTTAGATGCCTTTGAAAGCGGAATAAAAAGTTCATCGTCTTGAATATATTTTAATCCAAGTTGCATTGCAACATATGCCTTTTGGAGTTCTTTTCCAAGATAAGCTGCATGATCCAATCTTGATATAGCTTTAATTTTAACTGCAGAAAAATAAATTTCTTGAGGGATTTTACCAGTTATCATATGTTTTATTTGATGCTTTCCCTTTTTTGGTAGCATCGGACAATATCCTGCTTCCAATCTTTTTAGTTTATCATTTATTCTAATCAAAAAATATCCTTTTTTGTCCATTACCCAATCCTTGTAAGGGTGATAGCTTCCTTTGATTGTGCTCATTGTTAAAAAGAAGTAATTACACTATATAAATTTACCCTCAAATTATCTCCCTATTATTTCCATTTCTTCTTAAGATTACCTGAAGTATGGTTAACTTTAAATTCTTGAAAGTAATGTTTTAGTTATGCAACAAGATTTATCAGAACTAAATAAACGTAAAAAGAAAAAAACAAGGGCAGTATACAAAGTTGGTGGGCATCTTAGAACTAACACAAAATAGAATCAAAACAAAAATACTCTAAAAGATATTTTATTCTTTAAATCTAATATCCTTCAAATCCAGTAACCTTTAAATAACAAACCCAATAAACATTTACTATGAATGACTATGAATTAAATAAGATTGCGCAATCTTTGCACCCATTAGAGAGAAAATTACTCCCTTATGTAAAAAATGCAACATTTTCAGATTTAGCTAGATTATCTAATATTCCTGAGTCAGAAATATCAAGGCCATTACAATGGCTTCAAGAAAAAGGTTTAGTTATCATTTCGGAAACTTCCCTAGAAAATATTGAAATTGGGTCTAATGGTAAAATCTATTTAGAAAAAGGTTTACCTGAAGAAAGGTTATTGCAAAACTTACAAACTCCAAAAAGCATGCAAGAACTTAAACAAGAATCTAAATTATCAGATGAAGAAATAAATATTTCACTTGGTATTCTTAGAAAAAAACAAGCAATTGAATTTATTGGTGGCAAGATTTCAAAATCAAAGAATCTTAACTTTCCAGAAATTGGATTTCTAAAATTATTGCCTAAATCATCTGCAAATTTGAGTGCAGAAGAACAAGTTTTTTTCTTTGATCTGAAAAAAAGAAAAGACCTAATTAAAATCGAAACTAAAAAATCATATTCTGTGCAGCTTACGGATTTAGGTAAAAAAATGCAGAAAGTAAGATTAAATGACATTATAGATAATCTAACCCCTGAAATTTTGGCAAGTGGTGCTTGGAATAATAAACTATTTAGAAGCTACGATATCAATGTTCCATCTAAAAAAATATTTGCAGGAAGAAGGCATTTTGTAAGAGAAGCAGTTGGTTATATAAAAAAAATATGGGTAGATATGGGTTTTAAGGAAATGAAAGGTAGTATGGTACAAACTTCATTTTGGAATTTTGATGCACTATTTACTGCACAGTATCATCCTGTTAGAGAGATGCAAGATACCTTTTTTATCAAAGAGCCACAATTTGGGAAGCTTCCAGATCCTAAACTTGTGCAATCAGTAAAAGCAATGCATGAACATGGGGGGGATATTGGATCAATCGGATGGCAATATAAATGGAGCGAATTAGAAACTAAAAAAAATGTTTTAAGAACACACACAACTCCACTTTCCGCTCATACAATCGCAAATCTAAAATCATCTGATTTACCTGGAAAATTCTTTTCAATTGGACAGGCATTTAGAAATGAAACTATGGATTGGAGTCATCTTTTTGAATTAACACAATCAGAAGGGATAGTAATTGACGAAAATGCAAATTTGAGGCATTTACTAGGTTATCTAAAAGAATTTTTTAAGAAAATGGGATATGATAAAATTAGGGCAAGACCTGCATATTTTCCCTATACTGAACCAAGTGTTGAAATTGATGTTTATCACCCTATTCACAAAAAATGGATTGAACTCGGTGGAGCTGGGATATTTAGGCCTGAAGTAACAGTACCTTTAATTGGAAAAGATGTTCCAGTTTTAGCATGGGGTCTAGGTCCAGGTAGAATCCTTATGGGATACTACGGAATAACTGACATTCGCGATTTGCACAAGAATGATTTAAAACAGCTACGCGAGATAAAATATTGGTTAAAATAAAATAAACGAATAAACTAAATTATTGAATGAACCAAAATATTAAAGAAAAAAATATCCAAGAAAATACTATACGAACAACAAAATGGTAATAACAAAAGGATAAAAATGCCAACAGTAACACTAAATCGTAATGTAGTTGAAAAATTGCTAGGGAAACATCTAGAAGATGATTATTTGAAAGATAGGATTAGTCTTCTTGGTACAGATTTAGAAAAAGTTGATGATAATGAAATAGTTGTTGAAATATTTCCAAATAGGCCAGATTTGCTATCTGAATATGGTTTTGCAAGAGCGCTTTCTACTTTCTTAAAAATATCTAAAGGGTTAAAACATTATTCTGTAAAATCATCTGGGGAAAAGGTTATTGTAAAAAAAGAAGTTAGTGAAATTAGGCCATATACAGTTTGTGCAATTATTAAAAATATAAAACTTGACGATGATAAAATAAAAGAATTAATCCAAATACAAGAAAAATTGCATATTACCTTTTGTAGGCAAAGAAAAAAAGCAGCAATTGGTATTTATCCAATTGAAAAAATAAAATTCCCAATTACATATACTGCAAAAAATCCAGAGGATATAATATTTCAGCCTCTTGATACAACATCAAAAATGAATGCTAAAGAGATTATTGAAATTCATCCTGCTGGAAAAGCATATGGGCATCTTTTAAAAGATGCAAAAAATTTCCCAGTATTTATTGATTCAAATAACGAAGTATTATCTATTCCACCAATAATAAATTCTGAAAAAACAGGAAGAGTCAATGAAACAACTAAATCTTTTTTTATTGAATGCTCAGGATTTGATTTAGTAATTTTAAATCAATTGTTAAATATATTAGTTACAACATTTGCAGATATGGGTGGTGAAATTTATTCAATTGATGTAGAATACGAATCAAATAAAACTGAATCAGACAAAACTAAATCAGACAAAAAAACAATAATTACTCCTAATTTAAAACCTATTGAGATGAAGATAGATTATAATTATATAACCAAACTTCTAGGTTTAAATTCTAATTCTAACCAAATCAATGATCTTCTTGAAATGATGGGATATGGAATTTATGAAAACAAAGCATTAGTGCCAGCATACCGAACTGATGTTTTACATATGATTGATTTAGCTGAAGATGTAGCAATAGCATATGGGTATGAAAATTTTAAAGAAGAAATACCAAAAGTTGCAACAATAGCAAAAGAAGATAAATTTGAGCAATTTAAAAATAAAATTGCAACAATGATGGTAGGTTTAGGTTTACAAGAAGTAAACACTTACCATCTAACAAACAAAAAACAACAATGCGATTTAATGTGTTGTCAAATTAATATCGTTGAACTCGAAAATGCACTAACTGAAGATTACAACTGCTTAAGATCATGGATTATTCCTAATTTACTCGAAGTTTTGGGAAATAACAAAACACGAGAATTTCCTCAGAAAATTTTTGATTTAGGTGTAATATTCAAAAAAGATCCAGAAACTGAAACAGGTATCGGTGAACAAACAAGACTTGCAATCCTAATTACACACGCCAAAGCTGATTTTTCAGAAGCCAAGGAACTTTTAGATTATTTGCTAAGGATGCTTGATTTAAAATATGAATTAAAAGTTGACGATCACCCCTCTTTTATTGCAGGTAGAGTCGGCAGAGTTTATGTTTCTGGAAAAAAAGTAGCATACATTGGTGAAATCCATCCAAAAATACTCAATAATTTTAATATTGAAATGCCAGTTTGTGGATTTGAAATTAACATATCTGAAATTTTTTCTGTTCTAAATCAGAATTAAAGTAATAACTAGAAATTAATGCACTTAATATTATTAGTTTTGCTAAAATACTTTAAAAATTATTACTCTCTATATTACTTTTATTATTATTGTTATTTATTCATCTTTTCTATTTGCTTGCTTTTTTAGAATCATCTTTTGTTTTTTATGCTCTTCAGTTCCTTTTTCCATCTCTAAAAGCTCTTTTTCTTTTTGTTTTCTTTTTGAAAAGTCAACATTATGCAAAACTTCCTCAATTTCCATCATTCTTGTTTGTTTAGGTTCAATTAATTTTTCAGCATTTTCAATTAATTTTTTACCAACTTCAACACTTTTTTCTCCTGCATATTTTATAGAATAAATACCAATTGCAGTTTCAGCTGCAAGTTTTTGCATAGGTCTTATTGCAACAAGGTCAACAAAAAGCTTTTCGTCACTAGCAGCTTTAACTTCCCTTACCTCACGAAGCATTCTAATAAAATTTATAGATGCCAAAAGTCTTATTATTCCAGATATCAAAAATAATATTTGTACATTTGATAAAAATATCCAAGGGCTAATAAAAACATATGTTGCAAGTAATCCTCCAATTGTTGCACCTAAAAATATACCAATTCCCATAAGAAAATTATAATAAGAAATCATTTTAGCTCTTCTTTCTCTTTCTACATTATCAAATATAAAATTACTTGAACTTATTTGAAAACCAGCCCAGACAAATCCAGTCCACATCTGAACTATGCAAATCCACCAAAAACCATAAGGTAAAAGCCAAAGAAGTGGGTTAAGAGGTATTAACCATCCAGTTATTGTAAGTATTTTTTTATTTCCAAAAATATCACTATTCTTTCCCCAGTAATACATCGCACTGTATGTTACAATAACATTTAGTGCTATTGCAATTGTAAATTCAAGATAGCTAAATTGTAATGTACGAAACATATAAACAATGAAAAATGGATTTGAAATATATACTGCAAAATTAATTATAAAAAGATATGCAGTAAATTTTCCAAATGGGGAGTATGGTAATTTAGATACAAATTCTTTAAAACTAAGATTTTTTGTGTTTGTTGGTTCATAGGTTGGTTCATATATTTGTTTTAAAAAATAAGCTGAAATAAACCTAGCAATGCATGCCAAAAAAAATATTATTGCAAAACCAATAAATATTTTATCATCATGAAATCTCTCTAAAATAAAGCCGCCAGCAAGAAAAGATAAGAAAATGGTTATCCCAATTATTTTGCTTCTTCTCCCAAAAAAACTTCCCCTTTGGTTGTCAGCAACTAAATCTCCCATCAAGCTGTTCCATGGTGGGGATATAAAATTTCCAAACAAATTATAAAGTGCAACAAATATTATAAGTGCCAAAACAGCATTGTTTTTGAAAATAAAAGGTATTATTAAAGTTGGTAAAAATGTAAGTGCTTGCATTATTGCAGAAAATAATATCACTTTTTTTCTGCTTTTTAATTTATCAACTATTTTTGCTGACCAAAGTTGAAAACTACTGCCAATAAGATGTGATACAGACGACAAAAGCGCTATTTCAGTATTATTTGCTTTCAATGCAATGCCATATGCAGGAAAATAATTTTCACCAAAACCTACCATCGCAGAATAACCCATTCCATCTTTTATAGAATAATCTAAACTTTTTTTCCTTTTATGTTTAATAATTTCTTTAACTTGCTCAGCTATAGGTTTTACTGTCATGTCCAATTAGGGTAGCTAAAAGCCATTATATTCTTTTCTATTGTTTAGAAATATTAAAGTAATTGGAGATATTTACACACATTTTAAAGAGAAATTTGTTAAAGATAGGATTTTACATATTCTCAAAGAAAAACATAACTTTCTCTTACAACAACAAGAATTACTTCACACAATCGTAGATTATTTTTCATAAACATTCTTCCTATGACCTAAAAAAGTCACGCAGATTATTTCTTCTTTAATATCTATATCAGCAATAGCACGATAATTTCCTATCCTAATTTTATAATCATCTCTGTTAGAAAGTCTTTCATAGAAATGTAGAGGATTTGCTTCAGCGTCGGAAAGTTTTCGGATAATTCTTTGTCGAATATTATAAGGTAATCTCATAAGAAATTTCATAGCTTTATTGTCTAACCTTGTTTTGTACATTAAATCCTAACCTTTTTTTAACATCTTCTAACGAAGTATAATGGCCTTTTTTCATTCTATCCCTAGCCTCTTCAATAGCTTTTACAGTCTTCTTGCTTAACTCAGGTTCAGTTTTGGCTTTTTTTGCAATGTATACCAATTTTTTTAAAACATCGTCATAGCTTTCATTCTTATACTCCCTAAAAAAATCAAGTTCCTGTTTCGTTTCCTGGTAAATTTTGATAGTTGTTGCTTCCATCATACTTTAGTATACTTAGGTATACTTAAATTTTTCTATTTTTTTATACTAATTATTTAACAATTTAATTTTTAAAACTTACTTGTAAAAATTTGAAAGAAAAACGAATAAATCGTTTTTGACGATTTAATAAAAATTAATAAAAAAGAAATCTAATTCTTTGCTGTTTTCTTCTCAGATTTCTTTTTCTCTTTTGGTTTGCTCTCTTCTTTAGGAGTAGCATCTTTTTGAGAAGTTTTTGTAGTTTTACCATGTCTTATTTTTATTGGCTTTTGTTTTTGTTCTTTAGAAGCCTTCTTCTCAGTTACCTTTATACCAATTGAATCTAATACTTTAACAACTTCATCATGGCTTGCGCCTTTTTTAATTTTTAAGACACTTTCCATTGGCTCTAAATGCATTATATTACATTTTCTTCTTCTTGTTTGTCCATCAATTAAAACAAATCTGTTATCAAGAATATCAACAACAAGGCATTTTCCTTGTGCATCTCTTCCAGCTATTTTTACACATAATCTTCCTACTTCAAACATTTTAATTACCTCCGATATCCATCAAATCCCTGCTGTCGCCAAACAGTTCACATTTGAGGTTTCTTTATTCTTAAAATAAGCATGAAAAATATTTAGGCGCGTGCTTTTTTGATTATTTCTCTTCTCATACAAGCACTACATAGTGTTCCTGCATATGGTCTTGCTGGTTTTTTGCTACTCTTAGACATATTTTGCATTTTAATAGGTCTTTGTCTAGCAGTTCCAGAAAGAGGAGTTTTACATTTAGCACAATGTGGCTTTTTAGGTTTCTTCTCGACGAAATGTATTACTTTTCTTCCGCCAGGAGTCTTTCTAGCTACATGCCTTAAGCTTCTGCTT
>CAZSAD010000035.1:0-15862 GCA_964604995.1 uncultured Methanosarcinales archaeon
TAAAGGTGATATAAGTTGAAAAGTAATTTTAAAAATAATTTAAAAAATGAATTAAGAAAAAAGAGAGGAAAAAATAACCAAAAAATAAAAAATTACTCTTACGAAATTTTTAGAATTATGACTCTCGTTACTATTTTAGGTTTAACATTTTTGTTTTTTGCAATGAAGGCAATTGCTTTTCCACCTATTGCAAATGAGTATTATGGGAGTGTTTTTTTGGATGGTATGCCTGCACCAATTGGTACATCTGTAACAGCTTATAGTAAATCAGGACAAAATGTGGGGGAGTAGAAGTAAAAAATATTGGAATGTATGGATTACTTTCTTGCAAAGGCTATGATTTTAGCTCTCCGAAAAATGGAGGAGCAAAAGTAGGAGAGCCAATTTTATTTTATGTAAATGGAAGAATAGCTGATGTTTCAAAAGAAGTTATTTGGGCTGAAGGGGGATTTTTAGAAGTGAATCTAACATCTTTTGAAAATTTAAATTCTTTAAATCAAAATAGTGATGGTGATAATAAAGTAGAACAAAACAAAGAAGACCCATTAATGACTAACCAATTAATAAATAATCAAAATCCAACAGAATTTGCTGCACCAAGTGATTTTGGCAAGAAAATCGAAGTGTTTCAAACCCTATTTTTTGTGATAAGTATAACAATTATTAGTTTAATAATATCGCTGCGAAAAAAATTTTGAAAAATGAAAATTAAAAGTAAATCTTGTAGAATTAAGAAAAAAGAAAAATTAGCTAAATACTATAGTTTAACTAATAATTATTTAGTTAATAATTTAATTAGTGATAATTCTAATATTTATAACAAAGAAAAAAATTATAAAACATTTAAAAATCATAAATCTGTATTAATTTTCGCTGTGTTAATTTTCTTAATACTAATTTCATCTGAAATTGTAATTTCACTACCTACTCCTGCCACTGAACTTTTTGGTAGCGTTATTAATCGCAGATTAGAACAGTACCCTATTGGCACAAATATAACAGTATATGATATTAATGGCACTGTTTGTGGGTATTTTAATGTTACATTTGCTGGATATTATGGTTTAATGTCATGCAATGGAGATGATTTAGATACTTTTCAAGATGAAGGTGTAAGAGAAGGGGAAACAATCTCATTCAAAATTAATGGGGAAAACGGATTTAGTTTAAATGATACAACTTGGAGTGCTGGAGTCTTAAAAAGAGTTGATTTGATAATGAATAGACCCCCAGTATTAAATTATATAGATAATTTAACAGCAATTCAAGACATCAATTTTTATTATGTGTTTAATGCAACTGATCTTGACAATGATACTTTAATTTATACTTATTTAATATCCCCTAGTTTACCAAGTTTACATTTTAATTCTAGCCAAGGAACATTCAATATTACACCTAGTAATTCAGAAGTTGGCGAGCATTATGTTAGAATTATTGTAAGTGATGGATATTTAGAAGATTATCAAGATTTTACGTTTACAGTTAGTAATATTAATGATCCCCCTTATTTTATCAATAATATATCAAATCAAATAACAAATATAAGTGTTCCTTTTACTTATAAAATAAATTGCTCAGATCCTGATTTAAATTATGGAGATCATTTGATTTATTCATTAAATATTTCTAATATTACTATAAGTCCCTTAACTGGAGAAATTAACTGGATAACTTATCACAAAGATGTTGGAAATTATACTGTAAATGCCACATGCGAAGATTCTTTTGGTCTTGAAGTTAGTCAAATTTTTAATTTGGAAGTTAAAGACGCAAATGTCCCACCCATCTTAACACCAATTGGAAACAAGAGAAATGTTGCTAATGTTGAGTTAATTATCAATATTACAGCTTATGATGATAATGGTGATGATTTAAATTATTTTTCAAATCAACCATATTTAACAATAACTAAAATATCATCATATGTTGCAGTTGGTAGATTTAAAGCACCCATTAATACAAATGCAACGTATACAATTAATATTTCTGTTACAGATGGCAGTTTAAATGATTTTGAGATTATTAGTGTAGAAGTAGCTTTGGGTCCTTATTGTGGAGATAATACCTGCAATGTGGATGAGAGTTGTAACACTTGCCCCAATGATTGTGGAGTTTGCCCAGAAGGAACTGGAGGAGATAATGCTGGTGGAGGAGCTGGAGAAGGAACTGGTAGTGGAATTGAAAGTAATCAAGGTGAAGCAAGTGGAGAAGGAACAAGCAGCGTAGCAGAAACAAATTCTCAAAATTCACAATTGTCACAAATGTTTAATGATCAAACAGTTCAACAATATATTTGTCAAGAAAATTGGATATGTTCCAATTGGGGAGAATGTAAACCAATAGAACAAATAAGAAGTATAAATACAAAAATAAAAGGAGTAAGAATTAGAACTTGTAGAGACATTAACTTTTGTCAAACTGAAAATAAAAAACCTTCTTTACAAGAGGAATGTGACTATGTGTCTCCGACTACATGTTTTAATAAAATAAAAGATAATGGAGAAGAAAAAATTGATTGCGGAGGACCATGCCCACCATGCCCAACTTGTTTTGATAAAATACAAAATCAATTGGAAGAAGGGATTGATTGTGGAGGACCATGCGATGCTTGTACATTTGTTAGATATGCACAGTTATTTTTTGAAAAACCAAGTCCACTTAAATCACCACAAAGATTTGTTTTTCCATGGGCATTGTTAATATTTTTATTGGTAATTACAGCTTCATTTTTATTATCGGATTTTGCTTATTTGTATCAGATAAGGAGAAAATCAGTGCCTAAATTTTCTGAAAAATTAAAAAAGTATTCTCCAATTAGAAAGAAAATGTTTCATTTCTTAACTAATTTTGATGCTCTTGGAATAATAACTATAATTTATATTTTTTTAATGGGAGGATTATTCACATTAAATATTTGGGTTTGGATTTTATCTATGATATTTACTCCAATTGCGGTCAGTTATACTATAAAACAATTTGAGTATAAAGATTATAGAAAATCTTTGAAGGAAAGAAAACTTGTAAGATTACATAATAAAGAGATTAGATTTTTTGTTTATGAAGAGCAAAAGATACTTATTGAAATGTATACTAAACTTGAAAATTCATTTGAAAATTTTCAACTAACACAAAATGATTCTAATGAAAAAGAAAAATTAGAATTACTAAATGAAATTAGAGTTTGTATAAAAGAAATAGCTGCATTATCAAAAAATTTAATTGATTATAAACTAAATGAAAAGATTAAAGGTCTTCTTGATACAGTTATTAGCAATAGCAAATTTAAAAAATTTGCAAAATCCTATCCTGAAGCTAAATCTGCTTTAGAGTCTATACGTGAAGTAAGTAGTGAAATTATAAAAAATAAATTTGATTTAGATCAGGAATCAGAATTTATTAGCACATTTAAAGATTTGACAAGAGATAAGCAATTAATGAGCATAATTTTAAATGACAAAAAACTTATTGAATGCTATAACAGCTTAGTTGATGTTTATGATTTAATTAGAATATCCCATAGAAATTATTATAAAAACGTTGAAACAACAATCCAAAAAGAAAAGGTATTGCTTGCAAAATATGAGGAACTGTCAAAAAATGATAATAAAAATAAACAGATTCAAACAAACAAGAAGATTTCTTCAATACTTGACAGCATCAAAGTAATTTGTGATAGTATAAAAAAGAAACAAGAATTGAATACACAGATAAAATAAAAAATAAAGAAGTAATAAAAAGAGATTTATAATATGAAAATAATTAATATAAATAAAAAGACAAATAAAAAAGATTAATATAAAAATAACGAATTAATTTTCATAATCTATCAAAACATTTGATATAACTTCTGAATTTATTTTTGCTTGAATATTTGATAAATCTTTTTGATATATTTGTTCAAATAATACTTTTGCTTGCTTTAAATTTTCTAAATCATTTTTACTTATTTTTTCTGAGTTTTCTTTGTTCCTAAAATCTTCCACAATCATAACTGCCAAATCATTTTGTACAATAATATCCTCTTGTTGTAAAGACAAATAGGATGTTTGAGTTTCTATTGCTTTTTGCAAGTTATTAGTTTTGTAATAAATTAAAGCTAAATTATGTAAAATTTTTATTTTGTAATCCAATAAAGAATTGGGTAATGAATTTGCATTCAGACTAATAATGTTATCCTTATCTAGAATGTTTGTATTAATAATTTTTAATGCTTGATTATAACTAATAATTGCTGTTTGCAATTCCCCTTGTTGATATAATGAATTACCTAAATTGTAATAAATGATGTAAGGTTTTGTTATCAGTTCATTGTAAGATTGAACATTATCTACTTTTATTACATAAGCATTTTTTTGAATTGCAAAAACTGAAATACAAATCAAGCTTAGAATTAAAATTACTATTGCAAATTTGGACATTAGTTTTAGTGATATTCTTTTAGCTGATTTATTTGATTTATTATTCCCCATAAAAACACCCCTTTGATAATATCGAATGTACTTAAATTTTTATTTTGTTTTATTTTTGTATTTTATTTTATAATTATTTTAGTAGTTTATTTTGGTTATAAAGCTTATGGATTAACGTATGGATTAATAATTGAGTTATTTATCCCTGTCGCAATTCTTATTCACTAATAATTTATCCATTAACTGCCCCCATCACAATTGTTCCATTACACATTCCTCTAACACTTAAAGGTGTAGATAGTTTCCAATAGGTTGTTTTATTAGATCCAAGAATAGATGTTGCTTTTGCTAAATCAAAATTAGTATATGTAACTCCTTGCACTGTTCCCGTAAGATTAGTCATTAAACTATAACTTAATCCTGAAGTTGTAAGATTAAATCTCTGGTTGTAGATTGGAATTGATCCTCTTTCACAAACCATTGATAAATTATCTCCAGTAGTATAATTTAGACCATATCCCCATAAGTTAAGATCTAATTGTACATTTCCTATATTGTAGATAGTTGCATTTGTGTCTACTGTAGATGTTGAACCAGGTAAAATTTCTCCATAATCTACTAAAGTTGTAACATTAATAGCAAGCAAATCATTTATAAAAGTTGAACTAAAGTTATTAGCTTTTAGTCCAAAAGTATCATTGGCTGTAACATTACATATCCATGTTCCATTTGTAGCAAAGTAATAAACATCAAATCCACATGTAAATGTTTTTGTTGTTGCTGTTGAACTTACATTTATACATGATGAATTTGTATAATGTCTATTTAAATTATCAACATCTGTATGATTTGAAGTAATATTATTGAATAAAGTAGCATTTAATGAAACTATATCTGATTCACCGTTTGTATCAAATACAGTTGCATTACAGTATACTTTAGTTGTTGAACCCGATATTAAATCAATTGTTGATGGAATAGATATTGATTGTATAGTTGGAGCTTGATTTAGACTAGTCACATTTACATATTGTATTAGTGTTCCATTTGTTGAAGAATAATCTGAAGTTGCAATACATCTTAAGTTGTTGAAAGTTGAGGCTTGGTTAGCATATAGAGTATAATTTCTATAAGTTGGTGTAGAATTAACTATTCCTAAAACTGTCGGATTAGTAAATGAAGTATCATTGAATATGAGATTTCCAGAAGTTGAATTTATATCTTCCCATCCAGTGGATGTTGTATTCATTTGTAATTTAACTTCAGTATTAATACAATATCCTTCTGTGCAAGAAACATTACATGTTACAACAAAGGTTGAATTAAATGGATATGTAACATTAGTTGTTGGGAAAGATAAGTTAGATTGCAAAAATCCAAGGTGATAACTACTAATGTTTGCATATGTTTGTGAACCTCCTTCCCAGTATAAAATATAATTTCTGGTAGTAGTTTCTGCGGCACTTCTTGCCCAAACTAAGAGTTGTAATTTTGCACTGCTATTTAAATAAAGGTCAGATGTTAGTGATGAATTTCCAAATGCAGTATAATTTCTTTTTGCAGTTGTAGATGTTGCAAGTCCGCCAGATGTTATTTCCCCATATTGTGAAATCAAAACAGGTGGTTGAGTATTATTTATGTAAAAGAGCTGCCAACTAAGTCTTCCACCTGCTACTGTGCCTGCTTTGCTTAAAGTTGCACCAAACCCAGCTCCTGTTCCAGCTGGGATAAATAAACCATTGCTACCAACGCCATTTGATGTGGTGGAATTTATCATTAAAACGGTTGCTCCATTTGCAACTGAAACTGTTCTTTGATTTTCAAGTCCATCATCTATAGTTGATAAATTAACAGGTGTTGTTGTAACTGCACCTGAAGAAGCATTTGCAACGGTCCATCTAGTTAATGGATAACTTAAGTTCATGGTAAAATACATTGTTTTACTAACATTGTAATTTCCTGCAAGATCGTAGCATGAAATTGACCAGTTGTAATCTCCATTTGTTAATGAAGTTGATAATTGCAGTGTTGTGTTCTTTTCTATTGCTGGTGGAGGAGTTATTGTTCTATCAACTAGGTCATTTATTGTTAATGTACAATTATTAATTGTATTTGCATCATTTATAATGTAATTAAATGTTATAAGTGAACTTAAATTGTAAATAGTGTTATTGCCTGGGCTTGTTGTGTTTATAACTGGAGCAATATTATCGGTTGTGTAATTGAAAATTTGTGTTGAGTTTCTCTCATTATTTAATATGTCATAACCAATAACTTTCCAGAACCATACTTTATTCATTGTTAAATTGATTGGTAAGTATAAAGTATTGTTTGATACATTCAAAATATTTGCAAATGTGTAATTAATTGTACTAAATGTCGAAGAATTACTAATTAAGATTGTATAATTCTTGAAATGTGTATCGGCGCTTATTGTCCAATTTAGAGTTGGAGAAACATTTGTACTTTCTGTTTGACTTAATGGCTGATCTAAGTTAATTGGATCTGGAGATACATCATCAATCTCAAGAGTTATGATTTCTGATGAATTTAAATTTCCTGCCATATCATATGCATTTACTGTGAATGTGCAATTAGTATCAAGCATACATCCAAACTGCGCTGTTGTGTTTAATGCACGATACAAAGTAGATGTTCCTATTCTTGTCATATTTGTTCCATTCATATAAACAGCTAAAATTCCATTTGTATCAGTTACATTTACTGTGAAATTTAACATGTAATCTGATCTTACAATTCTATCGGAATCATTTACTGTGAAATTTAAAACAGATGGATTTGTGTTATCTGTTACATATTCAAATGTTTGATTGGAATATTTAGTATTTAATCCAAAATCTATTGCTGTAACATGCCAATACCATCTTGTGTTGTCCAATAAATCAAATACTTTGGAAGTTTCTGCTACATTAGAAGTTGTATAACTATAATCTGGCGAATTAAAGTTTGAATCATTATCTACATAAATTGTATAATTCGCAAATGTGAAATCTGATGACTGGTTCCATACAAATGTTGGGGAAAGATTTGTAGATATTGTATTATTTAATGGACTAGTTAAATTAAATGCCAAAGGCAAGGTTGCATCAATACTAAAGAACCAAGTTTTACTTACACCAGTATTATGATTACTACTATTATCTGTGCAATTTACATACCATGAATAACTATAACTATCTGTTAAATTAATTGTGAAATTATTATTTTGTCCTGTGAGTATATTACTTGAAGTTCTGTTATATGTACTGTTTATGTAAAGTGAGCAGTTTGTAATATTTGATATGTCATCTGGCAAATAAGTTAATGCAATATTTGTTGTATAGTTTATCCAACTATTATTTTCTGGAGAGATTAAATCAACTAATGGCGCATTGATATCATTAATTACCAAGACTGTTAGATTATAAATTATTGAAGTTCCTACAAATCCTGCTGTATCTATGCATGTAACACTCCAATTGTAATTTCCATTTGAAACAACAGTTACCATTTGCTGCACTGTTCCAACTGCAACTGGACCAGGTAGGAAATTAGATGAAACATTGTTTAGTATTAAACTGCAATTGTCAACTATTAACGACTCATTAGTTATGTTGAATTTAAATCTTATATTATTTGATGTTGCATTTAGTGTGTTATTTACTGGAGTTATCAATTGTATAACTGGTGCTCTTGTGTCAACTTTTACAACATAAGGATTTGTTGTTCCAACATTTCCTGCTGTATCTGTACAATTTACAGTCCAATTATAAATTGCATCAGTAAGATTTGCAGTTATGTTTCTTGGAATATTATTTTCTGCAATCAATGTATCAGTTGCGTTTGTAACCCCATTAATGATAAGATTACATGCAAAAGATAATCCATTTAGATCATATACGCTGTATGTGAAATTCATTGGTCTTGCTGCAAAGAAATTATTGTTTTCTGGGAACAATAAAGTTATTGCGGGATTAGTTGTATCACAAGTCCAGTTCAAATTAACAGTATCATTGCTTATTCTATTATCAACTGAATCATTTGTGAATATATTTGTTAAGTAATAATCTCCTTCGCTTGGACAAGTCCAGATGTAATAAGATTCGTTTCCATTTCTATTTGCTGTATAATTAATACCATTTATTGTAAATATTGTCGTATTAATTATATTAGTGTCATCATAAATTGATACATTTATTTTTATTGATTCATCTAATTTTACAATGCTATCATTTTTTGCAATTGTGCTTGAAGTTATTGTTGGAAATGTTCCATCGCAAAGCCATAAATATGCAAAGCTATTATTTGAGTCACTGTTTCCAATTGCATCAAATGCATATGTTGCAGTCCAATTATAATATCCGCTCTTGATTGATTGATTACATATCCAATTGTAATAAAATAATGGATAGTTATTTGATGCAGTTCTATTTGTGTTGTTGACTGTAAACAAGACACTGCTCAAGTTTCCTGAATTATCTGTTATGTTTACACTAAGCATTACTATCTGCCCTGAATTGAGCTTTGTAACATTTATTGCATGTGTTGAGTCATTTATTATTGGTGGGGAATTTTGCACAGTATAATAAAGCAGATTTGTCCTGTTCCATTCATTAAAGCTGTCATTTGCATGCATTCTCCATGCAATTGTTTTTCCTTCACAAGCTGCAGGTATGGTTAAGCTTACATTTGACCAGACAAGCGTTCCTGAAAGCTGACCGCTGCTAACATTTTGCAAGCCTGCGTTGCAATTTACTCCTGTTGCATTCCATTCAAATATATAATTTGAAAGGTTCATTGTTGTATCATTCCAAAGCACACTGTGCTTTACTGTATCGCCTGCATTGATTGTTGTTGCATTTGTGAAATTATTCAAGAACACAGGTGGGGTATTCAATGTATAATTCCAAGTGTAATTAATCCAGTTGAGTGTTATTGATGTTTGTGCATTTTTGTTTGTCTTGGACGAGCGAATTTGAGTGTATAAATTGATATCCCAATCGCAATATCCTAATGACCATGTTGAGCAATTGCTGTTTGTTAATCCTGATGATGATGTTATTGTACTATTCTGCCATGTTGCACTGAAACTGTTATCCTGTGCAGTCTCACCAATAAAGACTTGTCCTGTTGCAGGGTTTCCATCCCAGTCAAAAGTTCCATTGTGTATTCCTGAACCAGGAGCAATGCCGCCACCTGCTTGAGATGATATGGTAACAGTTACATCGTAAGCAATTATTTGGAGATATGCTGAAATAACATTTCCAGATGGCGTTCCAATATTTACTGGGCAACTGATAGTACATGTTGAGTAAGATGGAGCAGGCACAGAAGAACCTGTGCATGAGCAAGACACAGTGTTATTGAGTTCGCTATAAAGTGGATCATCAGGTGTCAAGACAAATGAATATTCCTGGCCAGGCACAATGTCCATCACCTTCATGAAATCTCCGTTGCACGTTCTTGTGTCATAGCTGTAATTCCAACACTTGTAAAGCTCAGTTCCTTCGGCAACAGAAGTTACAATAGCAGAAGTGAAATTTATTGATGTCGGGTCAATTGCATAAGATTTTACAATATTCTTTTGATCGTATGCTGGTAGGATTGTGTAACTTTTTTTGCTGGCATCGTCAATCTTCAGGCTAATGTTTCCACTAAAATTCAGGTCATTTATCTTGATACCTTTTATCTTTGAAGATGTCAAATTTATTTCAACATTGTATACCTTGCCAATTTGCAAACTTGTCACTTTCTTTCCGAGCCCGAATGCCTCTGTTGCAGATAGTATTGCAGAGTATTTACTTCCGTCAATCTTTTTTAGTTCAACTGCATCGGTGAGCAGTGGCGCCTTTGTTGCAACATAAAATGTCTTGTTGGCTGTTAAGTTTGCATACCTTGCCGTGATGGTATACTTTCCTTCATAGAGAGCAACAAATGAAATTGTTTCTGTCTCTGCTCCCGAATAAACATAAGATATTGTTCCGAATGATATTTCGATATCAGATACAGGCACATTGAATGATACACCAATTGCATCTTCTACAAAATAAGTTTCCTTGTCGAAAGTAATGTTGAGCTGCTGTATTACTGATTTCTGCTGTTGAGAAGGTATGCTTGTTACATTTGAAATGTTTGTTACATTTGAAATTTCTACGAGGCCTAGCTGAGGTGCTGGAACAGTCTGTTTGGCTTGTGATGCATTCTGAGTCCATTCCTTTCTTACAACAAATGAAGTTGATGCAATTTCTGAATCAGAGAGATTATACATTGTGACAATATACAACCCTTCCTTTTTCGGACTGAATTCTATTGTTTCATTACTTCCAAGATATTCATAGGTTTTGCCCGGAGTCATAATTGTTATTTTGTATTCATGTAAGTTTGTATCCACATTTATTTGGACCTTGTCCCCGACAGTATATTCGAGTTGCGATGTGCTAATTGTTGCATTGAATTTCACAATTGACAGCATTTCAAACACTACATCTGTTTCATTATAAATTTGCATTCCTGACGATGTATTTACAATTGTGAAAACATAAGTTCCCGTTAATTTTGGTGCATATGTTATGCTACTTCCTGGCTGAGTAAGGTATTCAAATGTTCTATTGTCTAAAGTCATGTAGACTGACATTCCCTCTTGCGGAACAAATGCAACAACAATGTTATCTTCGAGCATGTAATTTACAGAGCCTACTTGTTGTGTAAATGCTATGAATAATATTGTTGAAATTAATAAGAACAACATTGATGAATTGAAAATAGATTTAATTTTAGTATAACTATTCGCATTATTTCTAGTATTATTTCTAGTATTATTTCTATTTACATTCCTTCTATCAGAGTTTATAAGAGGTGGTTTACGCATTTGTACCACCTCTTGAATTTTCTGACTTCGAAAGTTTCTTAACAGATACTTTGTTTTTCTTAACAGAAGCCCTGTTAATTACTGTCCAGATAGTTTTACTGCTTCTTCCTAATAGAATTGAAATTTGTTGGTTTTGCAGACCTTTTGTTTTTAGGAAGAAGGCAGTTGATTCAAGTGGACTTAAGCCTAACTTTTTTCCTTCTGATAAGATTGATAATGGAAAGAATGCATTGCTTTGAAAATTTGGTTTAGTAAATAATTCGCCTTGTCTTTTTTTAGAAGCACGATTGTATAATGTCCATGTGTTTCTCTCATCTCTATTTGTTAAAATAGCAATTTGATGATAAGATAATTTGTAAACTTCTCTTAAATATTCAACAAGAGTTTCTGAAAAACTAAGTTTTCTTTCGAGAAAAATTGCAGTAGGGATTAAAATGTCATAAGATTTTAGAATTTCTTTAGCCTTTTTACTATTACTTTGTGTTAGAATTTCTGCTCTGCACTGATCCCAATAACTATTTTTAGACGTAAGATTAGTGCTTAAACTGTGTTTTCTGACTGTAATATTACATACACCTAGGTCTGCAAACCTTAATTCTTCCTACATTGTATGTATGATTATATAAACATTTTGTTAATATATGAAAGAAATTAGAAAAAATAGTATGGAAAAACATAAAAATTATTTAACAAGCAATTTCACAAATTTATCAACTTAATACCCACCTAATAGATAAAAATATAAAACAAATAAGGTAATTTTTTGTGGGTTTGAAAGTTAGTTTTAAAGAATAATTCTTACTATGTAAGAATAGAAATATTATTTAGTATGTATTTGTACTAAAAAATCATAAAATATACATTTTACTATAATGTTATATAAAAATAGTAACTTTTATATATTACGGAGTATGTAGTACGATGTAGTAAGATGTAGTATGTGCGTTATGCATTATCAAAATGACTAAAGAAGAATTTAGTGATGATTCAAAAATGGATGATAATGAAAGAATCACAATTACAATAGATAAAAATCTTCTTGATTGGTTAGATAAAAAAATTGAAGAGAAAACTTTTGCCAATAGAAGCCATGCTCTTGAATTTTTGTGCTTTGAAAAAAAAGAAAAAGATGCAATGGATAATATTTCAATTCAAAAATAATGAACCAAAATTAGTGATTTTAAAAAAAGTAAAAAAGAGTAATTAATATGAAAGAAAGAATAACAATCACAATTTCAAAAGAAATTCTAAATTGGTTAGATGAAAAAGTAAGTGAACATATATTTGCCAATAGGAGTCATGGTTTTGAATATTTAATTGCTAAAAAAATTCGTGAAGAAAAACTTGGGAGAGTAGTTAAAAATGATTGGTGATTTAAACAGAAAATTAAAATTTCAACAGGATAAGAAAATTAATAGGAAATTTATTGTCTCAATTGTTATAATTTTATCTCTTTTTATTGCAATTTTTGGAATCAATAAATATGTAGGATATGTAAATTACCATGCTGCTTCAGGAGGACAAGTAACAGAATTAGTAATTACTTATTTTAATCAGACATTTTTTTGGGCAGGATTTTATGGTATAGCTTTAAGAGAGCCACAATTCAATGCAACTATTGATCATAATGTATATGGTGGAAGAATAGATCAAAAAATTCTTTTGTTCCAATGTATGCAACCTAATATTGAAAATGAAATATACACTTCAATTAAACCAGTTTCACAATTAAATTTTAGTCAGATTTATCCTGCTAATTTAACAAAAGCTGATTTGGCTTTTGGTATTGATCCCACTTCAGCAGATTCCATAACTAAAACTTTCAATGGAAATTTTATGAATCTTAGTGTTGGTCCAAATATGACACTAAGAGGTATTCCTAGCACGTATACTTATCAATTTAATGGAGTTTATAATCCACCTAACCAAATGTATGATTTAGGAATTATTGAAGATGCTAATGGAAATTTTATTTTTGTAACCCATAAAAAATTAGGATATATTGCATCTTACTCTCCAGAATTTCCACAAATAAATTACCAGTTAATTATACCAGTTAATTATTCTGGACAAAAATGGTATTTTTTTACTGATCCATTTGATGTATGTCCGGCAGGAAATTTAACAACTTTGCAACCAGGTTCTATAGAAGGTTATGTGCGAGATAATCAAACATTATTACCCATGTATAATGTAAGCATTAGCATAGCAGGTTCAACTGTTTATACTGATGAAACTGGATATTATATAGTAAGTTCGCTCGAAGGTGAAAATAATATAATTGCTGTAAAGGAGAGATATGAAAATTATGTATCCCCTATTAATATAACTGCTGGAACAACTCAAGTTCATAATTTTTCTATGAGAGCAGTGCAACCAATTAGATTTAATGGAACAGTTATAGGGTATGTGATAGATAATACAACTGGACTTCCAATGTTTAATGTCTCTGTTAGTCTTGCTGGAACAACTACAACAACTAATTTATATGGTTTTTATAACATAAGTGTTCCTTATGGAAATCATAATTTAGTTGGCACAAAATTAATATATAATAGTTATGTTGGAAATGTGTCAGTTCCTCCTGAAGCTACAACAACTTATAATTTTACATTAACTAAAACAAAATTTGGTATTTCTGGAGAAGAAGGCATTGTTCGTGGATATGTTCTTGATAATGAAACTTTAGTTCCAATGGAAAATGTTACAGTTACTGTTGCTGGTGCTTCTTTTTTTACAAATTTCACAGGAAGATATGAAATGACTGTAATAACTGGAAATTATTATATTACTGCAATAAAAGAAGGTTACCAAACAGCTGCTCAAAACATAACAATACAAACTGGAGTGCCACTTGAATATAATTTAACTTTGATTAGAATTAATACTTCTGTTGGAATAGATTTAAAGCAAGGATTTATCTTTGGAATAGTAAAAGATAATAAAACAGGATTTCCTTTAGAAGATGCAATTGTTAGTATTTCTGGGAATTCTTTTACTACAAATGAAACTGGAAATTATAGTTTAACTTCAACAACTGGACCTCATAAAATTGTAGCCACAAGATTAGGATATGATGCTTATGTTAATGATGTTACAATCAACGAATCTGTATATTTAGAACATAATATTTATTTATCACAAACACAACCTCAATTAACAAGTACTAGCACTAGTACAAGCAGTAGTTCTGCAACTTCTACATTAAATGATGTTGGACCAAATATTGGACCATCATTCCAAACTATGGAAGAAAAACCAGGAAAAATTGTAGAATATTTAATGACACTAAAAAAAATAAAAGAAAGATTAAGATTTGGAACATTCATTAAAAGATATTTTCAAATTGATAATTATAAAGACACAGAAATGCATCTAAAATTTGATACTCTGGGAGATATCAATGATATTTTAAAAGTAAATCAAAAAGAAGTTATTATCCCTCCAAATGGAAGTATTGAATTAGAATTAACTATTCTTGGAAACAAAAAACCTGGAGTGTACCAAGGAACATTTTTTGTAGATGGTGATTTTAATGAAACTATTCCAGTTGAAATCACAATTCTCGAAGAAGAAAAAATGCCAATAGAAGCATTACTTATACGATTGACTCCTATTGAAAAAGAAATTATGATAGGCACTCCAGTAAAATTCAAAGTAGATTTGTATAATTTATTAACTGATCAAACATATGATGTTAAAATAAATTATGATTTAAAAAGTATGAATGTGAGCAATGCTACGTTTACTTTAGAAACTGACCAAATCAAACTTCAAACATCACATACTATAATAAAAACATTTTATCCTCCAGAAGATATTCCAACTGGAGATTATGTGATAACTGCAAGAGCAGAATACTTAAATCTTTCAAGCATTGTAACGTCAGTAATTACAATAAAAAGACCATTTTATAGATATGCACTGTTTGGTTTTTTACCAGTATGGACACTTCTTCCAATTATACTTAGTTTAGTTATTGGAACTGCAGCTTATAGTATTATTAGAAAGAAAATGGAAGCTAAGAAAAAGTACCATACTGCAGTTGAGCAAAACCTTATTCCGCAAGAAGGCCAAAGAAGCATTAGGGTTGGAAAAATTGCAGAAACAACAAAAAGAGCATATATTGATATTGATAGGTTAACAACGCACTGCATTATTGCAGGCTCAACTGGTGGCGGAAAAACAGTTGCTGCGCAAGATATTATTGAAGAATGCTTAGATAAAGGAATTGCTGTAATTGTATTTGATCCAACTGCGCAATGGACAGGAATGCTAAGAAAGCAAGACAATAAAAAAATGCTTGCAATGTTTAAGGATTTTGGATTAGATCCAAAAAAAGATGCTAAAGGGTATCCTGGAAATATTAAACCTATTACTAATGCACTTCAAAAAATTAAACTTAATGATTATATGAAACCAGGGGAGATACAAGTATTTACAATTAATACACTAGATCCAAAAGATATTGATATTTTTGTAGCTAATACTGTTAGGGAGATTTTCCATTCTAATTTACAAGAAGCCCAGGAACTAAAAGTTATGGTTGTTTATGATGAAGTACATAGATTGCTTCCTAAAT
>CAZSAD010000036.1:0-14776 GCA_964604995.1 uncultured Methanosarcinales archaeon
AGATAAATTAACAATCGAATTATACATTCCAGATACAGGTGTTAAACTAGTTGGAGTTGTGGGTACAAAATTTAGTATTGTAATTGTTGAGCTATTTAGCCATGAACTAAATTCTCCTCCATCTAACGCTTGACAGCTTAAAGTCCAATTCTGATTAGCAATAATAGAAATATTAATCATATCCGTAATATTAATTTCCAATCCTTGTGTAAATGAACCACCAGTTGCTCCAGTTTTATTTACAACTCCATTTTTATACCATATCCATGAATAATAAAGATTAGTTCCATCTACATCAGTTGCATTACAATATCCAAGTAAGGTATCATTTGCATATGCAGCTATTGGGTTAATTCTAGATGAAACTAAAATTGGTACACTGTTTGATATTGTAAGAATAGTACTATTTAGCCAATCTGTAACATTTGCTGTATCATTACCTTGACAACTAAGTATCCATGATTGTCCAATAGTTAAATTACTTGATGAGATATTTGCAACATTAATTTCCAATCCTTGTGTATAATTGCTAAATGTAGAATTGAAAATATTTATTACATCATTCAAATACCACCTATAGTTATAATACAATACTTCTCTATCAGCATCTGTCGCATTACAATATCCAATTAATGTATCATTTATGTATGCAACAAAAGGCATTATTGTCGAAGTATTAATTATGGGTACATTATTTGAGTAAGTTCTAATTAAGATATTTGAACTATTCAACCAGCTACTTACATTTGCTGTATCATTACCTTGACAACTAAGTATCCAATTCTGTCCAATAGTTAAATTACTTGATGAGATATTTGCAACATTAATTTCCAATCCTTGTGTATAATTGTTTGCAGTTACTCCTATTGTATTCAATACTCCATTCAAATACCATTGCCAATTATAGCTAACATTATTGTTATCTACATCAGTCGCATTACAATATCCAATTAATGTATCATTTGCATATGCATCTATTGGACTAATTCTAGATGAAACTAAAATTGGTACACTATTTGGAATATTTACTGAACTGCTATTTAGCCAATCTGTAACATTTGCTGTATCATTACCTTGACAACTAAGTATCCATGATTGTCCAATAGTTAAATTACTTGATGAGATATTTGCAACATTAATTTCCAATCCTTGTGTATAATTATTTGCAGTTACTCCTGTCCCATTTAATACCCCATTTAAGAACCATTTCCAATTATAGCTAACATTATTTCCATCTACATCTGTCGCATTACAATATCCAATTAATGTATCATTTGCATATGCAGCTATTGGAGAGATACGTGAAGTATTAATGACTGGTAAAGTGTTTATAAATAGTTGTTCCATGAATATTATGCTACTATTTACTGGTCCTATTATTCCATTAATATTATATGCACCGCATTCAAACATCCAATTTCCACCCTTGGGATTATTTCCAAGTGAATTAATAAAATAATTATTTGCAGCAGTAAATCCAATACTTGATGCAACAGAATTTATTGGTGTTGGACTATTACGTTGTGTTGTTGTTCCATCACCTAATTGTCCAACATCATTAATTCCCCAACATATTGTCTGTGAATCATTTGAGCGAATAGCACAAGTATGTTGTCTAAATGAACCTCCTCCTGAACTTACTGAAACTATTCCAGTTGTTAGGTTAATAAGATTTGGATTAAGGCGTTGAGTTGTTGTTCCATCACCTAATCCAGCATAACCATTATATCCCCAACATAAACCAACACTATCATTTATACGAACTGCACAGGTATAATCAAAACCCGAACTGACTGTAGTAAATCCTACTGTCGAATTAATGAGATTTGGATTAAGATGCTGTGTTGTTGTTCCATCTCCTAAACGTCCATTACTATTATCTCCCCAACATAATATTTTCGAATCATTTGAGCGAACTGCACATGTGTGTGTTTGTCCAGCACTTACTAAATTAAATGCATCTGTTGAATTAATTGGTGTTGGATTAAGATGCTGTGTTGTTGTTCCATCACCTAATTGTCCATAACCATTATATCCCCAACATAGTATTCTCGAATCATTTGAGCGAACTGCACATGTATGATCCCATCCTACACTTACAGAACTAAATGCATCTGTTGAATTAATCAATGTAGGATTAGATCTTGGTGTAGTTGTTGTTCCATCACCAATTCTTCCATTATCATTAAGTCCCCAACATAATATTCTCGAATCATTCGATCGAATAGCGCAGGTATGCATAGCATTTTTACTTAAATCAATAAATCCTGCTGTCGAATTAATAAGTGTGGGATTATTGCGTTGCGTTGTTGTTCCATCCCCTAATTCCCCATAACTATTTTTACCCCAACATAATATTCTCGAATCATTTGAGCGAACTGCACATGTAGATTCATCACCAAGAAATTCTCCAGCACCAACTACAACATCATATGCATCTGTCGAATTAATAAGTGTGGGATTATTGCGTTGCGTTGTTGTTCCATCCCCTATTTCTCCATTACTGTTATATCCCCAACATAAAACTTGAGAATCATTAGCACGAATAGTGCAACCATGTACGTATCCTACACAAACAGATTTAGTATTTGCAACAGATCCTGAACGATTAAATACATCATTTCTATACCAGGTGTAATTAAAAATTGTTGGAGGAGCTACACTTGGCATTGAAATGTTGCAATATCCATTAATAACGTCCCCTGTGTCAATACTTATTGAAGGGACAATGCTTGCATTTAAATAATTTATAAAAGCAGTTGAACTAGTTTTCCACGAAGAATTACCAACTGAATTACTTGCAAGACAACTTAAATACCACAATTGTCCTTTAGTTAAATTAATATTTGAGATGTTTGCAATATTTACTTCTAGTCCTGAAGAATAATTTTGTGCAGTAATTCCACTGTTGTTTAATATTCCATTAAGGTACCATTCATAATAATATGTAACATTTCCTCCTGTGCTTGTTGCATTACAATACCCAATAAGCGAATCAGTTGTAAGATACAATATTTTTGTACCAATATTTGAACTTATCATAATGGGGAAATTAGGATTAGTATAATTAAGTGTATAAGGATACCAATCATTTCCAAATCCAGACCAATTCCCTCCAACTTTTGTTGCATTAAATGGTCTAAAAGATCCAATATCTGCATAACTATTTCCATCAGTATCTGTAATTTCAAATGTATTCCATGCTCCTACTCCGTTTGCGAAATAATAAATATTTCCTACACCTAACCCATTAATTGTAGTGTTAAAATTATTTGTTACATTAGAATTATTTATCCATATTGTTGTTGTAAAATTATTCTGATAAAAAAGATTATTTCCAGAATTTGAATCAATTAATACACCAATAGTTGTTCCGTTGGTTCCATTTATTGCGTTGAATGCACCGGCAGATGATCCCCTATTACCTCTAATACCAAAAGTTAAATTATAAATTATATTCGAGCTAAAATTATTGTTACTTGAATTTATTATTACTATTCCAGCACTATTTCCACTACTGCTTCCATTTCCTCCAGGACCACTATAAGTGCAATTCCCACCATTGCCTCCACGTCCTGAAATTAAATTAAAAATTAAATTATTATTAATCAAAGATTCATTAAATGATTCTATTTGGATTGCAATACTTGAACCAGTATCTCCACCACTTCCCGCTCCGTAAGCTCCATTATTTCCGCTTCCACCACTACCTGTAGTAATATTATTAATATTGTTGTTTAAAATATATATTTTACTTCCCGAATAGAAATATATTCCTAAAGATTTTCCTGATGATCCTCCAAAGTTTCCTTCATTATCTGCAGCTACTAATGCTCCTCCTCCATTCCCAGATTTAACACCTGTTATGGTATTATTAGAGATGGTAATATTTTGTGAAGATAATGTATATATTGCAGATACATTTCCTGATCCTCCACTTATACCAGAATCATACACACTTGGATTACCAGCATTTCCACCATTACCTGAAATCATTTGTACAAAAGTATTATTGTTTATTTGCACATTTGAAGAGGCAGTTATTAACAAACCATAAATTAATCCCGAATTACTTGCATTTCCACCATTGCCATACCACGTAGATGTTCCTCCATTTCCACCATTACCTGATATCATTTTTGTAATATTATTATTGGTAAAATTATTATTATTAGATATGTTAAATATCACTGCAAAAATATTTCCTGCACTTCCACCATTTCCTCCAGGATTAGAAGAACCTCCACCACCAGTCCCACCATTACCTGAAGTAAAATTGAAAAGAGTATTTTTGTCAATAACAATATTTGACGCAGAGTAAATATATATTCCATAAACATTTCCACCATTTCCTCCAGGTTTAGCAGCAGTAGTATCTACCGAAGAATAACCATTTCCTGCTTTAATATTTTGCAGGGTGTTTAATGTAAGATTAGTATTATTTGCAAGAACGTAAATACCATATATTGAAGAAGTGTTACATCCATCACCTGTGCATCCTATACCATATATATCTTTAATGGTGTTGTTATAAATCACAGCATTTGTAGCACTTGTATTTGCATAAATTCCTATTGTATAATTACTTATAATACAATTTTGTACTTTAACTCCTGAAACATTTATTATTATAGCAGCAAGATTATTTGTTCTATTTCCTGTAATCTCATATCCTTGGCAATCAAATAAAATATCTGTTCCTATAACATTAAAGCAAGAAGTTGTATTACTTCTAACAGATACATTTAACAAATAAGTTGTACTTGTTACATTAAGATTTCTACAAGAATTAACTTGTATAGGTGGTAAAGCTATAATTATTGTATTATTTGACGTTGCAGATAAGAATTCTGTTCCACTACAAGAAACTGTATAGTTGAATGTTCCACTTGTAGCAAATGTAGTATTATCATAATATAATTTATTTGTACCATTAAATGTCATATTAATTATGTTCGAATAATTCGTACTATATGCAATAGTGCAGTTAGCAGGGGAAACTGCAATGCCACTTGAAGTATTGGTATAATTTGCATAGAAATAAATATTCTGATTAACTCCTTTAGTATTATTCCCATCATAAAGTAAACTATTATTTTCATTGTTATCCCAAATTGTTAAAGAAGTATTTTCGACAGTAGAATAATTACTAAATCCTGAGACATTAAATGTTAAATTTGTTCCAGTAAATGCAAGTTGTACACAAGTTGTACATACTTGACCATTCTTAAATATTATAGGTTGAGTGTATGGGATATTATACATTGTAATATTTGCACTAGAATTAAATGTTGAGTGTAATCTTGAAGTATTTACATTTATGAATCCAGATGATATTAAAATTTCATTATCAAAATTGGTACCACTCGCATTAATATTATTGTTCCAAGATATTTTTCCAATTCCTTGTTTTTCAATTACTGCTCCTGATAGATCAGCTAATTGTGATTGTGTATACAAACAGAAATTTGTTGTGTTTCCATTAAATGTTTTGCTATAAATATTACATTCAATTACAGTTCCATTTTGTCCACCAAAATTACTTCCACTCTCATTAGCTTTTCCACCAGCTAATGCTAATTTCGTTCCACTATAAGTACTTGAAACATATTCAATATATATTCTTCCTCCACCTCCACCTCCTCCATATTTATCTCCTGCAGCACTACTATAACTTCCTAAACTACCATGAGCACTAATACTTCCTGAACCATCAATTTTATTTGTGAGAATAATAATTCCTCCTCCTGATCCGCCTCCTCCACCTGCTTCACCAGATGAGCCATCAGTGCCTATTGAACCATTAGCAATTATAGAACCATTTATTACAATTGTATCTCTCACATTTAATTTTACAAATCCTCCCCCAGCTCCTCCAGTTCCACCATCTGTTCTATTGTTGGTTCCACCACCACTTCCAGGTTGATCAAATGATATAGAAGAGTTATAAGTAGAACCAGGTACAGCTGGAATTGTACCATCCATACCAAACTTACTTCCATTACCTCCTATTCCACCATACCCGGCGCCTGATGCACTATACCCATATGTTCCAAGTGTAGGAACCGTGCCAGCACCAGGTCCAAATGTTGCAGCATATCCTTTACCAGTCACATCAATACTTCCACCTGGGTAAATAGTAATATTTGTTGCATTAATTTCAAGCCAATAAACTTTTGAATTGTTATTTGCAGAATGTGTTATTTTACCTCCACTTAAAACATTTAAGATACTAACATTCAATGATCCCTCTATTGTTTTTACAGTTGTTATGTTGCAAAATGTTGTGTAAGAACCAGCATCACAAATTGTTACCTCTCCACCAACTGTTTCTGTTAATGTTCCAACTTCACCAGCTTCAGCACCCTGACTTCCACCAACACCTTGATTTGATTGTGTTCCATACTCAACTCCAGCTTCTCCAACTCCTCCACTATAATTAGTAATTCCATTAAATGTTTTTGTAACATACGAATATAATATTCTACCACCTGCTCCACCGCCTCCATACTTATAAGCAATGCTTCCTCCACCATTTCCACCTTTTACACTAATTGTTCCAGATCCATCAATAGTATTAGCATATATTATAATTGAACCACCAGCTCCACCAGCACTACCTCCTGCTCCACTTTGTCCAGGTAATCCATTTGTTCCGTCGGCTAATAACAATCCATTTACTGTAATTGTTGAAGAAATATTTAAATTAACAAATCCTCCACCAGCTCCTCCACTAACCAAATATCCTGCTCCTCCTCCTGATCCCATTTCTGAGAAATTTGCAGAATTATTGTATGCTATACCTCCAATAGTAGCCGATCCCCAATAAGATTTAGCACCATCTCCTCCTCTCCCACCATAACCTGCACCTGCACCACCAAAATTACAATCACTACATGATGTGCCTGCTCCAGGTCCATTCGAAGCTGAATATCCTTTTCCACTAATATTAATCATACCTCCAGAATAAATTGTCATCGAAGTTGCAATTATTGTCATGGTGTTTGTTTTAGCATTTGTATTTGTAGAATGAGTTATTTTACCACCGCTTAAAATATTTAAAACATTAAATGTCTGACTTCCATCAAGAGTTTTTGCAGTTGAAATATTACAAACTGTACTAGTATCTCCAGCATCGCAACTAATTGCACTAGTTGTGAATGTATCATTAGTTGCATTGAAAATTGAAGTTGAATTCGCTGTTAAATTATTTGTATAATTCAAAACAAATGCATGGTATGCATTTAATATTGCAAAGTATCTATCATTAGTAAAAATAACTTCTCCAGTTTGAGTTAATAATCTTTTTTTCTCATCAACATTTAAATTTGTAAATGTAGATGATTTATTTTCTGATAATAATAAAGTAGTTCCAGAAACAAATGGTACACTAAAGCTTGTTCCAGAAGTTGATATTTCTAATCCATTAAGTCCTAAAGTTAAAACATTTTTACCAGGTGCTAAAAGTATTGTTGCATTGTTATAACTTGTAAACTCAGCAAGTGCATTTTCTTTTGTGGATGCGCCAACTGCAAGTGCTCCTTTGCTACAAGCTGGACTCTTAATTTGATTAAATCCATCATTACCCGTTGCTGCAATTATTAATGTGCCATTTGCAGACATTTCATCCACTTTTTGTGCAACAAAATCATTATCACAATATCCTGAATAATTTCCAGCACCAACACTGATACTAACTATGCTAATATTGTTATCAGCGCAATATTGCAATCCTGCTAATATATCACTTTGATATCCTATTCCATCTTTGTCCAATATTTTTACAGAATATATTATTGATTTGGGAGCAATCTCATAAATTATATTTGATACAGCTGTACCATGGCCATTATCGTCCAATGGATCTTCAACACCAGTGATAATATTCTTACCAAATACAGTTGAATTTAATGTTAAATTAAACAAATTATAATTAATACCTGTATCAAGTATGCAAACTTTAATTCCATCTCCTGTTAAATTCAATGCTTTCAAATCAGAAATTCTAGTTAAATTAATACTTTCTTTTGTAAGCATGCTAACTTTTTGATCTAATACAATCTCACTATATTCACTGCTATTTTCAACTAATGCAAGATTTTCACTCGTAAGTTCTAATGATACACTATCTTTTGTTTTTTGTTTAGCAACAATTACATTTGATGAATTAAATACTCTAATAATATCATCAGCTAATTTATTTTCATTTTGCAATGTAGATTCTAATTTTATTTTTGATCTTAATTCTTTAATTTCTTTATTTGTTAAATTAGAATTTTTAATCTTTTCTTTTAAATCTTCTAAATAATTATCTTCAAGAACAATTAATTCATTTGTCAAAATATTATTATCTGCTTTTGTTACAATATCATTAAATGTATTAATCTCTTTTATATTTTTCTTAGCAATAACTCTAATTTTGCCATCAGTTTCTATTTTGTCTAATACTTTTTTATCTATCTTCACTTTTTTATCTAATTTATTATCAGTTACATTCTTTGTATCTTTCTTAATAATCTCACTAACATTTGATAAGCTAATTGTATAAGTAATATTATTAATTTCTAATGTTGCATTTTCAATTTCCACAATTAATGAATACTCTCCAGGAATTAAATTTATATTGCATGTATCACTACATTCACTAGTGAAATCTAGTTTTTCTTTGTCAACAAATCTAGCGTCAAGTTCAACCCATCCAGATGATCTTATTTTAGATCCTAAATCAATTAACTGTGCTCTAATTTTATTTTCTTTACTTGCACCATTTTTACCAACATATACATAATAAGTATCATTCCAATTATCAGAACTTGAAAGTAATCCTGCCATTTCACAGCAGCTATTTGTACCATAACATTCATAGGCAGATGTTAAATTATTTTCTGAATAAACTTCCCATCTTGTACATGTACTATTAGAAATATTTGCAATTGTGCTTCTTGCTATTGAATAATCAATTACACCATCAATGTATTCTACCCCATTGTTATCAGAATCAAATCTACTTTCATTTTTATATTCTAATATCACTTTGAAATTTTCATCTTCATAAGTATCAATTGTTTTTGTAGCTAAGGGTAGTGAGGTAATTAAGTGTAGTCCTTTTTGTAAATTATTTGAATCAAATATTTTATAAGTTGAATTCCTAGTCGATAAATACAATCTTCCATATCCTTCACCAATAATTCTACCAGATACTTTAATGGAAGATAAGTTTCCTTCATACGCTGGTATCCATATTGTTTCACTAGTGGATGTAACTATTAATCCTAAATTATCTGAATATGTAACTCCAGGTTCACCAATACTAAATCCAGTTATTTTAGTTAGATAAGGCATTGCAAAAATCATTGCAATTAATATAATTGCAATTGGAATTGCAACTTTACCAATACTAACTTTCTTGATTTCTTTTATTCTCTTTTCAAGATAATCTATATTTTTATTTGATTCAATTATCCATTCATGTAATCTTTTGCCTTCATGGATAATTGATCCTTTAGCCTCAAGACTATCTTGGATTTTGTCTCTAAATTCCTTCCATTGCCTAAGTCTTAGCTCTAGGAATTTAAGATTCTCTTTTCCTTTAGTCCTTTGGCTATTCATGTTTTATTTTTGCCTCTCGCGTTGTAGTACGTCGCCCAAATGGTGCTATTTTTTCGATTGAGTAAAGTAGAAATATCACTCACGGAAATTTTCTTGACATCTTTTAAATACAAAACAACATGCTCTAAAACTCCGATTCTCCTGTTAGAAAATATTGAAATTGGAATTTTTTCCAAACTTTTTTTGTTAAGTTTTGATTTGAGATTTTTTATGGCATCATTATATGTAACCCAAATTGTTCTTTGGTCTCTTTTGAGAAGTTTTGCTATTTGGCTATACTTTAGCTTTTTATCTTCTTTTAAATATTTAACAAGTGCTTCAAGTGGTCCAATGCTGTGCGAGAAAATAGAAACCGGAACATACTCTTTTTCGTCGTAAAGTGATAGAAAATCTTCTTTTGTTAAACCGTAGTCTTGCTTGTACTTAGTTATAGTTTCCTTTAGCAATCTAAGTCTTTCAAGTTTACTTTCTTTACTCAATCTAACAGCACCTTAAGTTCATTTACGCGCGAATAATCTCATTTTGGCAGTTTTCATATATAAATTTACTTATTTAATAGTAAATTTTACTTATCTAATAGCAAAATTAGAAAATCAAGAAATCTATCCTCTTTTTGGCAAATTTTAATATTAAATCAAAAAAATACTTTTAGAATTCTTTAAAAATGACAAATTAAAAAATCCAGAAATAATTATTATCTTATTATTTAAAATTATTGCCTATTATCCATATGTTTATTTTATTATTAATCTAAACAGAGTTTGGAATTCTAATTATAGGGTCAAAATTTACAATTCTAACTAATGGATTTCCATTTTTCATCTCAACAACATAATCTCCAGATATAACATATGCTTCTTGCTTTTTTTCAATTCCTAATTTTTTCAAACTAAGTTCAATATCTACAATTTGTTTCCAAATTTCACCTTTATATTTTGGATTTTTCTTTATAAATTCTTCAGCATTTTGTCCATATAATTTAGTATAAACTGCAAAATTTCCTTTTGGTTTGTTATAATACAAAGGATATTTATCATCATCATTACTGACCCATTTTTTATTCATCTCAGGATATACTATTAAGATTTCAAGAGCAGGAATGCCTTTTTCAAGAGCTAATTTCCAATCATTCAAAACTTTAGCATTTACAATATATCTAATAAATCCCTTAAACTTTCCACCTAAAAATAAAATCCTATCACCTGAAAACTTATCTCCTCCATGGGAATCCAAGACTCTTGCAAAAATTTTTTGTGACAACTTTTTTTTGTTCAAGCTTTTAAAATTATTAAAAATTATATTTTCAGCAATCTTTGTTTTTCCTGTTTTTTCCCAAATCATATGTGCAAGCTCAGTATTTAATTCTAATTCAGCAAGACCTTCTATAGGGTCTAAATACCTAGAATAATTCTTGTAAATTGACCTTAAAATTAATTTTTCAAATTCAATATCATTGAACTTTCCAATGATTTGTATTAACTGTCTTCCTGAATTTAAAATTCCATTTTCTTTTTCTGCAATTTGTTGAATACTTACAAATCCATATTCACAATAATACATTGTTAGCTCTGACTTTGTTGATAATGCTAATTCAACAATCTCATCAATTCCTATTTTTTCAATTAATTCTCTAAGATTTAACCAGGCATATTGTAACTCAACCATGTGTTCCTTTTGCATTTTAATAAACATTGGCCACTTTGCTTTTGAAGCATGCTCTGCAATTTTTGCAAAGCTAATTAATATTTTTTCAATACTATATTTTGAAAAAGTATTTTTATAATTTCCAAAATACCAAAAAGTCCAACCCCACATAGTATTAAGCCCATTTTCTTTACTATATTGCATTGCTTTTACAATTGAACTTATGCCTTGCTTTAATACCAACTCTATAATTTCATCGTTAGTTTTTTCTTTTTCAACACTCCAAAATGCATGTATAAAATAAGTTGTCTCATTAAGCAAAGTCTTTGAAATTTCAGCTATTGGCCACAATCCTTCTTTAATAATTATCTTTTCAATGTGGTATAAATTCTCAAAAAAGAATTTAGCATCAGAAAGAGCTCCAGTTCCAGGATAATAATTTGTTGCTATATTTTTTACAATGGTCATAACACTTTCCCATTCTTTGAGTAATATTTCTGTTAGTTTTGCTGATGCTTTACCAAAATTATAATCTAATCTTCTTAAAAATTCCATTTTTTTAGAAGTAATATCATCAGGTTTCATGGCAAGAAAATCATCTGCAACACTATCAACATCTTCTGTCAATTCTTTAACCCACTGCTCTTTTGATTTTGAATTGACTGGATGATTCAAAATCTTCAAAAGTGTTGCAATATCATCTTCACTTTTTCTATAATAATTTATAAGTGGGTATTCCTCGGATTTACTATGATAATCAAAATTGGTGTAAAGTTTTGAATGATTTAACATATCTTTTAGAATTCTAGCTAATTTTTTTGTGTCATTAGACATATTTTTAATTTCTTTTTGACTCTCTTTACTATACAACAAAGCTTGGTCTCTTTTGAAAGCTTGCAACACTTTTTGAAAATGTTTTTTTAAGTCTTCAAGAGTTTGAATCTCTAAAGATTTATCATCTACCATTACCTAATTTTAAATAAATAGGTATAAATAACTTTCTAAAGAATCTCTAAACGATTTCTTAAATTTAATAATAAAAATCCTAAGAAAACATTAAATAAAAAATTTAAAATATAAAAACTAATAAAAAAATAAATTAAAAATCTTAGAGATCTTTTATTCCATCCATTTCAACCATATAGGCTGCTTCTCCTTCTGGCATGCATGGTGAATCAACAAGCTTTGCAACTCTTGAGCCTTTCTTACCTTTTCTTAAATACATCCTATAAGTTGATGCGTGCGCAACAACATGCCCTCCAATTGCTGCAGTTGGATCTCCAAAAAATGTATCTGGCTTTGACATTACTTGATTTGTTACATAAACACAAACATTATGTGTATCAGCAAGTCTTAGTAATGCATGCATATGTTTGTTTAATTTTTGCTGTCTTTCAGCAAGTGTTCCTCTTCCAATAAACTCTGCTCTAAAATGCGCAGTTAATGAATCAACAACAACAAGTTTCACATTTAATCCTTGTTTTTTGATTAAATCATCAACCTTTTCAACAAGCAGCATCTGATGGTCTGAATTAAATGCTCTTGCAACTTTAATATGTTTTAATACATCATCAGAATCAAGCTTCAATCCTTCTGCAAATTGCTTTATTCTCTCTGGTCTAAATGTGTTTTCAGTATCAATATAAACAGCAATTGGATCTTTTTCGCCTTCTATCATTTGTGACCTAACAGCTAACATATGTCCTATTTGTGTTTTACCTGAACCAAATTCACCGTATGCTTCAGTTATAGCTCCTGTTTCAAATCCACCGCCGAGTAAATTGTCAAGAGCTTTGCATCCAGTATATATTTTTTGAACATTTAATCTTCTTTTTAATATTTCATCACCAGATTCAAATCCCATTTCAAGTGAATCTCTTGATGCTTGAATCATTTTTCTAGCAATAGCTTCACTAACACCTGCAATTTCAACAAGTTCTCCTGGTGACGCTACTGCTATAGATAGTAAATCTGTATAACCCACAGTTGTTAACTTTTCAGCTGTTGCTGCGCCAACTCCAGGCAAATCAATTACACTAACTATTTTTTTTGCTTTTTTTGTTTCGATTATTTCTTCTTCCATTAAAATCACTTCTTGTTGTCTACCCATTTTTAATCACCTTTTCACGTTTATATAACTATCTCTTCTTCAATATCAGTTGCGATAGCATTTTGGCTATCGCTGCTATCTTTGAGTACAATGTATTCGTATGCTTTGTTTAGTACCAGTGTTGCTTTTGGTAAATCACTAACTCGCATAGAACTAGTTGACTGCCACTTATTCTTTTTATCTAAATATAC
This sequence comes from uncultured Methanosarcinales archaeon, assembly GCA_964604995.1. GTDB lineage: Archaea > Nanobdellota > Nanobdellia > Woesearchaeales > JABMPP01 > JAGVYD01. Next base: position 13,555 of record CAZSAD010000036.1, read on the forward strand.
ACGTTGTAGTGTTATTGTCCTGTAATTTGTGGCTTTGCCGTCTTTCTTTATTTCATTCTGCCAAATTGTTGCAGAAATTGCACCAGTTGAAATTTTTTTCTCTGGTGTATTTTTTTCTTCCATGATATTTGCCTCCTTCCTTTCGGGTTTTGTTTCATCTGTTTTTCCCTTTGCTTTTCAGGCATTTTGGGAATTGCAGTGGAGCTGTTTGCATTGTTTCAATGCATTCACTTAAGATTTAGTTATTCGAATTTGTTTAAATACCTCAGGAGATAAGATGTCTAGTGTCCAGTGATGGTTTCGCCCATCAACGACGATGGTTAGTGCGATTTCACTAAAGTTCAATCGCACGATGAAAAATATTTTGATATTTGTCAAACTTCATAAACTCCATGAACAAAGTTCGCTAGATTAGAAAAATAAAATTAATTTCCTTCTTTTTCTCTAAAAAATTTTCTTTAAAATTTTATTACCAAATGCATAAGGGCTAATAAATTCTAAAATAAAACAAACTGCAGCAATAATAAATGAAAAATATGTAAGTATATTTGGTGATATCATCCATCCTATCCACACAAAAATTACACCATAAACAAAATATTGAAATGTAAAATTATATTTTGCAAGTGAAAATTTTTCCTCATTATTTTTTATTTTGGAGTTATTTACCATACACCTAATATTTTTGTTTCGGTTATAAATCTTAGCTAAAATTTATAAATATATCCCCTGTTATTTTTTTACTATGGCAGACAATGATTATATGGTATTATATCGAAAAGGTTCAATTATTGGTTCTGGTACATTTTATGTTTCAAGAATTAATGAACTAATCCCAATTGAAGAAGTTCATTCCTTTAAACTTGAATTTGTAAAAAAATATGAAAATATTGATCCTATTTTAGTTGAAAAAATGATTAATGTCATTAATCCTCATCGTGGAAAACAAGAGCCATTGCTAGAAAAATTGAATAAACTATTAGAAGAGAACAAAAATTAAAATAATTTTATTTCTAAATTTTACAAACTAAAACTAATTGATTTTATTTATGAAATCCTAAATCAGCTGGATTAATATCTCCTGAAACAAAGCAAAGCTTTCCATTTTTTTCTTTAAATTCTTCTCTTAATTTTTTTACTTCTTTTGAAAGTTCTATTGTCTCTTTTGGTAAATTTATATTTATTATTCCTTTTGACCAATATTTTAAAACAAGTTCACTAT
>CAZSAD010000037.1:0-14707 GCA_964604995.1 uncultured Methanosarcinales archaeon
CTTATTCTGGAACAAATACTGCACCAAGCAATGGATTATTAGTTGAAGGTAATGTTGGTATTGGTACAACAACTGTTCCAGAAAAATTAACAGTTAATGGAAATTTATCTGCAAGTGTATTTTATGATGCTAATAATAAAGCATATTATGTTGATCCTGCATCGACATCAATATTAAACATTGCAAGAATTACAACACTTTACAATTCATCAGGTCAAACATTTTTCTCTAATTCTTGCACTTATGGAATTGCATCAATTAGTGCAAGTGGTGCAGTTACATGTGCAACTCAACAAGGAAGCACAAGTGCAACAGTTGGTGGAAGTGGAAGTTTAGGTTATATTGCAATGTGGAATGGAACTAATCAAATTAATTCATCAAAAATTTATCAAAGCACAAATGGAATTGGAATTGGAACAACAACTGTACCTGAAGTTTTAACAGTAAATGGAAATTTATCTGCAAGTGTATTTTATGATGCTAATAATAAAGCATATTATGTTGATCCTGCATCGACATCAATATTAAACATTGCAAGAATTACAACACTTTACAATTCATCAGGTCAAACATTTTTCTCTAATTCTTGCACTTATGGAATTGCATCAATTAGTGCAAGTGGTGCAGTTACATGTGCAACTCAACAAGGAAGCACAAGTGCAACAGTTGGTGGAAGTGGAAGTTTAGGTTATATTGCAATGTGGAATGGAACTAATCAAATTAATAGATCAATGATTTACCAAGGAGGATCAGGAGTTGGAATTGGAACGACGACACCACAAAGTAAATTAGAAGTTGTAGGGAGTGCAAATATTTCAGGAGATTTAATTGTTGATGGTGGAGATATTACAAATGGAAATGTTGGGATAGATATTGGTGAAGCATCAACCCTTGGAGCTTTGTTCACAGAAACAACTGATAATGCATATTTTGAATTTACTTGTGCAGATTCTGGTGGAAATGATTTGTGTGAATTTAAATCTGGAATTTACAATAATGGCGCAACATTTTATAATCAAAATAGTTTGGTACAAAGAGGCGTAATTTCAAATGATGGTGCAGCTTATGTACAAATAAATGGTGGAACATCTGGGTATACTTATTTTAATGGAAGAATTGGAGTTGGGACAAGTGTACCTACTGAAATTGCAACAGTGAATGGAAATTTATCTGCAACTATATTTTATGATGCAGATAATAAAGGATATTATGTTAATCCAGCTTCGACTAGTTATGTTAATGCACTGAATACTGCAGGAAGAATAGGAGTAGGAACAACAACTGTACCTGAAGTTTTAACAGTAAATGGAAATTTATCTGCAAGTGTATTTTATGATGCAAATAATAAAGGGTATTATATTGATCCAGCAACAACATCAATATTAAATATTGCAAGAATTACAACACTTTACAATTCATCAGGTCAAACATTTTTCTCGAATACTTGTACTTATGGAATTGCATCAATTACTGCAACTGGTGGGGTTACATGTGCAGCACAACAAGGAAGTGTGTCATCTTGGACAATTGCAGGAGATAGTGGAAGCGAAGCTGTAACTAATGGACAAACTGTAACAATTGCAGGTGGCACAAATGGAATTGATGCAGTTGAAGCTGCAACAAGAACAGTAACATTAAGTCTTGATTGGACTGAAGTTGCATCAGATGCAATTTCTGAGGCAAAAATTGATTTTGATACTGTATGTGGAAGTGGAAGCAAACTTTATGTGAATGGAAATGATCTTGCTTGTGCAACAGATGCAAATTCTGGAGGAAATATAATTGGTGCTGGAAGTACTGGTTACATTGCAATGTTTAATGGAACAAATGCAATTAATAGTTCAGCAATTTATCAAAATGCAAACCGTATAAGTATTGGTACTACAGATACTAGTTTAGGAATTTTTACTTTAAGTGGATTTAACTCTTGGAGTGATGCTATAAGATTAGTAAGTACTACAAATTATGAAGGTAGAATAAGTATTGCAAATAATGGATTTATATTTAGATATTATAATCGAACTAGCAATACAATTTTTGGAATAAGAAGAGCAGATGATACCCATGCTTTTGATGTTTATGAAAATGGAACTACAGATATTGGTTCTGGAAAATTTTATGTAAATGTTGAAACGGGAAAAGTTGGAGTTGGTTCGACATCACCACCGGAAGTTTTAACAGTGAATGGAAATTTATCTGCAAGTGTATTATATGATGCTAATAACAAAGGATATTATGTTGATCCGGCATCGACTAGTTATGTTAATGCATTGAATACTGCTGGAGCAGTAAGTATAGGTACAACAACTTCAGTTTCAACTCTTACAGTAAGAGGAAATATTTCATCTTCTACAGATTATGGACATCCAAAAATTGTGCTTGATTCTACTAGTGCAGGAGATGATTGGCAATCACAAGGTGCACATATCTCAATAGGTGAAAGTGGAGATTTAGGAAGTGCTGCATTACATTTAACTTATGTTGGAAATGGATATGGTTATATTGGATCTGGCACTGTTACAAATGGGATTCCTGCTTATTCATATCTAAGATTTTATTATGCTACAAAAGATATTTACTCTGATTCAAACATCACAACTTGGGGAGTTAAATTAAATAATTTATATGATCAGGATGGATCAAACTTCTTTGATACAACTTGTCCCTATGGAATTGCGAGCATTGATTCAACTGGTGCATTTACTTGTGCAAGTGCACAAGGAAGTGGAATAACTGGATCAGGAACAGGAAGTGCATCTGCTGGAAATATTACAAGATGGAATGGAACTGGATCAATTACAAATAGTATATTGTATGAAAATTCTGGAAGAGTAGGTATTGGTACAACAACACCATCACAACAATTAGATGTTGTTGGAAATGGATCAATTCGAGGATGGTTATTTGTTGGTGGACAAAATTATGCATATGCCAGACCAACTTCCACAAATTATGGAGGAATAATACAATTAGCGATGGATGGACAAGGAGGTAGGGATTCTCTTATTTACACTCATGAATATGTGCAAGATGGTGATATGATAGTATTTAATCCTTCGAATAATGGAGCAAGAATGGTTGTACGTGGTGATGGAAATGTGGGCATTGGAACAACAAGTCCAACAACAACTTTAACAGTAAATGGAACATTTTCTGTTCTTAATAATGTAGGAATACAAGGATTATATCAAGATACTTCTGCAAAGATAGGTATTGGAACAACAAGCCCAAGTGATAAACTACATGTACATGGGGGGATATTAAGGATTTCTGGAAATGGTACAGCTGCAAGTGCACCAGGAATTGATTTTGTTAATATGAGTACAAGATATGCATATATTAGACTCGCGACTTCAGTAGATGGAGTAGTAAATGGTGCTGTACCTGGAGATTTAACATTTAGAACAGTAAATAAAAAAATGTTATTTTCTGGAAATGATGGTACTACTGCACACTTAACAATTGCTTCAAATGGATTAGTAGGTATTGGTACATCAAGTCCTGGATATTCTTTAGAGGTTCAAGGAGATGGGTATTTTAATGGTGATTTAACAATAGCAGGAAGCTTCTATGCATCAGATAAGAGCGGATGGCTATCTGATCAGGCAATAAGCGATGAGGATAATTTAGAACAAGGAGATATTGTTGTAATTAGTTACAATGAAGTTACAGAATATATTTTTAACGGAACTATTCCTTTATTTAAAGTTAAGAAAACAAAAGATAGTAATGATAAAGATGTTATTGGAATAGTTTATAAAAAAATATCAAATACAAAAGAGAATAAGAGTTCCCAAGGAAGTTCAATATTGAAAGGAGATAGGATAGGAGTTGTCACACATAATAGCATTTCATTCTTGAAAGCTTCTGCTGAAAATGGTCCAATTGTTCCAGGCGATTATTTAACTCCTGCAAATACTGCAGGATATGCAATGAAAGCTGATAAAGATTCAACTGTTTTGATTGGAAGAGCATTAGATACCCTTACAAGTGGAACTGGAAAGATTAGTGCATTCATTAGTATTAATGTAAAAGAAGGACTTAGAGATATAAATAAAGAAAGATTAGAAAAATATACTGATCTTCCTGAAAATTTCAAAAATGCCGGAATTACAAAAGAGACAACAACTGAAAAAGAAAGAATGGATATAAGATTAGGACAAAAAGTCGATTTAACAAATGCAGATTTAGTTGTGAAAGATAATAAAGACAATAAAAATTTACAAACAACTAACACAACAAATGTGACAACAATAACAAACATAACACAAAATATTACATCGACAACTAATCCATTCTTTGAATATGGTAATACTAAAATTTATGTCAATGAAACTGGCTGCTTGATTATACAAGCAGGAGATAGTATTGATGCAACTTGCCCATAAATATTTTCTGTAAAATAAAATTAAAAAATTAAAAACAAAATGGTCAATGAAAAAAAACAAATTCAATTTCAAGAAGAACAAAAAGAATTATTGGAATTAAAAGAATTTAAAGATAGATTGCTAATTGATTATCAGAAAAAACCAGGGATTAAATTAAGAGGTAAATCGGTTGAAGAATGGATTAATGAAACCAATAAAAAAATAGAGGTCCTTGAAAGAAAGTCAAAACAACAAAATATGAGTTATTCACTTTTAAAAGTAACGCCTTATGTTTTAATTGCTTTATTAATAATATTTGGAATTTCTTACAAAAGTCAAATAACTGGTTTTGTTACAAAAATATTACCTAGTGGAGAAATAGAACAAACTGAAGAATTGAATTTATCTTATAATCAAAGCAATCAATATCAATGGATTCCATTAAATATTGGAAAAATAACATCTGTAAAGTTGTCAGGATTAATTAGTGGTGTTGGAACTGCTAAGGTGTATTTGATAAGTGGAGATTATAGTTATAATATTATTGATTCGAATAATATCATTTCTACAATTACAGAAGAAGATATGTTACCAAGTGAAGTTAAAACAAATTCATCTTCTAATGAAAACATGACAGCTGTGATAAATTATAATTCAGGAACCCTTTTTGATGTTGATGATAATGGATTAGAAATGGATAATAGTGTTGTTGATTTTAATGTGAATGGAACAAATTTTAGCATGGATGTAAATGAAGATGGACTTTGCACAAGATGGAAAATATTTAATGTTGAAACAGAGGATTCGTCATATGAATGTAATGGTGCAACAAGATGTTGTAATTATTTAAGTTTGATTCCTCAAGAAAATTCATGGAATGCAATTTACAATGTGTATAAAGGAAAAAATGTAGCTGGAAGAAATAACATTATTGGAGCACAAATTGTATATGTTAATGAAAATTTAACAGCTTATGCAAGTTTATTTGCACAGCTTCCTGCAAGATTTGCAAGCATAACAAACAAACCATTTGTTGATATATGCAAAGATACTTGTTCATTTTTATTTAATACAACATCAAATAATAGCCAATATTATTTAGTATTTGAATTAAATGATGCAAATATAAAAATTGATAATATTACTTATACAATTATTAATGAGAATAATTTAAACAATACTGACCTTTTACTGCTAAACATCACACAAAATTTGTCAATGAATGCAACAAATACAACTTTACAAGAGGATTGTAAATGTCCAATTGAAGGGAATTGGATTTTAGAATCTGGAAATTCGTGCATTATAACAAAAGATTGTAATCTTAATGAAAATTCATTAATATTAAATGGACCGGGAAGTTTTGTTATTGATAATGCAACAATATCAAATGTAGGAAATGTTATTAGAAGTGGCGGTGTAAAAGTTATAAAAAAACATGGTGGAAAAATTATAAGATAAAAAAATTGTTTATAGTTATTTGATTTAAAATTATAAAAAGGAAATATAAGAGATTAATTATTTTCATTTGTTTAATTGTTGGGAATAATAAAAGGGGTTAATTTAATTGGGAAATGCAAAATGCAAAAAAAGATTTTGGTAGTTGGAATTGTATTTTTATTGTTAATAATTTTTAATAGTCAAAAAATTTCTAGTGATGATGCTTTAAATTGCTCAATTGTACCAAGTGCGAATTGTGCAAATGCTGCTTTACTTTATATGAAAAATTATTCTAGTGGGTATTATAATGCACATGCACAATTGCCAACTGTTGCAACTTACCCTTATGTTATTTGTTGTGATGCTCTTTCAAGAGGAGATATAATTAATTCTAGTTGTATAGATTCAACATTTTTAAAATTACAATCAACAACTAATAGTCACGTTCAACTTTCATCAATGTCTACATATTCCAACAATGCTTGTATTAATGCAGTTAATGGGTTAATCACTTGCAGATATTACAATAGTTCTTGCCCAGCTAGTTATACTTGCTTAACATCTATTGCATCTGGTTATGCTAGTGATTATAATTTAACAAATGACCATGTTGGAGATTGCAATGAATATTCATTGAAAGTTTGCTGTGGAATAAATTCTCCACCAAATAAACCCCAACTTATATCTCCACCAAATACTTCTATTATAACTAATAGAACCCCTACATTTGTTTGGAATGCAACTGATCCGGATAATGACAGTATGACTTTTGATTTGTTTATCACATGCAATGGTGGATGCTCAGTTGATAATAGAAATTATCTTAGTCTAAATAATATGAATTATACAATACCAAATGAATTAAAATATTTTGGAGATGATAATTATTATTACACTTGGTATATTAGAGCATATGATGGAACAAGCTATAGTCAAAATAGTGATGTTTGGAATTTTACATTGAATAGTTTAGTTAGTTTAACTCTTGTTAATAATACAATTTCATTTGGACAATTAAATGTTGGAGATAGTGCAAATACTACAAATAATACTCCTGATCCCTTTGTTCTTAGAAATGATGGAAATTGTTTTGCAAATGTAAATTTAAGTGCTGATAAATTGATATGGGATAGTAAACCTACTCCAAGTAGTTTTTTTCAGTATGAAATAAATAATTATACTGGAATGCCAAATGCATTTAATTCAAGTGGAAGTCAAACAAGTTGGGCAAATGTGCCTGATGCTAATCAAACAGTAATTGCAAGTTTGAATTATACAGATTTAAATGATATGTCAAGAATTGATGTTTATGTGAAAGTCCCATTGGATGAACCTGCTGGAAATAAAACTGGAATTCTAACATTTACTGGAAGTTATGTGAGGAAAGATTAATGGATAATAAAATAAAAATTTCACTTGGAATTTTAATTGTAATTTTACTAGTTGGAACAATACTTGCCTTGCAAAAACAAAATGAACCAACAACTGTTATGATAAATGTTACTGAAGGAAATTCCACTTGGAAAATAACCAATGCCGGAACAACAAATGTTGAAGTTAAAGTGAAAAACGGATTTACTGCTTTTGTTATTAAAAATTTAGGAATTGGAAAAACTAGTGAAATTCCAAAGGAAAATGTAGAAATAACTGCTAAACAAAATGATTAAAAATAAAAAAAAATGGAAAAAGAAAAAATGTGATATTAGTAGATTTAATTTTGTGAATAAAAAAATTATTCTTTTGATTATATTTGTAATTATTACCTCTTTAATTTCAATGAATGTTTTTGCAATTGGAGTAAGCCCAGGTAGAACAACTATTGATTTTACATCTGGCCTTTCAAGAGAAATACCAATAAAAATAGTTAATAATGAAAAAAAAGATATGAGAGTTGTGATTTTTACAAAAGGCGATCTTGCAAATTATGTAAAATTAGATGTTGAAGATTTAGTTTTCTCTAAAGAAGATACTGAAAAATCATTTAATTATAAAATTAATTTACCTCAAACATTAGAACCTGGCCTTAGAGAAACTGAAATTACAATTAGAGAAGTTCCAATGGAAGATAAATTGGGTGAATCCACTATTAGTGCACTTGTTGCAGTTGTATCTCAACTAAATATTAATGTCCCCTATCCTGGAAAATATGTAAAAATGGATTTTCATGTTGTTGAAGCTAAACAAAATGAAAAAGTAAATTTCTTTATTCCTGTAAAAAGTTTAGGTAGTGAAAAAATTGAAAATATAAGACCAACAATCATTATTTATGATCCAAAAGAAAATGAAGTTGGAAGAGTTGTTGGAGAAACAAAAAGTTTAGAGTCAAAGGAGAACTATGAATTTAAAATAGAGTGGCTTGCAAATGTTCCTTCTGGAATTTATAAGGCTGCTGCAGTTTTGGAGTATGATGGAAATAGAACTTTTATGGAAAAACAGTTTTTAGTTGGTGAATTTTTCTTAAAACCATTAGATATTTCAGTAAATAATTTTAAGTTGGGACAAGTTGCAAAATTTAACATATTGATTGAGAATGTTGCAAATGATAAAATAAATGATGCTACTGCTAAAATAGAACTAAACCATGAATCAGGCAAAAGAGTAGCTGATGTATCAAGCGTTCCAACTGAAGTTGAACCATTTACTAAAAAAGAAGTGGTTGTATATTGGGATACAGCTGATGTGGATATAGGGGTTTATAGTGGAGTTTTAAGATTAAAATATTCCAACAAATTATCTGAAAAGCAAATAAGAACAATTATTGAAGAAGATGCAATAAGAACTGAAATAATAGGAGTTACTGGTTTTGCAATAAATACTAAACAAAGTAAATCAGGTGGATTTAATTTTATGTATATTATAGTAGGGTTATTGGTTATTATAAATATAGTTTGGCTTGTTTATTATAAGAAAAAACAAAGTTTAAATAATAATACATGATAATAGAGCTTAAAAAATTAAGAGAGTATGTATAAGTGTCATAATATAATAAAAGTGTGTCACTGTAAAATAGAAAAATATTTATATGAGATTAGAGAAAATATGTATTGCCTATAGGTGGAGTGGAAAAAATCGCAGACGAAAGACTTTTTGAAAATGTTTCCAACAAGAAACTTGTGGGAATCTTAATGGTAATAGTTGTTGTATCATTAATAGGTACTTCTTATAGTGTTTTCAAAGATAATATAACAGGATTTGTTACTCAAGGTACTGTTTATATCGGAATTAAAGCTTATACCCAAATTAATGTAAATAATAATGTGTATTTTGGTAATAGCACAATTTCAAATGATCCTTTAAATTTAACTTCGGTTAGTACAGAATCGCATGATATAGGTTCATTCAATAACTGCACTGTCTTAAATGGAGGGGTAGATGATCCTGGAAGAGATTGTATGGGCATGGAAGTTATGAATAATGGAAACGTATATGTTAATGTTACAATGCAAGCATCAAAAACAGTACAAGTTTTTTTTGATAGCGTTGCTGATATTGGTGCTAATTTTAGCTATGCTGTGTTAGATGGAAACAGAACAAAAAATCAGACAACTGTACAAATAATGGGGTATTCTTTAACTGATATTGGTTTGAATAATGCATCATGTCATCCAAATGCAAATAATGGGAATATTGCAATACTTCCAAATGGAAGTTATTTAAATGGATCTTATATGAATTGGCAAGATATCCCAGTTAGTACTACTGCATTATTGTGTTCAAATTTATCATTTACAACTAGCAATAATACAATTACGGTAGAATTTAATTTAACAATACCAATTGATGAACCAGTAGGCACTAAGAGTAACACATTTACATTTACTGCCTATCAGGTTGAATAGGTGAATTAAAATGGAACAACCAAACACATATTCGGATTCATCTTTTGATGATACTGAAACTCAAACTGGAAAAGATGTATCTAAAAAAACAATTGTTACACTACTAGTCATTACAATATTGGTAGTTGCACTTGGCATTTGGACAGTACTTGATAGAATGAATGCACAATCTGATAAAGTTTCAACAACAACTGGACAAGTAAGTATGAATATAATACCATCAAATGCTGTACCTGTTGATGTTGGAAATACTGAAGAAACAACAGGAACAAATAAATAGTATTATTTTTTATATTTAATTTTTTAGATTATTAATTTAAACAAAAATGACAAACGAAAGATTTTTTGAAAATGTTTCCAATAAAAAACTTGTTGGAATTTTAGTTGTGTTGATGATTATTGCATTAATTGGTACATTCTTTAATGTATTTCAAAATAAATTAACTGGATATGTGACATCTGGAACAGTTCAAGTTGGAGTTTTGGCATTTACTTCTTTAAATGTAAATAATAATGTGTATTTTGGTAATAGCACTGTTTCAAATGATCCTTTAAATTTAACTTCTATCACTACTGAATCGCACGATGTGGGAACATTTAATAATTGCACAGTTATAAATGGAGGAGTAGGTGATGCTGGAAGAGATTGTATGGGAATGGAAATTGAAAATAATGGCAACGTATACATTAATGTTACAATGTTAGCAACAAAAACACCACAAGTTTTTTTTGATAGTGCTGCAGATATTGGTGCTAACTTTACATATTCAGTATTAGATGGAAACAGAACAAAAAATCAAACAACAGTAAGAATAATGGGTTACTCCTTAACGGATATTGGATTAACAAATGCATCGTGCCATCCAAATGTAAATAATGGTAATATTGCAATACTTCCAAATGGAAGTTATTTAAATGGAACATATATGAATTGGCAAAATATTCCTACTACTACTGGGGCATTATTATGTTCAAATTTATCTTTTAGTACACACAATAATACAATTACTGTAGAATTTAATTTGACAATACCTGGTGATGAACCAATAGGTACTAAAACTAATACCTTTACATTTACTGCTTCGCAAATTTGATTAGGTGTAAAATTAAAATGGAACAATCAAACACATATTCGGATTCATCTTTTGATGATCCAGATAATCAAACTGGAAAAGATGTATCTAAAAAAACAATTGTTACACTACTAGTCATCACGATATTGGTAGTTGCACTTGGCATTTGGACAGTACTTGATAGAATGAATGCACAATCTGATAAAGTTTCAACAACAACTGGACAAGTAAGTATGAATATAATACCATCAAATGCTGTACCTGTTGATGTTGGAAATACTGAAGAAACAACAGGAACAAATAAATAGAAGTATAATGTGTATTATTATGATGCTAAAATCAAAAAATGTTGTTGTTTTTATTTTGATTATTACAATATTTCTATCAATTATATTAACAATCATGACATTGAGATATTTAAAGGATAGAATAATTTTACCAGAAATAACTGGCAAAGCATCATCTAGTATTGTAGATATTGATATAAAAGGACTTACTGAAATGAGAGTAAGTTATGATGATGTTAATTTTGGATCTGGAGAGATAAATGAAACTTTAGATTTATCAACCGAACAAATTAATCCTGGAACATTTAATCCTTGCATAGAAATTAATGGAACATATAATTTTTCGGAAGATTGTAGAGGAATACAAATTGATAATATTGGAAATACTTATTTAAATTTGACAATGATTTCAACAAAAGATGCAAAAGATTTATTTTTAGGGGATAATACTACTTCAAAATTCAGATTTACTGTTGTACCTGGAAATATTTCTAGAATGCCAATGAATAGTTGCTTATATAATGCAATATCTGACCAGAGTATTTTCCCAAAAGGTAGTAATTACATCAATAATTTTATGAATTGGACTGAAATAAACAAAAGTTTTATTTATACCATATGTAATAACTTTTCATTCTCAACCTATAATAGAAGTTTAGTAATTGAAATAAATGTTACAATTCCTTATAATGAAGGAAGATTTAATCCTGGAACTGAAAGAACAGCATATTTATTATTTATTGCTCAAAGTGTTGAATAATGGAAAATAAATTAAAAATAATTGGGATATTTGGAATTTTATTTATGCTAAGCATTATTATATCACCAAAAGCTAGTGCTTTGGGTATAAGTGTTAATAAAGAGATTGCATATGTTCCAAATTCTTCTACCGAGGTAGATTTATGCTTTAGAAACTCTAAAAATGAAGCAGATACTTTTGAAGTAACAAAAGAAGGAGAATTGGATGAGTATATCACTTTTAATTTTCCAGAAATAATTACACTTGGTGCAATGAAAACTGAATGTTATTCTTATACTATTAAAATGCCAGAAGAAATGAAACACGCTGGATTAGTTAGTTCATTAATTCTTGCTAAAGAACTTCCTGCAGAAGCATCTGGAGGAGGAGGGATACAATTTAACATACTTGTTGGGGTAAACCATAAAATTAGTCTTAGAGTACCTTATCCTGGAAAATATTTAGATACTTATTTTGAATCATCGAATGTGAAAGCAGGAGATCCTGCAATATTTTCGCTTAGAGCAATTAGCAGAGGATCTGAAATTATACAAAAATTATCAGGTACTGCACAAATTTATGATGTGATGGATAATACTATGATAAAAGAGATTAGGTTTACTGAAGCTGTTAATATCAAAACTAATGAAGAAGTATTTATTAAAGCAATATGGGATACAACTGGAATAAAATCTGGGAATTATAAAGTTAAAGCAACAATAAATTTTGATGAAAAATCTGAAGTTTTTGAAAAAGAATTTAAAGTTGGATCAATGGAAATCAACATTATAAATTATACAACTACTGCTTATAATGATTCCATTAGCAAATTTGATGTTAATTTGCTTTCGAATTGGAATGACCCTATAGAAAATGTAAATACTTTAGTTAACATCAAAAAAAGTGATGTATATAATGTAGAGTTTAGAATGCCGAGCATTACAATATCTCCTTTTAGTTATGGAATTACCTCTTCATATTGGGAAACTAAGGGGTTGCCTACTGGAACATATAATGTGATGGTCATAACAAGTTATATGGATAAAGAAGTTGAGAAAAAAGTTGTAAAAACTGGAACAATAGAACTTTTGGAAAGGGAATTAGAGAAACCTTCACCTTTAAATACCACAACACTTCTAATTTTAATAATTATAATTATGGTTATAATAAATATTGCATGGGTAGTTTATAGCAAAGTGAAAAAAAATAAAGGAAATCCTCCATTAAATAATAACAATAATGTGAATAACAATTACTTAAACAACAGTGAACCTAAATGAAATTAAAAAAATTAATTTGGATAATAGTTATAGTGGCGATTTTGACTGCTATTTTTACTTATTTTTTATATAGTAAATTTTTAATTTTGGAAGTAAAAGATTTACCAACAGACGTCAATGTGACTTCCATAAATAAAGTAGGATTTAATTTGGATAAAGATAGAATTCACTTTGGAACCATATCAAATGGGGGGAATTCTAAAAGACAAATTGATTTGCATAATACCAAATTAGTTAGAGTTGAAGTTAGGTTGATAGGAATTGGAGATATTAAAGAATTTTTATACTTTGAACCTCAAAAAATAGTGCTATCTCCTGGCGAAACTGTTAATGTTTCGATTACTGCAATTGTACCACCAAATACCCCTTATGGGGGATATGAAGGATATATTAGAGTACAAACTCGCTTAAAAATTATTTGAGAAAAAATAAAGAAAAATTATTTAATTATTTTGTTTCTAAGATAAATGAGATTTGACAAAAAAAAGTTAAAGAACTATTTTTTAACAGTTTGTTTAATGTTGATTATCAACAAAAAGATATATATAATAGTTATTCGTTGAATATCAACAGATGCCTCAAATAGTAGAAAAAAAGAAGATAAATGAAGCTCTAAAGAGTTGTATCGATATATTCTTAGATATACCAAATAAAAAAATAAATGTGATTTATAGCTATGCTGATTTAAAAAATAGGGATAGTGTTAAAAAATTGATAAAAAATGAGTATCCTAATTACAATATTATTGATATAAAACAACAACAAATTTTTCAACCAGAAAAACTTAAGAAATTATTTTCTACAACAAGTCTTAAAAATAATTGTCAAGTGTTTGAACTTTTAGGCCTTAAGAAAAAAATAATTCTCGAATATACTTTAGTTAATTTGAATCGTGTAAATAAAACATTATTTGGTTATGCATTAAAAGGAAGAGATGGAAAAAGTGGAGTATTGAAAGAGATTAGTGGTAAAGCTATTGGAAGAAATGTGATTATTTTAGATTTTAATGAACAAGAAAAATTATTAGAATTTTTAGGTTATTGGAAAGTAGAGTATAAAATAAAAGAAGTTTTTGAAAATAATGAATAAAATATGAAATGAAAAAATAATAAAAATGGTTTGATAATGCTAAGCTGATAAAAAATGGAAAAACAAAAACAAACAAATAATTCAATTAATCCTCCTAAGAAAAAAGGGGATGTTTTGATAGTTATGATAGTAATATTAATAATTGTATTGCTTTTGGTAAATATCACTTTGTTTTTTTATGCAAAAAATTATGGTAAAGATAATACTATACAAGGAGCTTCGGTTGGGTTAGTAAGAATGTGCATTAATAGTCCTCCTTCAATTAGAAACGACTGCCCAATTTATGCGGTTGTTAATACCACATATTCTTGTGATATAAATGCGACAGATTCGGATGAGCAAGTTCTTAGTTATTATGATAATAGTAGCAGATACAATATCACTCAATTAGGAATAATTAGTTTTGAACCTAAATATGAACAAATTGGTGTTGAAACTTCGTTTGTTAAAGTGAGTGATGGAACAATGTGTAAAAATACTAACACCTCAAAATTAATTACAATTAGAGTGTGTATGGAACCTTATTGGAACAATTTCAAAAATAATGTTACAACAAATATTTCGATTTTACCATGTTGGAATAATGTTAGCAA
>CAZSAD010000038.1:0-13492 GCA_964604995.1 uncultured Methanosarcinales archaeon
AGTTATTACTTTCACCTTTTTCAGATAGTAAAATAAATCCTTGAAACACTATGTTAAGATCCATTTTTCCTTTTGATGGAACATGAAATCCCAAAGTAATTGCAGAGTTATCTACCTGATGAAGATTATCTAGTTTAGCACCTATTAAATACTGAAATTCATCTACTAAAAAATAAAGATCCAATGAAGTCAGTTCTTGTTTTTTGTTTGTCATTTATCCGAGGAATCCTCTTAAATGTCCTGCTTTTATTATATTTTCAGCCATTGAGCCAGTATTCATATGTTTATAGTCTTTCAAAATCTGTGTTGTTAGAGCTTTATGTTCTTGATTGATTTCAAAATCACATAATTCTGTTGCTTTTTCTATTGCTTTTTGAATTGGCAAAGGGAAAAAAGATAGGTTATCTTTGTTTAAATATTGTGCAGCATCTTTAAAGTCACTTACAAAATTTTCATAGCTTAAACTCATAGAATCTATATCTTTTTGAGTTAAAACATTTAATCCTAACAGTTCAGGAGGAAGTCCTAATGAATAAAGTGTCGCACAAAAACTTATTGCTCTTGGAAGTTTTATTCCAGCTGATGCTCTAGAATATCCAAAAAGACCAATGTGTAATTTCCTTTTTCTTCTTTTTGGAATATAAACTGAAAATTCATTGATTTGTTCAGCTATTAAATGGATTTGTTTTTCATATTCAGATGAAATCTTTTCAAATACTTCAAGACCTTTTTTCTCATCAATAAATTTTGGACTTGCTCTTTTTCTCTCATTAAGTTTTTCTATTGCCTTTCTTACAGTTTCTTCTTGATAATCATATTTGAATGCTGACTGTAATGTAAATGTTTGAACAGATGGATACCCATCCATTATTGTATCAACATTTGTTGGTTTTAAATTACCTCTAAAAGGAACTGAGCCTGCGCCAAGAATTGGATAAACTGGTAAGCTTAGCTTTTTTTCCATTTCAGCAAGTCTTTGCAATACTATTTTGATTAAAATTATCGTTGGAAAAGATCCATAATTCAAAGCAGGATCGCTTCTTGCAAGCCAAACTCTATAATAATCATCTATTTTTTGATTTTTGATATATTCTTCACAAATTTTTGCAGAGTTTAACATTGCATCTTTTGTTTCAAATAATGGGGTAACTCTTAATTTTTTAGGATAAAATTTTCCACACCATTCGCTAATATTTATATCTCCCTTTGCTAGAGTTTTATTTTCTTTGCCAACAACGTGTTGTTTGTAATATTCAGAAATTCTAATAAGTGATTTAGTATCCATTGTCATTGGAAGATACACTTCAGAAATAGGAGGGGTATCTTTTCCATAGAACATTCTTGCTATGTCTGAACTTCTAGGTATACTTTCTAATGCTTCCAAAAGAAGTTTTGCTTCGCTATGTTCAACATCAGGATTTGGAACTCTTGGTGTCAAAAATATGTCTTTGCCAAGTACATTATTTCTAAAAAAATCTTCGTATTTAGAAAACAACTTTTTTACAACAAAATTATCAACTTCTTTTCCTTCAATATCCCAAAGTTGCTCCTTTGATTTTAAGTGTGAGTATACATAAAATGCTTCAGTTATTTCATCTTCTCCACCCATCATAGCATTTTCAGTAAAAAATGGTTGTTTGGCATTGTCAGGATGTTGAGTTGACATTGTTCTTGATATATTATATTCCATGTTACCACCCAATTTGTTTTAGTAGTTTTTTATAAATTGATTATAAATTAATTTACGTTTTAATAATTATCTTTTATGAATAATTCAATTCTATCCATTGCTTTTATTAGATTTTGCATTGATGTAGCATAACTCAATCTTAAATATCCTTCTTTACCAAATGCACTTCCAGGCACTGTTGCAACAAGAGCTTTATCTAAAAGTTCATTTGCAAAAGAAAGGGAGTTTTTATTTAATTTTGAAATATCAGCAAAACAATAAAATGCACCTTCTGGAATATCACAACTAATACTCTTTATTTTATTTAATCTTTTAACCATATAATCTCGTCTTGTTTCAAATTCTTTTCTCATTGTTAAAACACTTGATTGATTACCATTTAAAGCTTCGAGTGCTGCCATTTGAGAAATTGAACTAGGGTTTGAAGTCATTTGACCTTGTAATTTAATCATTGCAGTTATTATTTCTTGGTTACCTGCTGCATATCCAATTCTCCACCCAGTCATTGAATGTGATTTTGAAACACCATTCACAGTTATTGTAAGATTTTTGATTTCACTACTCAAAGATGCAATGCTTACATGTTTTTTATCATAATTTTTTCCATAGATAAGTTTTTCATATATTTCATCTGACATAACTAAAATATTTTTTGCAACTGCTAATTGTGCAATTTCAATTAAACTTTGTTTGGATAGCACACTTCCTGTTGGATTGCATGGTGAATTAATCATAATTAATTTTGTTTTGTTAGTAATTTTTTTATTGATATCAAAAGCTTGTATCTTAAAATCTTCTTCTTCAACAAAAATAGGCTTAGCGCCAGCAAGTTTTACTTGCTCAGAATAGCTAACCCAATATGGTGTTGGGATTATAACTTCATCACCCGGATTTAAAATTGATTGACAAAGATTGTAAATTGAATGCTTAGCTCCACATGACACTAATACTTGTGAAGGCAAATATTCCAAATTATTTTCATTTTTTAATTTTCTGCAAATAGCTTCTCTTAATTCAAGTGTTCCAGAAGTATCGGTATATTTAGTATAACCATTATCTATTGCAGATTTTGCAAATTCAGTTATATTTTTTGGTGTTGGAAAATCAGGCTCTCCAGCACTAAGACTAATTACCTCTTTTCCTTCACGCTTTAAATTCTTAGCTCTTTTTTCAAATGCCAATGTTTGGCTCTCTTCTAAAGATTTTACTCTGTCACTAAGAACTGATTTGTTGTTGTTCATTGAAGTTTCACTTGTTTTATTATCTATTATTTTTAATTCATAACTTATATATTTTAATGTATTTTATTATTCCTCAGTAAAATATTCCTATATAAAATAAAAAATTAAAATCAGATTAATATCACTTAGCAACAATCATAGTACTTGTTAATTTTACTTCTGACAAGCTTCTAATGTTTTCCATCACAAATGTACCAAGTTCTTCAGGTGAACTAACTTCAATTTTAGCCATAAGGTCCCACTCACCAAATAAAATATGAACATCTATAATTTCTTTTAATTTTTGTAGTTGGGTTTGTACTTTTTTTTCATCGCTGTGTTTTAATGATACGAGTACATATGCTATCATATTTAACACCTCCATTTATACGCTTAGATATTTATTCCTTATTTCTTTAATTTAAAAAGCTTGAGAAAATTATTAATAAATTTTTAGATAATATTTACCAATCTTTAAAACATATCTTTTAAAATTATTTAAAAATCAAATTTTTCGAACAAAACTTAAAAAGCCAGTGTGTCCAATTCCACTTGATTTTGGTCTAACTTTCCTATCTTCTACTTCCCACAATCTTTCAATAATTTCGCATGTTTTGATAATGGAAAATTTCCTACTTTTATAAATAGCATTGACAAAATCAGCAACTTGAGGAACACTTGGTGAATAGCTCACAAGAAATCCTCCTGACTTCAAAGCTTTAGCAGCATGTTCTATTACATTCCAAGGTTCAGGCAAATCTAAAGTTATTAAATCAACATCTTTTTCATCAATTCCTTGGTAAATATCTTGATTTTTTATTGTTAAATTTTTTAAACCAAGGTATTCTTTATTTTTTGAGGATACTAAAAAAAAGTCTTCTCTAATTTCATAAGCTATAACTTTTTTTACATAATTAGCCATAAAACAGCAAAGTGCTCCACTGCCAGCTCCAGCATCAATAACTGTACTTTTTTTATCTACTCCAGTTTCAGCTATAATTATTCCAATGTCTTTTTGAGCAACAATTTGTGGGCCCCTTTTAATTTTTCTATAAAGATCAATAAATCTAGGTTCAAAAATTGAAATTTCCTTACCAGTATTTGTTTTTACAATCCCACTCTTTTTTTTCAAATCCAATTTAGATACAAATCCAAATTCAGTGTGAAAATCTTTAGTAATATCTTTAACTAAGAATTTTTTACCATTTTCTAGCATCAATACTCTTTGTTTCATTAACTAAAAGAAAGAAGGTTATTATAAAAAGGTTATTACTTAAGTTTAATTGCAAAACTAATCCTCATTCTAATTATATAACTCCTTTATAATTACTTAATTATAATTACACGAATGAAGAAAAAATAAAAAAATAGAATAAAAAATTTGATATGAATCAATTTATTTCTTTGACTTACCCTTCTCTTTTTTCTCAGAGATGCAGCATGTTGAGCAATGTGGGCATTTTGGCCAAATCATTCCCATTAATCCATAAAATGTTAATAATGCTCCAATAAATGTCCACCATAGCCATCCAAGCCAATATTGATTTAGCAAGACCAAAAGGCCAGTTACAAAAATTGTCATGGACCAGCATCTACTGCAAGCGCCTACACAACAATCACTACCTTCCATTCTTTCCACCTCCAAATATGCATCAATCCATGCATTTATGAGTTTATAATTATTTTGTGTTTTTATGTTTAAATAATTATTGCTTATTTTTGTTGAATAAATTTTTTCTGATTTCCATTAATAAATACTACTTACTTAGAAAATTCTACACTTTTATTATAAAAGTAATAAATATTAGAAATAATACAAAAAATATATAAATAACAATTATAATAATTATGTACTAATATACAAAAAACCACCTCATGGAAACAAATCCTATATCAAAAACTAAAAATAAGGTAAATGAAAAACGAGTAAATATAGAATTCAGTCAAGATTTACATAGGCATGCTAAGGCCATAGCAGCTCTAAAAGGAGTAAATTTAGCTAATTTTATTCAGGATGCTATTGAACAGACTGCTTCTTTAGATTTTCAAAAAAATTTAGAGCAATTAACAACTATTAAACAATTAAATGTTTCTTTAAAAGAAACTAATTTGGCGTTGTTAAAATCTAAAATTCCATCAATAAAAATCAACATTGGTATTTCTAATGATCTTCACATTAAAGTAAAAGCAATCTCTGCAATTAGGAACATAAAAATGAATCAATATTTTGAAGATGCTATTAAAAAATTAGTCGAAAAAGAAAAAAAGGTACTCAAAAAATATGAGCTTTAAAATTAAAAATACATTCGAAAAAAAGAAGAACCCTAATAAAGTATATAGTAAAAATCTAGTTTTAACTCTAATTAACCAATTACTAGTTTTAACTATAATAATTTTAGTATCTTCAAAAGTTAGTTTAGCTACAGAAAATTATACTTTATCCTGGAATCTTACCTCTACTTTAGAATATGGCACACAATCAAGAATCTTTTTGGCATTCAATTCAACAAATCCTTTTAATGGTACAATTAATTTAATCTCGAGCCAAGGTCTGACTACAAATCCAAGTTTATTTTTATTTCAAGAACAAAATTTTACAAACTTGTCAGGAATATATAACGGAACATACAATGGAACTTATGGGGGGATATATAACATTTTAATAGAATTCAATATTACTTCATCAGCTCTTGGAAGTCATATATTAATTGCAAATTTATCAAATAATTCAAACCCACTTTTATTACTTTCAAATTATACTCTTGTTGTCGACACCACTGCTCCAATAGTAACCTCTCAAGAAATAATTCCTATTGCAGCACCAAATAATCCAGTTACTTTAGCTTTGAATACTAGCGAAAATGCAACTTGTAAATTTAGTAATAATGACACAACTTATGATAATATGTTTGATGGTTTTTCAGTAACTGGTTCTACTTACCATCTAAAAACCTTGATAGGTTTAATTGGGTCTTACACTTTTTATGCTAGATGCACCGATTTATACAACAACAAAATGTTAAACTCTTCTATTTTTAGTTTTACAGTTCAAGATTCAGTCCCGACAGCAAAAATTGTATTAGATAATCCCTCTCCAATTAAAGCTGGAACTTTTCAAGTTACTTTAATTGCATCTAAAAATCTTCAACCAACACCAATGTTACAATATGGATTTAGTTCTGCACCAACTGCATTATATGAAGTTCCTTTAGCAGGCTCTAATAATATCTGGTCAGGTTATATAACAATAAACCCTCAAGATGATGGTAAAATAGGGGTATTTCATTTCCTTGGTTATGATTTAAGCGGGAATAATGGCAGTTATATAACTGAAGGGAAAATTTTTGTTGTAGATAACACTAAACCAATTGCACCATTAAATATAGGGATTGTTAGAAACTCAAATAATGATGTGGAACTTGAGTGGTATTATGATGGTGAACAAATAGATTATTTTAAAATATATAAAAAAATAGAAAGTGGCGTTGATTATATTGATACTTTTGCAACAACAAAAAATAGTTATTATCTTGATACAACTACACTAAAAAATAATTCTTATTATTATAAAGTTTCTGCAGTAGATAAAGCTGGTAATAATGGAGCACTTTCAGCAGAAGTTAATGTTTTACCTCTTGTTGAAGAAATAGACACAGTTCCTCAAATTATAACTGAACAGCAAAATCAGCAAGTTTCAATAAATCAGCAAGATAATTTTACATCTACTCAACAACAAAGTGTAAATTCCCCATCACTTTTACAAGAAGATACAAAAATTGAAACACTCTCAAAATCTCTTTTAGGGCAAATTAGAACTTTAACTGTTGAACTCGATTGGGCAGTAAACAATTTACAGAGAAATGATGATCCTGAGGCTCAGAAAATAATAGATATCTCAAATCTTATTCTAAAATCTAATGACGCAAGAGCACAACTTGCAGATATTGAAAATAATATCCAAGAAATTAGAACAAGTTCATTAGAAAATGAAGAAAAATTAAACAAATTAGAAAGTTTACAACTCACATTGAAAAAAATTGAAAAAACGTCTCCTAAAAATGCAAGAATTGTAGGTAAAAGTGAATTTGTACAGCTTAATTTTGGTAACGAAACTGACGAAGTTGCAAAATTATTTTATTTCAATGGGGACGAAACAACTGTCAAAGATTACCAAAAAGCAGTTTCATTATTTCAAAAAAATGTGGAAGTAATAACAACTATTACTCAAGTATTAATTGAAAATATTGACAGAAGTTATAGTAATAAAACTTTTATTAGGAAAACCATCTCTTATAAAAGTCCAGACACTGTAAATAATGTTGAACTAACTGAAATTATCCCAAAAAATATTGCACAAGTATCTGATGAAATAGAAATTAAAACAGCAAATTCTCAAATTTTGCAGTCAGATCCAATAATCCAATGGGGGATTTCACAGTTTAATTATGAAAATAATGTTATCGAATATTCAATTGATAAATATATTAGCAGACAAGAAGCTGAACAAATAAAAACAGTTGTGCTTTTGGATAAATCCAATTTCAAATCCACTCTTCCTCCAAGCCTTGTCGGTAATGTAGTAAAAACTTTAGATGATAGTGGTTTTGGAAGTACTTGGAGAATACTTCTCTGGTTAGGTTTCATAACATTTATTCTTGTTTTAGTGTACTATGTAATTTATGTAAAAGGAGAAGAAGCAAGAGAAAGCAAAATATTAGTTAATCAAGAAGAACAAAAAGGTATTCAACATTTTAGTTATGCAAGTCAATTGCTTCTAGAAGCAAAACAGGCTTTAGATAAAGATCAAATAGACCGAGCTAAAGTTATCTATGATGAACTATCTGGGATTTATAAAAATTTACCAGATGACGCCAAAAAAATTTTATTACCAAAATGTGTTAATTTACACAGCAAAATAGAAAAAACCATCAAAAATAATCAAAATAAATTCAAATAAATTATAATTCAATAAGATATTCACTAAACAAATAGTAATACTTAACCATCAAAATAAATTTATTCATAAAAAAATCATTAAAAAAGAGGTAAATAAAATGAGAAATTTTGATAAAACTAAAAAAGCGGGAATATTTTTATCAATTCCATCACTCATTTTTTTTACATTTATTTTTATTATTCTAATTTTATTATCAGTTTCACTAGTTTCAAAAAGTGCAAATGCTCTCGTATACCAAATAAACACAGTCTGTAAAAGTTCTCCTTGTATTTATAATCAAGAAGCATACTGGAATATCTCAATTTCTAATTATGGTAAAGATGATATAGAAATAACTAGTTTTGAATTAATTGATGAATTGTCTACTAACACTTTTGCATCATATAAATATGAAGGTTTACCTACTGCTATTTATGAAGAAGCAGAAGGGGGAATTAAAATAAATTCAAATCAAAAATATTCTCTGATTTTAAATGGAACTGTTCCAATATCAAATGCTCAAAACAAAGTGGTTTTTTTTCCATGTTATGGTATAGCTGCCAAAAAGACTGACTCATATTATATTGCTAAAAATACTTATGAATTAAAATATTGTTCAAAACAAAATGCCAGTTTTGTTGCAGTAGAATGTATAAACAATACCAATTGTCAATCAAGTGAAAAATGTTTGCAAACAAAATGTGTTTCAATAACATGTGGTGAATGTCAATTTGCAGCTAATCATACTTGTAACAACTATGCTTGTTGTAGCGATGATGGTTGTACAACAGAACAGTATTGCCATGATAATTCTTGCTCAAATCTTAATTGTGCAGAAGATGAATCTTTTTTTAATCATACTTGTGAAAAACTTTTTTGCAACGAAAATCAATATTTAACAAATCACTCTTGTGCAAATTTGCAATGTCTTGAAAATGAAGGTTACATTGATCACAAATGTATAAAACTTGATTGTTTAGAAGATGAATATCTTAAAAATCATTCTTGCATTAAACTAGATTGTACACAAACGCAAGGGTATTTGAATCATGAATGTGTTGAGCTCTCATGCAAAGATAATGAGGAATATGATAATTATACTTGTAAAATTTTAGATTGCTATTTTTTTCAAGATCCAAAATTCCATAGTTGTATTAATAATACTAAATCAATCATAAAAACATTTATTGAAGTTTCAGTAATACTTTTAATAGTTCTTTTATTAATACTAGATATAATTAAAGTGGAAAAGAAAATTGAGAAACACTAAGCAGGATAAATTATGGGAAAAGTTAAATCATCTAAAAAAGTTAAATCATTTCATAAAAATTTATACAATTATAAAATTAAGTTTAACTTCAATAATATCAGCCTCAAAAAGATCAATACTAAACCTAAAATAATATTTACATTAAAATCAATTCTATTTATAATTATTTTATCTTTTTCAATATTCAAAAGCACATATGCGCAATCATACAATTGGAGTGTTCAAAGCGGATCGGTTTCTTCACCATCTACTTTAAATAGTTTTAGTGTGAATATCAATCCAATTACTTTAAACCAATCCTTTGTTTTATTTAAACATAGAATGGCAAATTCTTATAATACTCCTTTGGCAGCAAGATTTTTTGCTCAGTTTCCAAATACCACAAGTGTATTATTTACAAGAAATGGAACAGGAATTGTTAATATTGAATATTACATCATTTCTTCTGATGCATTGTATACTCAACAAGGAACAATGCTTTATACAAATTCTCAAAATTCAATAAATACTACAATCTTTCCAATGAATCAAAATCATACAATAGTGGTGGTCGATGCCACATGCAATTCAAATAGTGCTAATGATTGGCACGAAACTTATTGGATGGCAAATCTTTCAAATTCCACTAATCTATTTCTTAGAAGAAATGGTGCAAGCGCATGTTCTGGTACAGTTGGTTTTTTTGCAGTTGAATTTAACGATAATTCAATTTTACAGCAAGGAGAAATTCAAATTACGGAAGTTTCATACAATGTTACCATAGCATCAGTTAATTTATCAAGTTCATTTTTAATTTTTGGACAAACTTGTGATGCAACTGCAATTAACATGAATGCATGTAGTTTAAAAGCAAATATATCTTCAAGTACTACTCTCAATTTTGAAAGATTAGCTGCTACAGGTGTTGTAAAAGTGTATTGGTACGTTATAAATATGCCAAATGCCAAAGTACAAAGTGGTGAATCAGGTGTAGTAACAGCCAGAACATACGATGCAGCACTAATTCCAACACAAAATACAAATTTATCATTTTCAATAGTTAGCGTTAAAAATTCAGGAGCAGCAACAAGATATTCAAGAATAGCTTGGTCCTCTTTAATAAGTTCAGATGGATCTGTAGTTAATCACTTAAGAGATGATAATAGTCTAAATAATTATTTGAGTTGGCAATCTATTGAACTTCCAGCTTTAAATTTAAATTCTTTACCAATAATTTCTTTGAATAATCCTTCAAATTTTTCAACAGTAAATTACAGAAAAATTGACTTTAATTTTACAGTAGTAGATAATAATTTATTAATTGATAATTGTACTCTTTGGTCAAATTTTACTGGCATTTGGACAAGAAATGTTACAGTTCAAAATGTAACTAACAATGTCACAACAAATATTACATTAAATTTAAATGTTGGAAATTTTATTTGGAATGTACAATGCTATGATCTATCTGGCCAATCAAGTTTTTCTAATTCAAATTACACCTTATTTATTCAAAACAATTTGCCATCTATAAAAAACATGCAAATTATTGATTCAATTGGACAAACTAACTCAGTTGATTTACTTGTCGGGCAAAAAACAAAAGTTTACTGTAATGGAACCGCATCAGATTCAGATGGTTATTTAGATATACAAAAAATCAATGCAACTTTTTATAATATTTTAGTAAGTAATTTTTCAAATGTGGATAATGCAACAAATCATTTTACAAATTCAAGCTGTAATTTTTTTCAAATTGATTCTAACTCAAGTAATTTTGATTGCTCATTTGATTTAACTTATTATTCACTTAACGGTACATGGATTTGTAACACAACTATTTTTGATGGTAAAAATAAAAATAATAATTATTCTTTTACAAATGTTTCAACATTACTTGCATTAAATGTGACATCAGTTATCGAATTTGGAAATATGTTAGTTGGCAATATTTCAACTAATGATACACTAACAACTATTACTAATCTTGGAAATATTCCTCTCGATATAAATTTATATGGTTATGGTAGTATTCCAGGCGATAACAATTCAATGATTTGCACAGTTGGTTATATACCCTCAAACTATACAAAATATAATTTTACATCTGAACAAAATTATCTTTCTATGATTTCATTAACAGGAAATATTACAGGAATCACTTATTCAAATTTTGATTTATTTTCGCAATCAAGTTCTTCTCTTTCAACAAAAAATATTTATTGGAAAACTTCAATACCTTTTGGGGTTCGTGGACAATGTATTGGCACCGTTGTTTTTTCAGCAATAAAATCTTAACAATTAATTGGTATATAATATAATCTAGTCATATAATCAATAACATAATTCCAAATCAAAAATATAATCATAAATTAAGGTATAATCATAAACTATATATATGAATTTGTTGACTAAAGCACTTAAGAAGGGTACTAGTATGAAAGAAAACAATTTTAGACAATATTTAAAACAATTAATCTCTAATAAATTATTAACAACTTTCTTGATTACTTTTATCTTTTGTTTAATGATATGCGTTAAAGATTCTAGTGCTCTAAGTATAGGAGTTAGTCCAGTTTCTATAGAATTTGGAAATATGCTTCGCTCAGGATATGCTGAAAGATCAGTTACAATAAGCACATCAGATGCTAGAAATCTAACTGGGCATTTTGTTAAATTAGGTGAAATTGCAGATTGGATTAGAATAGGCGAAAATATAGATTCAATTGTTTTATCAAATTCAAATCCTTATTCTTTAAAAATTATAGCAGAACCTCCATCGGATGCAGCAAATGGTGTATATAAAGGGGAAGTAAGATTTGTTACAGATAGTGTAATTGCACCAGAAGGAACAACAGGATCAGCTGTAAAAGCTTCAGTTACAATAACAATCACAATCCAAATTATTGATAAACAAATTGTTGAATGTTCTTACGGCACAAGCACAATAAATGATGCTGAAATTGATACCCCTTTGCAAATTATATGGCTTACAAGAAATGGTGGTAATGTAAGATTCCAACCAAAAATACAAGTTGACATATGGGATAGGGACAAAATCAATCTTTTATTATCTAAAGAATTCATTGGCTCAGATGTCTTACCAACAACCGAAAAAACATTCACTCAACGAATTTCGACTGAAAAATTAGCAATTGGACAATATTGGGTGGTATTTAATATAAAAGAATGCGATTATAGTTATACATCAACATTTGATATTTTAGAAAAAGGAAGCATCTCAGATAAAGGCTCTTTAATATCAGTATCAGCGCCACCTTGGGTATATGCTGGAGATATTGTTCCAATTAAAGCAAGGTTCACAAATTCTGGAACCAGAACAGTAACTGCAAAATTTAAAGGAGATGTCAAACAGGATGATAAAATAATTCAGCTTTTAGAAAGTGATGAAATTTCAGCTTTACCTCAAGAAACACTTGATTTAACTGTTTTTTTCCAGCCAAAAACCGAAGGTACTTATGTAGTCAATGGAAAAATCTTTTATAACAAAAAAATCACATTTGAAAAATCTACAATTATAAATGCACAAAAAAAGAAATTTTCAATTAATTATTCTTCAGTAATCTTACTCTTAGTTTATACCTTCATACTAATAGCAATTATTTTCTTGATTAGGAAGATTAAAAAATCAAAGAAATCTTAATTAATTTCTATTTCAAATATTATTTTTACCTTTTATCTTTCATTAGTAGCTAAATAAGTTTAAATAATGAGAAGGTAATTTAAAGTTATTAAATTCATTTAAATTTATAAACTGGATTAACCATAATTGAGCTAATTATAAACTCTATTGGCGGAGTATTGAAAGCAAATGAACAACCCTAAATTTTTGGATGATGTTAATATTGATCATCTTTTTCGAATGAATAGTGGTCAAACTATTAGGAATATCTATGAATTAGTAGATGCTATTGAGCATTCATCCCAATCAACATATGACTATCATGCAAACTCTCAAAAAAATGATTTTAGCAAATGGTTAGAATTTACCATAGGTGATAAAGAATTAGCTAGTATGATAAGATCAAAGAGTAAGCAAGATGCATTACATTTAATCAAAAAAAGGATATTTCAATTAGAAGAAGAAATCGAACAAGAAAAAGTTAAAGGCATTGTTGGAAAAGAAGAGCCAAATATTGAAGAACAAAATGCAGAAAAATTAATGGAACCAGATATTCAACCAGAAATTCAAACGACTTTAAAAACCCAAAACCATGAACCTGAAAATTATAATCACAAAAAACATGATAAAAAATTAGAGACTGACAATATAACTAACAAAGATGTAAATAATGAAATAGAACTCAAAGTAAGTAATCATTTTTTAAACACTCTCAAAAACAACCTTGAATTATTTTTACTAGGTATAGTTATTG
>CAZSAD010000039.1:0-12060 GCA_964604995.1 uncultured Methanosarcinales archaeon
TAGCACAATTTTTAGTAAATTAAACAAGAAAATAATTACTTTTTAATTTTTCTTAAATAAGGATTTTATTTTATCACTAAGACCTGTTTTTTTATTATCGTCTTCCATTGGAAAATTTAATGAATCATCATTAAAATCAGGTAAATCTCCAAATGCTTTTTCTTTTTCTTCAATTGCTGGGACATTTGGTGCCTTTATTTGGTCAGGTGGTTCTTCTCTTGTAACCTCCATTGTACTATTTGGATTCCATTCAGTATTTACTTGTTGCTGTGAATTTATTACATTGGCTGCTGCAACAGCTTCATTTATATCAAATCCTGAACCAAAATCTTCTACTTGTTCATCTTCACTATTCTGTTCTTCAGGTATCTGTTCATTTTGATCTTCATCATTATTTTCAATCAAAGGCGCATTATCATTACTCTCTTCTTTAATATCCTTTTCATCATCTAAATTATCTTCTTGGTCAGAGTTATTTTGTGTTTCAGATATCAAATCATTCATTTGATTGGTTATTTCATCTTGTGGCAAGTCACCTAATCTTTTTTTTGCATCTTCAATTCTTTTTATTAAAACATCTATTTGTGAGGGTGATAATTTTCTTTTTTTCTTCAATTCATCTAATTTGGATTCGAGTTCAACAATTTTACTGTTTAATATTTGAGCAGTATCTTTTTGCTGATTTTTTTTTGAAATCAAATAAATCCTATTCTCAAGCTGTTTTACTTTACGATCTCTTTGTTTGATTATTCTATCATAATGTTCTTTCAAATCATCAATTCTAGATTTTAATCTTTCAATTAATGCTGCATCTTCTGCAGAAGAATCTTGGGTTGTCTCATCCATAAATGCTTCTCTTAATTTAATTTCATAATCTTCAATTTTATCACTTGCTTCTTGGGGATTTCTAATTAGCAATTTTTGTATTTCTCTTAATTCTAAAAAAAGATCTTCTCTGTTGCCCCTTCTTGGTTTTTGTATTTGTGCAGCTTCAGATAGTTTACTAAATGCTTTAGAAACAGCTCCAACATTAATTTTGCTTAAGTCTGCCATTTTATTTTTATTAAGTTAACCAAACATTCCTTTTTTCTTATCTGTATTTGGCATTTGACCCATTGAAAAAGGTGGCGGTGGCATATTTGATTGTGGTGGAAGAGTTTGATTACCTAAAGGAGGAAAACTTTGAAATGGTGGAGGTGCTTGTTGATTTTGAGAAATATTTCCTCTTTGTTGATTATTAAATGGTTGATTACTAAATTGTCCAGGATTAGTAGGAAGTGTAGGCGGAGTTTGAATCATATTTGGAGGAGCTCTTAATGGCGGGGGAATTGCACCAAAATTAGATTGCATTTGTCTTGGTCTATTTTGCTGAGCAGTTAATTTTCTAATCATTTCAGCAAGTGAAACAATTCCTTGCGCTATTTTTCTATTCTCATCGATTAATGTTTCTAATTTTCTTAAAATTTCTTTTTGTGTATCAATTTCAGAATTATCAGGTGTATCTTTAGCATATTTAAACATAGCTAAAAGTTCGCTAACTTCATCATTAAGATGTCCAATAGATTCTTGTAGAGTTTGACCTGCTTTAGTTGTTGTACTAGGTACAGATTTTAACTTTTCTATCTCAGACTTTAGTTCTTCGAGCTGTTTATGAGGAGTCAGCTCATATTCTTCCTCTTCAGGCATCCATCCACCTCTTTTAAAGTATGATGCTTATGATTTGCGTATTTTTTATTCTTCTATTTATATATAAAACTTCAATATATAAAACTTTCGCACAGTTAAAACTTTCGCATAGTTTTGGGGATGTTATAGAAATTTCAGTTATTTTAGTTATGTAGTTATTCCCCCGGGTTATTCTTCTGGCTCAACATGCACAACAACTTTTCTAATATTTGGAAGTTTTTCTCTGGTTAAATATTCAAGTCTTGAAGCTGCAGTGTGCGCTTCTTCTAAAGGAGTATTTTCTTTGGTATAACAATGCACGCTAATGGTTATTTTATTTTCAAGTACGGTTCCAATTAAATCATGTGGTGTGTGAAGGGGCATACAATCTTTAACTATTTTAGCGATAGCTGTTTGAATTTTATCAATCTCTTTTTTTTGAAGAGGCAAAGCCGATAAAATTTCTTTTTGCAAAGGTTCAATATGTGTATTAAACTTTACATTTTTACCTAATTCTTTTTTTATATAATCTTCAAGTTGTGTTGCTATGTCATGAGCTTTCTTAACAGTAAATGTGTTTTGAACTTCCAAATCATAACTTACATACTTGATTTTACCATGGCTAATAACTACAACATCATGAACATGTAATCCTTTATTTGCAGCTGTTAGTTGTATTAATTCAACAATACTTTCATTGCTTAATTGTATTGGTTTAGTGTGAATAACAATATCAGCTCCGGGAATCTTTTCTAATACTTTTTTTTCAACATTCATCACAATCTCATGAACACTAGTAGCTGTTAATTTTCTATCAACTTGTATAACAAAATCAATGAAAACAGTCGGACCCATTGGTCTTACTCTTATTTTTTCAATTGCTCTAACTTCTTTTACTTGTGATGAAGCAAATTTTACAGTTTGTGCAATTCCAGCTGGCGCTGAATCAATTAATACATCGATTGTTCTTTTGCCTAATCTATAACCTGCAATTATAACAAAAACTGCAACTCCCATTGCAGCTATGGCATCAGCACCTTTTATTCCAAAAGAGACAAAAATCAAACCTATCAATACTACAGCCGAACTCCAAATATCTGAACTAAAATGTAAAGCATCTGCTTCTAAAGCTTGGCTTTGTGTTTTATCTGCAACTTTTTTCAATGCACGTGATCTTGAGTAATCAACTACAATTGATAAAATTATTACAGCAAAAGCATACCATGTAACATCAATCTCGACATTTTTTAAAAATAATCTATGTACTGCTTCATAAACAATCCAAATACTTGTAATAAATAAAAGACCTGTTTCACCTAAAGCTGAAACACTTTCAACTTTTCCGTGTCCATAAGGGTGAGACTCATCAGCAGGTTTGTCCCCAATTTTTACAGCAAAATAAGTCATTATTGCAGCTGCTAAATCCAAAGCAGAGTGTGCAGCTTCTGAGATTATACCTATACTTCCTGTAAGAATACCAACAACAAATTTAGTGATTGTTAAAAGTAAACTTGCAAAAACCGAACTTAATGCGACAGATTTTTTTTCATTAGAATGATTTATTTTTGTTGTACTATTTGTTGTATTGTTCTTAAGGATATTTTTTATCATTTTATACCTAAAAGTCATTACCGTCTTAAATAGTTTATGATATATCTATTATAATCTATTATGATCTATTCATAAGGTATGTTTCTCTTATCAATTTTTCTTTACACAATATTTCAACAACATGAAATTCTTTAATTTCAATGGAATTTTCTTTTAAGCTATCTGAAAAATTATAAACTTCTGACATATTTGTAAATAAAGATTCAATAAAATAATCCTCCCCTCCTGTTATTCTAAAACAATCATTAATCATATTTTTTCCTTCAATAAATTCTTTAATAATATCTTTAGTAGTTTCTTTAGTGTTAACATTATCATCATCTAAAAAATCAATTTTTCTATTTTTTCTATTTATTCTAATTATAAAACAAACTCGTAGGGGGTATCCTATTTTTTTATAATTTGGTTCACAATAACATCTTATTATTTTTTCTTGCTGCAGATTTTTTAGAAGGTTATGGACATAAGCAATTGAAATGCCTATTTTTTTAGATAAATCAACTAAAGTAATTCTGCTGTTAGTGCGTATAACGGATATTAAAGCAAGTTTTTGATTTGAAATTTCTTGTTTCATTAAATATGATTGGGATTTAGAATTTAAATGTATTTACCATAATAAATCGAAAATTTTCCGAATTATTTAATTTTTATGGTTGTTTTGTCTTAGGATATTTTTGTCTTTAAATATTATTTTCAATATTTTTTTATCTTTTTAAATTATTAATCTAGTTTCTGGTTCAGGTACAAACGCATTGATTTTTGCTTCTTTGATTAAACGTTGAATCTTTGACATTTGATTTCTTTCTTCTGAATCCATGTGAACAAATGCCATTGCTTTTAATTTAAGTTCTTTGTATAATCTTATTAATTCAACAATACTAGAATGAGTATCATTTTTAGTTTCGATTGTAAAAGCATCATGGATTAAAAGATCGCATCCTTTGTAAAGTTTTATAGTTTCATTATTAAAATCTCCGTCTCCGGAATAAACTATTGTTTTACCATTTGATTTTAAGCTTATTGCAAAGTTTGGCATTTGCCCGTGATTTGTTTTTGCTATTTTAATTTCAAATTCATTGAATTTAATTTTTTGTGTTTGTGCACTAATTTGTAAGAAATTAACTGGAAACTTTATTGCAGTTTGCATATCTGGCCAGTGTTTTTTAAGAGTATCTTTTAATCCATCTAAAACTTCTTTTTGTGCAATAATTTTTATTGGTTTTTTTCTATTTACTGTTCTCATAAACAATAACAATGCAGGAAGACCAAAACAATGATCAAAATGAAGATGGCTAATGTAAATAGCATCTAAATTTTTAAGAAGTAATTTATCTTTAGTTATTGTTCTAACAATTCCATAACCAACATCAAGAAGAATGCTGCTTTTTTCTTCGACTAATATTGAAACATTTTCATATTTGTCGTCTATAGCAGCTCCAACACCTAGGAATTTTATTTTCATAATACACTATCAAATGTTATTGTATAAAAATATTATCAATGCACTAATATAAATTACCGGTGTTCTAAGATAATAATTAGGGTAATTTATCTTGTAAGAATAAGTAAGATTTATAATCTACTCAATTTTTTTATTTATTATGAAACTTCTAGGAAAAGAAATATCTGGCTCTTTTACAATCCCCTCTGGAATTATAACAACAACTGCAGGCATAATCAAAAAATTCTCTGAAA
This sequence comes from uncultured Methanosarcinales archaeon, assembly GCA_964604995.1. Lineage (GTDB taxonomy): Archaea > Nanobdellota > Nanobdellia > Woesearchaeales > JABMPP01 > JAGVYD01. The sequence goes on from CAZSAD010000039.1 coordinate 4,972, forward strand.
ATATACCTCAAGTGGGTGTTATTACAACAAAAAGTATAGGTTTAATGCCAAAATCTGGAAATCCTGAACCAATTTATGCTGAATTAAATGAAATGGGTACTTACATTAATGCAGTTGGACTTGCAAATCCAGGATGCGATGCTTTCTTTGAAGAACTTAAAGAAATTTACCCTCTAGAAAATAAATTTTTACTGGTTTCAATATTTGGTTCAACTCCTGAAGAATTGATTAAAGTAGCACAAAAACTTGAATTAGTTGCAGATGGGTTTGAACTTAATTTTTCTTGCCCTCATGCAGATAAAGGTTATGGTATGGATATTGGAAGTTCATCTGATTTAACTTTACTTTACACAAAAGCAGTAAAAGAAAAAATATCTAAACCTATTTTTATAAAATTAACTCCGAATGTTTCTAATTTTGAAGAAATTGTTAAATCAGCAATTACTGCAGGTGCAGATGGAATAACTGCAATAAATACTGTTGGTCCAAAAGAGAGCAATATTTTAAGCAAAGGTAAAGGCGGTGTATCTGGAAGTTTTGTAAAACCTAAAGCATTAGAATGTGTTTCAATTGTTCGAAAAGTTGCAAATGAACTTGGTAAAAATAAAAATTATCCAATAATTGGCATGGGCGGAATATCAGATGCAAATGATGTTTTAGAATTTGAAAAAGCAGGTGCAACAATTTTTGGAATAGGTTCAGCCTTAACTGGTCTTGATACTAATTTACTTAAAGATTATTTTTTGCAACTTGAATCTGATTTGAAAAATAAAACAAATGATTGTAAAAAATTTTTAATTGACAAAAAAATAATGACTTATCACAATTTTAAAATTATATCTATTGAATTAGTTGATTCTGATTTAAAAATATTTCACTTCGATAAATCAATTGAGGAGGCTAAAGCTGGCCAGTTTGTGTTTTGCTTTATTCCCGGCTTTGGTGAAAAACCAATTTCAATTGCATATAATGAACCATTGATGTTAGTTGTTCGTGCTATCGGTCCATTTACTAAAAAAATGTTTGAGCTAAAATCTGGAGATTCAATAAAAATAAGAGGCCCTTATGGAACACATTATCATTTAAGAGAAATGGAAAATGCAGTTCTTGTAGGTGGTGGAACAGGAATTGCTCCACTTTATTTTCTTGCAAAAAAGCAAAAGCCTTTGGCAGTTTTTATTGGCGGAAGATTAGCTAGTCAAATTATTCTAAAAAATGAATTTGAAAAAATATGTCCTGGAAATGTGTTTGTTTCAACCAACGATGGTAGTTTAGGCTACAAAGGATTTGTTACAGATTTATTAAAAGAAAAATTACATTCTGGGAAATTTAAAATGTATAGTTTTGCAGTTGCTGGTCCTGAAATAATGATGAAAAAAGCAGCAGAAATTGCTGAATCCTATTTACCAAAACATAAAGTTATTCTTTCAGTTGAAAGATATTTTAAGTGCGGAGTTGGAATTTGTGGAATTTGTGAATGTAGCGGACTTAGAATGTGCATTGATGGACCTATTCTTCCAATTACTGAAGTTGAATCGGACTTTGGGAAATATCACCGAGATAAAACTGGTAAAAAAGAAGAATTTCAATTTCCAACTAAATAATAAACTAAATAAATAATTACTTTCTTGTTATCAAACACAAAATATTTATAGTTATTCATCCAAAGAATATTCTAAATTAGTATAGTTTTGTGTATATGTTATACATTCCTATAACAGCATTAAAGCGATAATTAACGATAAATAGCGATATTTACTGTAATATAATTGCGAAGGTGTAATGCATAAAACTTAGCAAACACGATCAATTTGTTGTGGAATTGTGCAATAAAATCAGGGATGAATACGATTCCCTATCTTCTCATGTTGTTATTCAAAGTGAAAAATGTAAACTTGCTGAAATTGATATTCTAGCTAAAAAAGGTGATATTGTTGATTGTTATGAAGTTAAATGTTCACATAGAATAGTAAAAGCAAGGCATCAGATAAATCGTTTAAGAAAATATATTAAATTTGAAAAAGGTTATTTTTATTGTGGAACATCTGGAATGCTTGTAGTATTGTAAAAGGGGGCAATATTGCATAAATTATTATATTCATACTTTTAATTTATTTTTATGGATTTACTTGTCACACTTAGGGATTCTGATTTTAGTTTGCCATTAGTTAAGGTTGATAAATGGGAAAATAGAATTTGTGCAAGAGCGGTTCTGATAAAAAAAGTTAAGAACAGTTACGAAATTGCATTAATCAATGTAACCAAAGAAAACTTTTATTCTTTACCCGGTGGGGGAATTGATGGAAATGAAACAATTCATGCAGGATTAATTAGGGAAGTTTTAGAAGAAACTGGTTGTGATGCACAAATAATTTGTGAAATTGGAATAATTGAAGAATTTATGTCAGATATCAAAAGACATCAAGTTAATCATTATTTTATTTGCAAAGCTGTAAATATTGGGACTCCCATTTATACTGATTTTGAAAAATCAAGGGGATTCAAAATTGAATGGGTGAATATTGATAAAGGAATTATAATTATGAAAAATTCAATTGCTGATAATTACCTTAAAAATTTCATATTAAGAAAAAATTTACTTGTTTTGACAAAGGCAAAAGAAATATTATCAAAAAACAATTTTATTTAACGACTATAAAAATGGGTGCGAGCATTAATAAAAAAATAATCAAAAATTAATTACTTAAGAATTCTTCATATACAATGTTCTTGTTGGAAAAGCCAGAGCTGACCTCAGCTCGCACGGAAGCGAAAGAGACGTTGCTTTGCAAGTCTCTTGCACTGCTAATAAAATAATCTTTATCTACAAAATCAAGAATTCTTCATATACAATGTTCTTGTTGGGAAAGCCATTTGTATTCCTTCTTTTTCAAGACCATCTTTTATTCCAAGATTTACTTCATTTGTTACTTCTGGAAGATTCAGTATATCTTTGCAGAACCAAACAACTTCTATCATCAAGGAGAAATCACCAAATGTCTTAAAACTAGTTCTGCAGTTTCCATCAGTTCCTTTGGTTGTTTTAACAACTTCTTTTATTATTTCTTGGGCTTGTCTAATTTTTTGTGTTGAGGTATTATAAGTTAATCCAATATTTAATAATACTCTTCTTGGTATTTGTGATTCTGGTATTGCAGTTTGAATCTCATCTTTGTTTTCTCCTTTATGAGATTTTTTACCATCTGATTTTGCATTTACACTTCCTTCACTTTTTGGTGTTACATAAATTTGATCTCTTGTAAGATTTTCAAGTGGCTGTGCCGATACCATTTGATTTGGAATAGAAACATAAGTTCCTTCTAATGTTCTAATTTTGGTACTTCTCATGCCAATTTCTGTAACTGTCCCATCAAATCTGTCCATTCTTATTCTATCTCCTATTTTGAAAGGTTTATCCCAAATGATGTTCAATCCACCAAATATATTACCCAGCATGGATTGGGCAGCAAGTGCAATTGCAAGTCCACCTATTCCAAGACCAGTAATAAGGGAAGTTACATTGTAGCCAAGCTGGCTTATTATCATTATAATTAAAATTACAATTACAAATACTTTTATGAATTTTCTAATAAAAGGGACTAAATGATCATCAAGATCGGATTCAGTTTTTTGGGTATAAGGTATCCAATATTGAACAATTACTTGATCTAAAAATGAAACTATAAACCATCCAACAGATATGTTAAATAAAATCTTTACGCCTTTAATCATAAAAGATTCAACTGGAAGAGTAAATGTTAAATATTTTATTCCGGCAAAAATTCCCCATACACAAATAAACATCACAAGTGGACCATCAATTGAATTTACAAGAACATCATCTAATTTTGTTTCAGTTTTATTAGCCATTCTTCTTAGATATCCTTTAACTATCCAAGAAGTTATTTTACCAACAACAAATGCAGCTAAGACTATTCCAAATGCTAATAAATATTGTTGAATGGTGTTATCAAAATAAGTATTTTGTAAAATTTCGTTTATTATTGTTAAATCCATAAAAATATTGTTTGTCACCTAATATTTAAAGCTTCACTCTATTTTTAAGATTTTTTTATAGTAGTAATTATGTTACTATTCTAAAGTAGCTATACTTTGCAAAGCTTTATAAATAACAGGTATTTACACTACTTTACAATGATAGTTCAAAAAGAATTTTTAAACAAACTCAAACAATTTGGTTTGAATAGCTACGAAGTAAAGATTTGGGTCGCACTGTTATCAAGAGGAATCTCTACTGCTGGTGAATTGGCTGATATTAGCAATGTACCAAGAAGCAGAAGTTATGATGTCCTTGAAAGTTTAGAAAAAAAAGGATTTATCATAATGAAAGTTGGAAAGCCAATAAAATATATCGCAGTTACACCTTCTGAAGTTCTTGAAAGAGTTAAAAAAAGAATTGAAGAAGATGCAAAATCCTCAATAAAAGCAATGGATAATCTAAGGGAAAGTGATATTCTATCTGAATTAAATGCACTTCATGGACAAGGCGCAGAACTTGTTGAACCAACTGATTTATCTGGAAGCTTAAAGGGCAGAGGAAATGTTTACAATCAAATGGAAAGCATGATTAAAGCAGCTGAGAAAAGTATTATCATAATGACCACAACTGAAGGTTTAATTAGAAAATACGATAATTTTAAAGTTCATTTAGAAAAAGCTGCTAAAAGAGGAGTTGACATTAAAATTGCAGCTCCAATTGCACCTGAAACTGATAAGATTGCAAAAGAACTTTCAAGATTTGCTAAAATAAAGCATGTTGAAAAAGTTGATGCAAGATTTTGTTTAGTTGATGGAAGTCAGTTAGCATTTATGCTTTCTAATGAAAACATTGATCCTAGTTACGATTCTGGTCTTTGGGTTAATACTGATGCATTTTCAAGAGCATTAGAAACCATGTTTAACGAAACTTGGAACTCAACTAAAATCAAAGAAATAAAAGTTGATTTTAAAAAATAAATATTTTTACTTTATTTTTATTCTAGTTTAATTCAAATTATGATCATTTTTATATAACCTCACTTTGCATAAAAATATTAAATATTTTGGGTGGTAAAATGACAGTTGGTAAAATAATAAATGATGGAGATATAATGAATTCTTATAATAGTGCAAAAGCAGTTTTAAATTGTTTTGCAGCTCATTATACTAGCGAAGGAAAATCTGAAAATACACTAAAAGATACTATTGTAAAATCAGACAAACTCCTTTTAGATATTAATCATTTATACAATCAAACAATTCTTCTTGGGAATGATAATATTGAAGTTGTCAAAGGTTATCACAACTTATTGGAAAATTATGGTACTTTTAAAGATGAAATAAAAGAAGATAGCTTGTTAACTGGAACTTACAGTTTAGATCTAGCAGTTAAAACAATTTTGAATACATTACAAACAAAGATTATAACAGTTGAAAATGAATTAATACCTAAAGAAAAAATAGTTTAATTCTTTATTTTATTTTTTTTATTTTCTGGTAGAACTTGGATATTTATTGATTTTAAAAGTTCATCTAAGTATTCTCCTTTTAATGCATTTTTATTAGTCAACAAATATCCCCCCCAATCATGTTTAGTTAACTCTGATGCAAGCTCGTACCATCCATGTTGATTTGCTAATTCCACATATTTTCGTATTTCTTTTGGATTCACATATTCTTTTTTAGCATCCATGCTTTTTTTATAACCTAATGTGTGTAAATTATGTAATCTATCACAAATAAGAATTAGCCCTACAGCAGGATTAGTTTCTCCAATTAGAAAAACATCATTTTCTCCAAAAGTTCTATGTTTCTTATCCATTATTGTTGCAATCAAAGAAACGTGTGTTCCATAAGGTTCATCTAAATATTTCTCTAAAATTTCTCGTGTTACTTTATTGTCTTCTTTGCTATCATGCAAAAGAGCACTGGCTATTGCAAGTGACTGGTCTTTTTCAGGAAGTAAATAAGAATATTTTATAACAAGTTGTGTAACTGGGACTAAATGGTTTTCAAAATAATCTTCTCCAGATTCGCGCTTATCTCCTTCATGAACTTGTTTTGCTAAATTATAACTGGATGCAATTAATTCATTATTTTCTAAAGCTTCATCAATTGAGTTATATAATTTGGGATATTGAATTGAAGTTTTTTGAGATAGACTAATGCGTAATTGTTCATTATTGTGGTTTCTATTAAATTTGTCTATATCAGATAGTCTAACATCTAAATTGCTATTGTTCATATGTAATTTACTAAGAATTACTAAAATAAAAAGATTAACTATTTAACAAATTTAAAAAAAGAGTTACTTATTAATTTAGATACTATTAAATCTATTTGGAACTTTTACAGATTGGTATTTCGGCAATCCTTCTCCTTTAAGTGGCGGATTACCATTTATTACATATTCCATCCAAGGTTTATCTAATTCTTTTACAATATCATCAAAGCCATGTATCTTTGCAATTTCAATATATTTGTCTACATTAACTACAAAATTCTTTTTTTTGTTTAAATCTTTAAAATACCCCACTGTGTGAAGATTTTGTAATTTATCCAATACGAGTAAAAGTCCTATAATTCTATTTTTTTTACCAACATACAATGCATCTTCCTCAGTTCTCGGGAAGTTTTTCTTATCCATAACAACCGCTATTGTGCTCAAATTAAGTGTATCTAAATTGTAAATATCATCCAAATATTCTTTTATCATATTTTTTGTTCTTTTATGATCTTCTTTTATATCATGTACAAAAGCGCCAGCTATTGCACTTTCTTGTTCTTTTGGAGTTAAATAATAAGAATATTTTACGATTAAATGTGCAACTATTTCACAATGACCTTCAAAATAAGGTTCACCAGAATCTCTTTTGTCGTTTTTATGGGCCATTTGTCCAAATCTATATGCATCAGCAATCATCTCACTTTTGTCAATTGCTTCTTGAAGACTAGAATATAATGGTTTATGATGTTTATTATTTTTATTAATTGTTTCATTATTCTTTCTAACTTTATCTTCATTTAATTTACTATCTGGACTTTTTATTATTCTTTCTAAGTTTGACATTAGTCCTCAGACAATAGTAA
>CAZSAD010000040.1:0-11570 GCA_964604995.1 uncultured Methanosarcinales archaeon
GATTTTTCTCAATCAAATTACGCACGTCAGTAATCTTTTTTTCATCTAAATCTTTAAGACTTGCATGTTCATTAAAATAAAAATCCCAAGAAGAATTTTTTGTTTTGAGATATATTTCTGAAATCTCTTTTGCAGAAAGTTTGACATTAGAATTATTCTTTCTAATAAAAACTACCCCTTTAAATGAAGAAGGTTTGAGTGGGAATTCAGATACATTTATAGAAACAATTTTTTCCCCATCTATTTCAAAAACATCAAATTCTGGAGTTAAAAAAGGCTCGGTTTTAGTTTTTACCTCATTTGCCCAATTTACTAAACTTTCCTTGCCAAGTCCTACTCCAATGATTTTTTTCTTATCCTCTATTCCTAAAAGGATTCTTCCTCCATGAGAATTTGAAAAAGCGACAATAGATTCTATAACTTTATCACTAAAATTTTCCTTAAACTCTACAAATTGATTTTCTCCATTTTTTAATATCGAATTGAGTTCTTGTTTATTCATTGCGATCGCCTAATTGATTGAACTTTAATATTAGTATTCTCATTTTCAACGTCTCTTCTGATTTTATCGAACAAGTATTTGGTTCTTTCCTTTAGAAACTCAAACTCTTGTTTTTCAAGTGTTGTTTTGATTGAATATTGCATGTTTTCTCTAATATCTAAAATTTTACTGCTTTGCTCAAGGTTTTCAGTTACATCTTTATCAAAAATTTCCTTTAATTCATTTTTAGTTAAAGAAATTTCTTTATTGTTTATCATTTGCTCAATCAATGCAAATGTGCAACTTTGGTTACGGGATTCAAATCCTTTTTTTGCAATTAAAGCAAGTAATCCGTGATATAAACAATAAAATGCAGCTGATGCACTCCAATCAGAATAATTAAATTTTGAGAATAATTCTATGGCATTAAAATTATGTATTGCTTTTTTTATATGTCCGTTAATCAATTTTTTAGAAGGCTCTATTTTCTTTAGACCCTTATGCTTCTCTGATTTTTCTCCTTCCTTTAAGCATACTTTTATCTTATTTTGAATATCCATCTTTTATTATCTCCATTAAGTTGTCTTGTCCCCATAAAATGAATCCTTTTTGCAATATTTCTATTATCATTACCTCATTTTTTAAAATATTTTGAGTCAAATCCATTTTTGTTTGTATGATGTCTTGAACTTTTAGAGGCATTGCTGGATAGATTTTTCTTGTTTCTTCTTTGTATTTTTTAAAATTACCTTCTTTTAATACAAAAAATAAGTCAATATCTTCAGGATTCTTTTTTTCTGTAATATACGATCCAAAAATTATGCAAACTTCAGTTAGCTTTTGTAGCTCTTTTAAATCTTCTAAACGATTTTTTATTTTAGCACTTGGTTCTTCTATTAATGCTAATTCGCATATGTTTTTTGTTTTAAGATTATCAAAATCTAAGGAATAAGTATTGATGTTTGCTATTTTTTTTAGTTTTGTTATTTTTTCTTGCTCAAATTTCTTTAGAATTTTAAATGCCCCATTTGGAGCGATATTACATCTTCTAGCTATTTCATTTATTGAGTATTCCTCCTTAAAAGAGAACAACAATATTTTAATCACATTTTTTTCATTTTTTGTCAGCATTTTATTATACACCTAATTTGTATAATTATACACCTTTAGTATATAAAGTTTTCGTTCTTAAATTAGCATTTTCATTTTGTTATTATTTCTTTTATTTTGTATCTTTTCTCTACTGGAGATGTGTTGAAGTAGTTTCTTAGCTGTATATCAATCATTACACCTGATACAAACAATTGCACTGCTATAATCATAAAAAAGAATCCAGCAAAAAATAATGCTTCTCTGTTAAGACTAACATGGTAAAACAATTTCATATAAGCCATATACACTTCCATTAGAAATCCTACAAAAAACAATACAAAACTTAGCGCGCCAAATAAATGCAGTGGCCTTCTTGAATATTTATTGATGAACCAGATGTATATTAAATCAGTAAAACCATTGACTGATTTTATTATATTGTATTTTGTTTTTCCACTGTATCTTAAACGATGATTTACTTTTAGCTCTCCAACTTTAAAGCCTTTCCATACTAAAAGTGCAATAATGTACCTATGCATTTGTCCCCATAAATCTAAACTTTTGGCTGCTTTTTTTGTATAGACTCGAAGTGTACAGCCAGTATCATGAATATTATCTTTTATTAGTAATTCTCGTAAATAACGTGCTATTTTGGTTAGAACCCTTACATAAAATGGATCTTTTCTTTTTGTTCTCCATCCTGCTACTACATCTAATTTTTCTGCAATTAGTTTTTGATATAATTTAGGAATATCATGTGGATCGTTTTGCAAATCTGCATCCAAGGAAATAACATATTCCCCTAAGCATTCTTTAAATCCTGCATCTAAAGCAACTGATTGACCATAATTTCTTTGTAAATTTATGATCTTGCATTTTTTTAATTTTTTTAGAACATTTAAACTTTTGTCAGTTGAGCCGTCATTAACATAAATTATTTCATAACTTTTAAGTTTTGACATTACTTTTTTTATTTCAGAATCTAATTTTTTTAAATTCCCTTCTTCATTATATATTGGAACAACTACACTAAATTTTACCATGTTTAGATTAAGAAAGTTAAGTATTTAATAAGTTTAAGTCTTTTTGAAATGATAAACATATACTGTATTCCAATAGGTTGTACCATATTTTTTCTCTAATGTAAGGTTTAATACAATTTCTCTTTCTTTACTAGAAAGTCTTTGAATTCCCATGTCATCAATAATAATATATCCACCATATGCAAGCGCATCTTTAAGCATTATTTCATTTATTATTGATGTAATATTAGTGTATCTTTCCCCCAAATTATTTTTGTTGTAAAGATCATTTATTCCTCTGCCTTCATAACCAATTGCAAGCCAATAATCTGCTTTTTTAAAATACAATGCACTAATTGCTGGTTGGGTAACAATTAATATATCTCCTTCAACAATATTTTCTTTCACATATGTATAAGCATCTTCAAATGGAGGCTGAGGTGTTTCGACTTCAAGAGCATATGAATTCTTAGGAAGAAAAAGCACTTGAGAAAATAATAGTAAACATACAAGGGACACAACAATAAATATTTTGTAAATTTTATTTTTATACAATTCATAAAAATAAATCATTGCTTGACTTGCAAGTATTGTAATTACTGGCAATGCAATAAATATATATCTGAAATTTCGCATGTTAATTGTGAAGGATACAGCTACAAAAACAGAAAAAAACAACAATATATACAATAAATTATATTTGAGATATTTTTTGAAAGAAAAAATTCCTATTACTGCTAAGCATATTAATAGGTAAGTTGTTTGAAAAAGATAATACTTGTATTCTGAGAAGTAATCTGCAACAACTTTTATGTTGCCAAGATTAACCATTATATAATATAGTAATAAAGTAAAAAGTGCAGTTCCGATAAGTATCAAATACTTGTTTAGCTTTATATTGTTAAAAAAAGTTTTCATATCTTCAAAAACAGCAGTATTTCTAATAAGAAGAAGATGAATTCCAAGTATTGGTATCAATACAAGTCCTAGCGGACTAAATATATAGGATAGAACAATTCCAAAAGCAGTAAGAATTGCATATTTAACATGGCTTTCTTCTAAGTAGCACAAATAAAAGTATATGCTAAGAAAGCAAAGAAACTCTAAAAATATGTATGATCTTGCTTGTCTAGACCAGGCAATTTGCAGATAAGAAAAAGTTATTAATGCCGAACTTAGCAAAGCAATTTTATAATCATAAAATCTGCGTACAAGAAAATAAATCAATGCAATAAATGCAGTTCCGATAATTACAGAGAGTATTCTCATTGGAAAATGTGTGTAGCCAAATAATTCTCCAAGTATGAATAAAGAGTAACTTTGAGGAAATGCGCCCATATAATTTACATTAGAATCAAATTTAGGATAACCATATGTGCCTATGTTTTTAGATGCTATTATTGTATAGGATTCATCAATCCAATAAGAATCATGATTAAGTTCATATATTCTATATGCAAAACCAATTATCAATAAAATACTAAGTATTACAATTTCTCGTTTTTTTAGTTTATTAAAAGTTTTCATTCCAAAACCAGTTTTATTATTCCTACAACGATTATTCCTATCAAGAATAAACTAAGATTAATGTATTGGAGTAAAGTAGAATGAAAAACAAATTTTAGAAATATTAAGATTAGAACAAAGAATGATAAATTTCTGTATACATCTGTAAATATATTAAATAATTCTGTGCGTATAGCCTTTAATTTATGATTATATGCCATATTTAGTTTACTTCGTGAATATTTTTTTGAAGGATTATAATCTGTAATATTTACTAATTAGTTTTATAACCTTACCTTTATAAAAAGTTAAATAAGGTTTAAGTTTATAAACTTTTTACTTGAGCTAATGTCAAATTTTTACAATTCCTATTTTATATAAGAATATTAATGTGATTAATATATAACTTATTATCAAAAATGTTCATTGTGAAGTAGTTATAATTAGACGACAAATTACAAAAGATTTATAAATAAATTAATTTAGTACACCTAATTAAGGGAATATATTACTTATTTATAATGTTGATATAATATTAGTGTGAATTAATTTGAAAAAGAGAGATAACAAATCTAAAATTATATCAGGTATATTATCAATAGTAGTTATAGTTCTATTAATATTAGTTGGCCCAGCAAAGGCAATTGAATTAAGCATTAGCGCATTTTCTAATCCAACACCAACTCAAGGAGATGTTATTTCAGCTACTGCAACTATACATGTTGAGTCTACTGAAAGAATGCCTTTACCTAATGATGTTGAGTTGTATATTAATGGTATTCAAAATTGCACATTTCCTGCTAACACAGTTGCTTATAATTGTGGTGCAATAACAATAACAAGATTATCTTTGTCTGCTTCACAAGGCTATGGTTATGGATATGGGTACGGTTATGGTTACGGATATGGGTATGGTTATGGATGGTCAAATGGAGATTTTGCATACAATATTACTGCTAATTCATCTGGTTTTTCATTAGGTAATTATTCAATTTATTTAAGACTTGATGCCGGTGCAAGTTATGTTTACACTTCAGGCACCAGTAATTTTAGTGTTATTCCAGAAGATCAAATTGCAATAGCATTTGATGAAATTTCAAGTCAATTATCTGTTGCAGGAATAGCAAATAATTTGAATAATATTACAACTAGTAATATCAATAGTTTCTCAGGATTATATTTTGAAAAAAGATCAGATGTGAATAATGCATCAACTGCCCTTGGAAGAATAACATTTAATTCAGCATTAAATTTGTCAAATACTGAAACGCAAACATTCTTACAAAACTTGGGAACTAAAATGGATGCAAATAGTATAGGAACTATAGGTCTTAATTTTACTGGTGCAACAAATTCATTAGCTCTTAAAAATACAAGTGCAACAATCAAATTTTATGGATTAAATAATCTTGGTTTTGCTGCAGATTCTACAGCAAATGAGATAACTTCAAAATTAATTGCTTTTGATGATAGTGGAAATATGATAGATGAATCATCCCTAATTAATACATCTGCAGCAACTTATCTTGGTGCATGCGAAGTTGATGGAGGATGTTATGTCTTTAGTATTCCAGTTAGTCATTTTACAACATATGAAATTGATAATACACAACCAACAGTTGATGCAATCACAATTGGTGGTAGCTACACTTACTCTGGAACTAATTATATACTTGAAACTTCAACATTTTATGCAACTGTTTCAGACACCAATGGACTTACAAATTCATGCCAATATACAATTGATAATACAACATGGAATACTGCAACATTCAATAATACTGCATGCATTGCACAAAATATCAACACAACAACTGCAACATTAATTAATTTTAGAATTAATGATACTGCAGGAAATAGAGGAAGTGGAACTGTAATTGCAGTAACATTGCCAACAACTGATGCAAAAACAGATCTTATATTTACACAAATTCAAGGAACAAATTTAGATAATCAAACTGTTACTTCCAAACTTAATTTAATTACGGCAGGCAAAGCTGGAACAAACACTTCAATTTCATGGGCATCCTCAAATGATTCTGTAATCAGAGCAACTGATGGAAGAGTAACAAGGCCACTATTTGGTACATCAGATAAAAATATTACACTTACTGCAACAATTGCAAAGAACAGCTATACTTCACAAACAAAATCATTTAATATGATTGTGAAACAAGAAACAAGTAATCCAGCTGATGCCATTGCTGCTGCAAAAGCAGATTTAACATTTACTACAATCAAGAAAAACAATAATAATGAAACAAATATAACTACTGATTTAATTTTACCAACAACTGGTTCAAATGGAACAACAATTTCATGGTCAACAAGCAGTGCAAGTAAAATAACAACTTATGGTTCAGTTTCAAGACCAAGTGTTGATGCAACAGTAACATTAACTGCAACAATAAGCAAATTAACATCAAGTGACACAAAAGTATTTACATTGACTGTAAAAGGTGTTACTGCTCAAGATGAGATTGATGTTAACAATGCAAAAATAAATCTTACAATGACAACAATACTGAATGGAAATCCATCAGAAACAGAAATTATGGGAGATATATATTTACCAACGAATCTTTCTGGTTATACTGGAGTTAATATATCCTGGGCATCAACTGACAGCAGCATAATAAACCAAACAGATGGAAATGTTGTGAGATCAAGTGGAGCTGATGCAAATGTCAACATGACAGCGACCTTAACCAAGAATGCAACAAATGTTACAAAGTCATTTGCACTTACAGTGCTAAAAACAGTTGCAGCAGTAGTTCCAGTAAACAATACTATTGATGTACAAGAAGGACAAACTGAAATTCTCCTTGATACTTCAAACATAAATAGTGTTAGTGAAATCCTAATTAATTCAAGTGTTAGTGAATCACAGGAAGTAACTATAAATTTAGATAGTTTAAGAAATTCAACAGGTGGTTTAACTATAAATGCACCACTCAATCTATCGAGAAATACAACAACTGCAAGTTATACTGCAGAGATTGCAAATGGAACTGAAATTTCAGGTTCTTCGAATTGGAATGGATTAATTACAATGCCTACTGTAAAAGAAAACAGCGAGGTTAGTGTATCAACTGGATCAGTTGAAAAAGTAATTGAAGTAGGTTTCTTAGGAGGCCAACTTAATTTCACAAAAGCAGTAAAAATTACAATACAGGGTATGGGCGATGGAAGAAAAGCAGGCTATTCTAGAGATGGAGTTTTCACAGAAATTCCAGAATGTACTTCTGCTCAAATTTTAGATCCAAATACTCTGCTTGTAGGCGCAGACTGTTATACCGCTTCAGGTTCAGACATGATAATCTGGACAAAACACTTTACAATGTTTGTAGCATACACTGCAACGGCAACTACTACAACAACAGAGGATTCTTCAAATAGTGGAGCAGGATTACCTTATGAATCAACAGTACTTGCTTCAGCTGGGAAAGTGTGGGATAGTTTAATTGCTGGAACAGTAACAAATTATGCAATTGCTCAAACTGATATAGCAATAACAAGACTCGGATTTACAGCTACTTCAACTATTAGCAACCCTGGCCTTACTGTTTCAACATTAGTATCACAACCAGCTGAAACATCAAACTTAACTGGTAAAACATATGCATTTTTACAAATAACAAAAAGCAATTTATTAGACACAGAATTAAATAATATTGAAATTGAATTTAAAGTGCCAAAAACATGGTTTATTACAAATGGAGTAAATGAAAATGATCTTAAACTAATAAGATGGAATTCTGGCAAATGGAATGCCTTGCAGACAACTAAAAAGACATCCACAAGTGTTGATAATATATATGTTGCATTAACACCAGGATTTAGTTATTTTGCCATATCTACTGCTAGTACAGCAGTTATTGCGAGTCAAACAACACAACAACCTGTACAAAATGTAACAAACCAAACACAACAATCAACTACACCTTCACAAGAAACAACAGATAGTACACAACCAGTTGCTGCACAAGAAACTACAACAGACACTTCGGCTACAAAAGGACAAGAAGCGGCCCCAACTGAACCAGTAACCAAAAGTAATAGGTGGATTTGGGTATTACTTGGAATTGTGATACTTGTTTTGGCTTTTATTGTTGTTATGATTATGGGTAAAATAAAAAAGCAAGAACCACCAATAAAATCAGAAGAGAATCTTTAAATTTATTTTTTAGTATCAATTTTTTCTAAACCAAAACTATTATATACTAGATTGATAAATATAATTGATGAATTAGTATGGGAAATAATACTCCAAATACCTTAAATTCATCAGTTTCTACTAAACCTACCTTTGAAAAACAGAATTATTCTATAACTGGAAAAATTAAAAATATTGCTATTGTACAAGATGATAAAGGTGATATTTACACTGTTAGAACAATAGAATTTGATAATCCTGGATTTGGAACAAGAGTAATTAAAAATAAATTAGATTTGAATAATGGATATAGATTAGAATTATCAGATACCATGCATGATGGAATTGAGGATTTACCAACTGCTGGTTTTTTTTATAAAGTAGCGTGTAGTATTTTAGAACAATACCATAATCCCCCTAAATGGAATAAAACTAGTATCTTGGAACAACAAAAAAATTTTCAAAGTGATTTATATAAAGTTAATAATATGCTTGCCGAATTAAGTTCAAAAGGAAAAAAAATAGTATTGGAAGAAACATTAAATTCTTATTCTCCAACTAAACTTGAACATAGTAGTATTAATTGATTCTGAAAAATTCTTTACTGATGTAATAATTTCTAACAGAAGTTTACCTTTTAGTGCTTTTTGTAAATATTTATATAGTACATATTATATTCACTACTAATGGATAATAAAAAACAATTTGAGATTTATGAAACTAAGAGATTTAGAAATGATTTCAAATACAATTTTAATATAGTTGGAACACTAAATGACAAGCAATTATTGGAGTTTTATACAGAAGTTATTGTAAACAAACCTTATTATCATGGAACAAACTCAAAAGCACTCAAAAATATCCAGTCTGAAGGAGAATTAAAACCCCAAAGTGCTAATTGGAATATTGAGTTTAAAAAATTAAAAGAGATTTTATTAAAGTCTGGATGGGAAAATCCTCTTTGGGAAAAGGATGCTGGAAAAGTTTACCTTGCAACTATACTTAGGATAGGAGTTAGTTACGCAAACAGAAGTCCAGAGAGTTTATCGCAATTAACTGGAGAAAAAAATTGGATTAATCGTCAAATTGAATTTGCAGAAAAAAATTTGAATACTGCTTTGACTTATGGATTTTTTAGAGATAATCATTATCTTGTAGTTGATGCAAATAAAATCATAGAGAAAAATTTAAGCAATGAAGCTCTTGCTAAATTTTCAAATATATCTTTGGAAGAATTTATACGAGCAAAAGAATTATTCAAAAAAATATGGAATGATTTTGCAGAAACTGATCCTATATTGCTTGTGTTCAAACATGGTCCTTATCTTGACAATGCTAATCAAAACACTGCAAATTTTGAAAGATTTAAAGAATTTATCACTAAGAATGATAATGGATTTTTAGGATATGTGTTACAACAGATATTAAGTGAACCAGAAATACAAATAGATGTACCGATTTCTTTGGAATATTTAGTTGATACGGTAGTTTTATCTAAAGATAGTAAAGAAGGTATTATATTTTGAAAAAGTAATTATTAGTTTCTAAAATGTTTAAGGATAAAAAAGCTTGGTCAGAGTTAGCACAAATAAAACTTAATAATAAAAGCCCCTGGTGAGAATTGCACTCACGACCTCGTCCTTTCTGTCACTTCGTTCCGAACCTTCGTACCGAAGATACCAAGGACGCGCAATGGCTACTATGCTACAGGGGCAGAGCTGACCTCAGCTCGCACGGGAGCTGGTACGACACTCGCAATGCTCGGTCGTACTATCTAATATTAACCTTAGAATTCAAAAACGGTTTATAAACTTTCTTAAAATTTAGGTCGTTTTATAGTATTAGTTTAAATTTGTTTATGAGAAATCTTTATCATTACAATGTGTTTGTATCCATTGTCTTGGTCTGTAGCCTGAATCGCATTTATCTGGCTCATAGATAGTTTTAGGCTTGATTGTTTGAAATCTTTTATTTCTCTCAACTGCTTTTTTTTGCATTGAATAAAATTGCGCTCTTTTCTGCTCGAAATCAGATGACATTTGCCTGACTATATATTTACTATTCCCATTTGTAAATTCTTTTTGATTTGACAATTGTTGAGTAATTGTTGATGCATTTACTTTACTTGCAGAAAAAATAATTGTTACTATAAGTGTTAAAGTAAATAATACTATTGAAATAATTACCAAGGTTGTTTTCTTCATCACTCATAAGCAATAGCTTATTCTATAAAAATATGAGCAAATTAGAGCAATTAAAACAAAAGGTTTATATATTCCCTAAGCACAAATTAGACTATATCAGTGACTATATCATTAAGTTGG
The DNA here is from genome assembly GCA_964604995.1 of uncultured Methanosarcinales archaeon. Taxonomy (GTDB): domain Archaea; phylum Nanobdellota; class Nanobdellia; order Woesearchaeales; family JABMPP01; genus JAGVYD01. Next base: position 10,582 of record CAZSAD010000040.1, read on the forward strand.
GGTTGAATAAAAAATGGGTCAACAAGAAGTATACGATTTTTTAAAGAAAAATAAGACATCCTGGTTCTCCAGCAAGGAGATTGCAAAGAAATTAAAAGTTTCTATTGGGTCAGTAACAAACAGCCTAAAAAGATTAAGAGAAAGTAAACAAGTTCTTTTTAGAGTCAAGAAAAAAGATCCAATGTCAAGAAAAATTTATGAATATAAATTCAAAAAATAAATTGATTTTATTTTTTAATTCTATTTTTCTTTGATTAATACAATTAATTAGTTGTTTTGAGATATATTGATAATTCATTCTGTAAATCTGAATATTTATCTTTTTGAAGATTTGCTTTAATGCTATCTCTTATTGGCCTAAAAAATTTTTTAGCTCCCTCTGGAAGATGAGTTCCTAAAGACCATGGCAAATCATGCGTTAATTTATAAAATAATGGAAAAGTGTCATAATTTTGAGAATTGTGTTTTGTTGATATTCTTTCATGATTTGATTTAATCATCTCTTTATTTGGTTCACCTGTTATTGAAAGTTCATGAACCCTATAAAAATAAGCAACATTAGGAGAGAATGTAATATTTTTGCCAAGCATCTTTGCAACTTTAGCAGTAGTTATTGTTACATCAAGATCTTCTCCGAATCTTATATTTGGATCAAAAATACCTTCTTGGTGAAACTCATTTTTTGTGTATTCTTTTATTTGCTTTAAAAAATTTATATCCCACATTGTTGTGTGATGTGGAAAATGTCTTGCACTTTGAGATTTAGCTAAAACTTCTGCATCTGGATTGTGATTCCACTCATAAATGCTTATTATTTTCCCCTTATCATTAAACAAAGCCATTTTTGAGAATACAAACCCATTATGTAAATTATTAGCTCTTTTTTGCAAACTATCTTGCGTTAACAAATCATCTGAATGAAGATAGGTTATGCCAATTATATTTTTGATTTCATTTTTCGTTAAGGTACTATTTCCAGTTAAACATTC
>CAZSAD010000041.1:0-11361 GCA_964604995.1 uncultured Methanosarcinales archaeon
TAAAGAAAAATTTAAAGAAATTATTTAAAAATAATTATTGCTTACTTTTGCTAGAAAACTCAGTATAATGGCAATTGCCGCATGTTGTTCTATCTTTATGCTTTGCCATAAAAAACCCAGCACCGCACTTTGGACAAGTAAGATTAGTCCTATGGATTTTTCCGCCTTCTATTTTGTAAAGCTTGTATAATCCGCTTTTAGCTCCACTTGATTTTTTATCTGAGCCTTTTGCAGCTGGTCCTGATTTATTTGGTTTTCCGCCTTTTTCTCCTGCCATTTTGATTATCCCTCGTTAGTTAGATTATTAATTTTGTTTATACTAAATTATTTTTTAGCATCTTTAGGTGCATCCTTATTTTCTCCTTCTTTTTTTGGCTTGCCCCTATTGACCATATATTCATATTCAATTTTTTTTAAGGAAGCTTCGTCCTTGTAAACATATGCTAAAATTTGTGCTTTGCCATAACCTATTGCACTTTTTATATTTTTTATAACAACAAGATTATCACTAACACCTTCACTACTAGCAACTTTTTTTCTAACTTCTTCCCTTGATGGAACTGCGCCTGCAAATACTAAATCTGCTTTTAGCTCCAATCTGTCAAGCATTGGTTTTTCTTTTTTTTCGACGATTTTGAATTCCATTTTTTCACCTTACCTTAAATTTAATTAATTTGATGTGAGATTACCTAACTTTAATGGCATATTCACCATTATCAGCAATTCCCACTTTGTTTGCTACCATTGATTCTTTAGTATCAAGTATATGTAATCTTCCTTGCCAACTTGTTGAGAATGTTGCGTTTTTGCAAATTGGACATTCGTTTCCGTCAACAAAGAGCTTGCATTTTTTGCATACTTTCTTTTTCATAATTAGCACCTTCCATGAATATTAATAAATAAATATTACACAATATTTACTTTTTCTTTGAATCTTTTTCTTTCTTTTCTTCCTTATTATTTTCAGCTTTTGCTGCAACTGCAACAGGCTCATTTGCCCAGTCTAATTTACCAAGTCCGAATTGTCTCATAGTCATTCCAATTTTTGGATTGGAAACATCCTTGTAACTAACAGCAATTATTCTTGCTCTGCAAATATCATTAACTTTCAAATTTCTTTTGCTATCTTTTCCAACTAAAACTTTTTCTTTGCTAAATGAGACAAAATCATCCATTGTTTGCGAAATGTGAATCATACCGTCTGTTGGACCAACATTTAAAAATGCTCCAAAATCAGCAATATCTTTAATTTTTCCAGCTAAAACTTCTTGAAGCTCTGGTTTGAATGTAAGTAAAGTAAATGTTGCTTGATAGTAAGCTGCACCATCTCCTGGAATTATAACTCCTTCTTGCATATCTGTTACATCAGACACATCAATAATAAATCCCAAATCTTTAGAGATATATCCTTCGTATTTTTTCTTTATTCTTTTGATTATAGCTTCTTTTTTGTCCAAACCAAAATAAACTGGTGGAACCCTTATGTGGTCTTTGACATCAACCTTGTAAAACATGCGCTTCACCCCATTATGAGATACTTTTTCTGTCTAAGTGCAATAATCGCAATTCCTAATGCTTTGAGCTTTGCTTTAAGCTCCATATCTTGTGTAGCCACAATAATATCTTTGTCTTTTTTTGCTAAATCTAAAATTCCATCGTCAGCGGGCATTATCCCACTTTCAATTACTTTGAGTTTTCTTGAAATAATACTCAAAGCCATTTTAGCTGCTTTCTTGTATTTTATTGACTGCTTTTCTTGTATACCTTTTAGCTCTTCAATCACACTGTCAAGAGTTATGATTTCATATTTAAAGTCACATATCCTCTCAATTTCTGAGAAAACATCAACCTTCAGCATGCCAAAACTCATTAGCATATTGGTATCGAGCAGTATTTTTTTCATATTGGGCTCTACTATCGAAAAGGATTATAGGGGTATTTAAAAAGCTTGCTGTATGGATTGAAAAAGAGATTTGTGATTCTTCGTGATTATCAGACTATTTTTGTGAGAGAATCTTTGATATTCCTTCCATAATAAATTTTGTAGATAAACCAAATTCATCTTTTATGTATGATATAGAAGAATCATTTTTCAATATTTCAAATAGTGTACAAGCTAATTGTTTTGCAGAAGAATTTGGAAGTTTTGCTGCCAGAGCTTTGTTTTTGTTGTTAAATAATTCACCTTTTGTTTCTTTTGCATATTTTTCTGCAATTTTATCAATACTAGCTTCTGAACTGAATTCTGAATAAAATAATACATCAAGCATGCTAGCTTTCAAATCAATAGCTTTTGCAATTTTTAGTTCGTATAATGAAACTCCATCGCCTCGAGTACTAACTGCAACAATATTTATTGTATCAAAAGCAGCAACAATGGCAAGATTTTTCCTCTCTTGATTTTCATAGTAATATGGTAAATAAAGAGAAACTGCATATTTGCTTTGTTCAGTTTGGTTTTTCATTTTGTTTTCACTTGTTATTCTGACTAGTATTATATTCTGTTTTCAACCACCAAAAACCTTGTATCAATTGAAGAATTTAGAGAATGATCCCCAATATTGAAATCTTCGGCTCCGCTAAAACTTAATGCCCTTGCTGCTCCATTGTGAAAAACTTTGTTGGTACTATATTCCAAGTCGCTTCCTAGGAATGTATATACTGAATGCTTAATGTTCAGATTGTGTCCAAAAGTAAGTTTGGAATATATATCAACAAGCTTGGCAAGCCTTTCCTTACTCCCGGCAGCCTGAAGAACGACCTTGTTTTCAAGCAATTCCTCCCCTCTACATTCTATTCTACTCTTTGGAATGTGACTCAAAGATTTTAAATTATACAACACTACTGACTTTTCAAAAACAGGAACTTCCTCCCCCCTAAAAATATCTTCAACATCGATAATTTCAAGTTGTTTTCCTGTTAGTGGATCATGTCCTTTTATTATTTTTTGAAATTCGCTTTCCTGGTCTTTAGTAAGAACACCATCACGATTAATGTATCCATAGTCTCCACTTCTTTCGCTTCTTTTTACCCCATGTGGTCCAATCTCTCCATTGACAACTATAAGAATAGGTTTACCAGACTTATTTTTTGTAGTGTACCTTATAGAATGTGTTGTAAAAAATAAATTGAAAATCGGATCATTTTTTGTTTTTTGTTTATATTTAATGCCATTCAAATTTATACTCTTCAATGGACTTTCTTCATGTGGAACACCTGCTTCATCTACCCAATGACTGAATATAGGTATATTCGCTAATTTTTTTTCATAAACCTGATTTTTTAGGTAAATCAATTCAGGCAAAGTTGCGATATGTGCATTTCCTTTGAAATCTTGTTCTTTCAATAAATCTGCATATTCCAGTGCTCCGGAATAGTTTGTAGAACCATGAGTATGATACCTTGGTAAAACTGCCAATGAATTTTTTTCGCTTCCAGTTGTTTCAGTTTGGTTTTTCATTTTGTTTTCACCCATTGTAATAATTTACTTGTCAATATTTCCAACGTGAGAATAAGTATCTATTAGTTAATAATAAAATTTCTTATTAAATTTTTTAACTTTAACGATAAATTAAAGATAATACTAGCAAAAATATAAAAATAAGACTAAATGTTAATTTAGTTAAGAATAGGTTCAAAGAATAATCTACTTGATTATTGTATCACTGCTGTCTGCTTTATTAAGTCTGTCAAATTGTTTAAGCCAGAATTGTGTATTTTTTTTATTATTTGAATTTTCTATGTTTGGTGTGTGCATTAGAGCTTCTATTACAAATCCTTCAATATTTTTGTTATTATATGGATCCTGGATATATATTCCTGCAACTTTAAGAGCATCTGCAAGTTCTCCATTTATTGCTTTATCTTCAAAGGAACCATGATAACTTTTGTTTCTGAAATATCCTGAATGATTAAAAAGTGTATTTACTATGGACGATTTTGTTTTTGCTTCTGTGTCTTTTTTTATCTGTTTATCATTTTGTGAAGCATACCAATTTCCTGCTATAAAAAGAAGAAATGCAGCAAAAGCAATTCCTGTTTTTTTGGGCCATGATTTTCTTCCCTTTGCTCTTGAATAGCTTTTTGCCAATGCTTTAACTTTATCTACCTTGTCTGAACCATATGTTTCAAGAACATTGTTGAAAGCATATTTGAATATATCACTTGGATCTATGGAACTAGAATTAAAATTTTTTTTATGAATTACATAATTTACTATAGCCCCATCAATGCTATTTAGATAATCTCTTGTTAAGTATTTGGTATTTTCTGGTAAAAGCTTTTTTCTGCCTGCGTCAAGTATTATATTTTTGAGTTTTACAGACTCTTCGGCTTCATAACTTTCAGTTCTTTTTCTACGCTTTTTGTCCATGAGAGGAAAAGTAATAATAGGAGAATATTTGTCAATTATTTTCTCAAATTCAGTTTTTATTTTTTCAACTGCTTTTTTATTAATTTCAAAAACTTCCTTTGCAAGATTTTCATAGAATTGCATTTCAGTTTTGAGTCCTGTTGTATAATCATAATTATGCATTTCCATATTATTGTCAAGTGTTTCAGCTGAAATAATCGATTTTTCAAGAGCATAATTTGAAATTTCTTCGTTAATTCCTTTTGCTTCTTTTGCAAGTTTAAGATAAAAATTTTTGAATGCTTCAATCCGATTTAACTTAGAATTAAATTCATTGGAATGAAAAAAAGGTGCAGTGATATTGCTCTCTGAAAAGAGTATTGAACCTGCGTCTTTCATGAATTTTAGGGCATCTGTTTTATTTCCATTATTTTTAAGCACATCAAACTGATTTGATATATATTGAAATGCATCAGAAAAATTGTATTTATTATCCATCATGTTTTTTATCTTTTCCAGATATATTTTTTGTTCAATGTTTTCCTGTTCCATATTTTATCACTTAATGGTAAATAATCTAGATATTCATAATATATAAAACTGATTACTTAATTTTTTAATAATTACAAAATATTTATAAATAAATACGTTTTAATTAAAAATATGGACAATTATAAGCTTGATTTATTTGACAAAAAAATTCTTTTTGAGATAGACAAAAAGTCAAATATTCCTCTTCAGGAACTTTCTCACAAATTGAAACGCTCCAAACCTTTTATTTTATACAGAATGAAAAAACTTGAGGAAGAAGGTATCGTAACTGGTTACCATGCAATTGTCGATATGTCAAAACTTGGGTATTTTACATTTCGCGTATATTTTAAGTTTCAACAAATGACAAAAAAGCAAAGCGTTGAGTTTGTTGAGTATGTAGAAAAAAATCTAAGTCAAGTATGGACAATGACTTCCATGCATGGCAAGTGGGACTTTGCTCTTTTTTTAGGAGTTAAAACAATATTAGAATTTCACAATATTTGGGATACTATTATGTTAAAGTATAAGAAAAACATAAAAAATTATAATGTTGCTGTTTATGCCCCAATTTATAATTTTAATAGAAAGTTTTTTCTTGAAGATACTAAAGATGTAATAGAAAGAGTTTATGGTGGGGGATTACAAGAAGAAGTTGATAAATTAGATAAAATAATAATAGATAAATATGCAAATAATGTTAGACAATCTGCTCTTGAAATATCAAAGAAACTAAATGTGTCTGCTGATACAGTTAGAAATAGAATTAAAATTCTAGAAAAAAGAAAGGTCATTGTTGGTTATAAAATTGGACTTAATCTTGACAAATTAGGATTTGTTTCATACAGAGTTGATTTGCAGCTTAATTTAACACAAAGAAATCAAGAACTTTTCGAATTTTGCAAGTATCATAAAAATATTTATCAAATAAATAAAAGCATAGGTGGTGCTGATTTTGAAATTGAAGTAATCGTTAAAGATTTAAATCACCTATTAGAATTAATTGATGAAATAAAAACAAAATTTAATGATATTGTAAATGATGTGGATTACTTTGGATTTTCGACATTTCACATTTTAAAGTATATACCTGATTAATTATTCCAAACTCTTTCAAATTCTTTTAGAAATTGCATTGCTAATTTTTTATTATGTATGATAAGGATATTTTCGTCATTTTTATTATCGCCACCTTGTGTTGGATTCATTGAACCTGTAACAACAATTTCATTATCTATAATGAAAACTTTATGGTGCATATTATATTTATTGTTATCAACTTTTACATCCACCTCTTGCAACTGAAAAAAACTATACATCGAATAATTATTAATATTTCTTTTTTCAAAAATACCTTTAACTTCTAATCCCCCATTACTTTTTGCAACAACTGCATTTGCAATTTGCTGGTTAGTAAAAGAGAAAGTCATGAAATAAACAGATTTATTAGCAGAATAAATAACATCGCTTATGTGTTTAGCACAATTATCTTCAGGACAAAAATAATTTTCTATTTTAATTAATCCATTACTTGTGTTCATAATTATTATTGGATATGTAACAGGCTGCTGCACTTTTGTATTGTTATAAAGCTCTAAAAATTGATCTTTGTAATTTTTTGCAAGAAGTGATGAATCTATAATTTCTAAATTATTATCATTTTTGTAAGCATCATTTAAAGTTGGGTTAAATGAACCAGTAAATATTTTATTATTATCTGCAACACAAAATTTATTGTGCATAAGTGGACCTTTTGAATCATGTTTTGAGTAATTTCTTAGAATATAATAATCATTATCCATGTAAAGTTTTACATCCATTGTTTTACTTTTTTCATCTAGTTTTGAAATAAGTTCAGGCAAATCTAAATCATAAAATGCACAATAAAGATAAGTTTGTGCACTTTCCATAAAGTTAAGTGTTGCCTTAGTGCAATTATCAATTTGACAAAAATAAATAGTTATATTTTTATCAGAATAAATTTCATTTGGATTATCAACATGTGGTATAATGGGGTTTACCGTGTCATTTGTTGTAGAATTTAATGAGCTATTTAGTAAAGTATGTAACAGGGCATTTATTTTAGTTATTTTAGTGGGTCCAATTTTATCTTGATTATTTTGAAAACTAGTTTTAAAGAAAAATATAAAAAATATAAAACCAACTAAAAGAATAATCAAAAATACAACTATCAAAATAATATTTTTTTGATTTGTTTTATTGAAATTCATTAAAAAACCTTAAATCATTAACCTTAAATGATTATTTATTTTTTACAGATTTACTTTTTATTAATAATATTCAAAAGCTCCTCTTTATTTCGAGTTATTGAAAAAACTACTCCAGGATAGGTGGACTCGAATGATTCTATGAGTTTTTCTACTGCTCCAATACTATTTTTTGATTTTTTATGAAATTTTGATTTAAGTTTTATTAGTTTGAGATATTCTATTAATTCCTTTTTACTAATTTTCAGAAAAATTTTCACAAATTTCGAATTATTATTGGATTTATTTTGATTATGCTCAATACTTAATTTAATCCCATTAAAAGAAGTCAAATCCAAAAAAAACAAAAGAGCCTCATCATTGGCAGTAAATGGTAAAATTACGCAGTCTATTTTTAATTTATTACAATAACTTCCAAGTTTATGATTGTTAATTAATTGTATATAATTATTAACTTTAAAAAAACTCAATTCTTTTATTGTTATGTTTAGAGGAATATGATTAATTCTTTCGAGAATTTTATAAGTTTCTTTTCCAATAATAAGAACTTTACAATTTTTTGATAATTTATCCTTCAAAGTTTTTTGTATCCTTTTTTCTATTATATCCAAATAACAATTTTTACAAAATTCATTGAAAATTAGTTTTGAAGCTTTGCCTTTACACCTTAAACAAATTTTAATTTTATTAACCATAAATAGAGTAAATAACCTTAGATTTTAAAATATGCTTATTTATTGTAAAAAATGTAGTATTTATTAATAGAATAAAGGTTGTGTTGGTGAAACTTTAGATTTGATTTCTTGAGAGAGCAATTTTCTTCTTAGCATAAAATAAGTATGTATAACTCTATCAATATGATTTATCGTTTCTTGATAAGGTAAAATTCCAACAAAACTATCGTCTGCATTATCCATGCTTAATGCTCTTATATAATTTCCTTGTGCTTTTTTCAAATTGTTAGCCATAAAATGCACTATTGCATAAGTAGATTTTTTAATATCAAATCTTTCATCATGTTTAATCAATTCTAAAAGTGGTAATTTTGAGAGTTTTTTTAATTCTAAAACATATAAATCTTTATAATGTGTTTCTTTTGATGCTGATCTTCCAGAGGTATAAATTGCTCTTTGATTATTAAGTTCAGATACTAAATTACTGTACTTATCTAAAATGCCATTATTTTTTGATTTTAAGTGTTCTGTAAATTCATTTTCATTATTAAATCCTATTTTATTTGAATTTTCCCTCATAAACTTCTTTAATTTTTTCTCAAGTTCATCTAATACTTTTCCATCTTTTTTTCTACTAGACCTTGATAATAACGCTAAATTATAGTTAGAATTATCATCAACATGTAATCCATACTTCCTAGCTGTTTCTGGCATAAATTGCCAAATTCCAGCTGCACCAACTTGAGAAATTGCTTTAGGATTTAAGGAGGATTCTATTTGAGCAAGCGCTATCATGAATAACTTATTAACTGGAAAAATATAAGAATATTTTTTTATTCCTTCCTCAAGATAGGTTTCAAATTCTTTGACTTTCTTGTATTGTGGATGTTTAGTATAATCTAATTTAGAATCATCTTCAGACACGTAAGAAGAAAGAATTTCAATTAAAGTATGTTGTTCTTCAATCTTTTTTTCTAGATTCGTAATTTCTTTTTCTAGATTCGTAATTTTATTTGAAGGGTTGTTATCATTAAGTTTAGTAGCAAACAAAGCAGTTAATCCACCTGTTAACAGGTTAGATCCCCCAAGTAAACCTAATGAACTTACTGTTTTTAGAAAATCCTTTCTATTAATATTACTCATAAAAACTATAAATTGTACTCATTTTTAAAATTTAGCAAGTTGTTACTACTTTATAATACTTAAAAAACGAAACATTTATATATTGGTTTATTTTATACCACTTTAAAGTAATATAGTAACTATTATAGTGACTATTAAAATTAAAAAATTACAGTAAGAATATAGTTGAAATACGAAGAATCGATATCGAAAATTATTATCACCTCTTTTTCCCAGCAAGGTTCTCCGCAAGGGGAATCTTGCGGGGTTTATAATCACAAAAGTTAAGAATATTCTAAACAAGTATTTATTTTTAATAAAAAATAAGTATTTAATAAATAACTAAGAATAAAAAATGTAATTTAGCGTTTTTTCTTGTGTTTTATATTCTTTTTTAATAATTGTATTGTGACAAGTATCCCAATTGATAATCCTAAAAAGAATGTCCATACCATACCATATTCAATTTTTGGACTAATAGAATACCATTTTTTCTCTTGCTTAAAATACATATCAACATTGCTTAATTCTAAAGAATATTCTGCATACAAAAGTGAAGAATATTTATCTGTTTGCTGCAATGAATTCGCGTATTCGTAGTAACTATAACCTGCCAAAGGAAAAAAACCTTTTGCTTGTTGTCTGATTAAATTTTTTCTAACAGCTTCTAATTTTTTAGTGATTGTTAAATTGATTTTTGATTCTTCTATTCCAAAAGCTCCAAGAACCATATCTGCTTCTGCTTTTGCCATACTAGCTGTAAACAAACAAAGTTCAAAATTATCAGTATTCATTTGTGTATATGCTCTATCAAGTGTTTTTCTTGTATCTTCCAAAGCATCAGGTATGAAAAGTCTAACGTATTGATATCTTTCTTCTGCTTCAGCTACTTTTGTCATGCATGAATTTTTAAGAGAAATTGAATCTATCTTTTGAGTTTTGCTATTAAGATTGAAAAAATTTGACCAAGATTCTGCACTACTTGTTCTTTCAATTGAATATCCCAATGCATAAATTATACTTTTTACTTCATTATCATTTAGTTGATTTTCACTAAAATTTTGAATAGAATTATTATTTGAATATATACCCTGTCCATAATTTATATTATTTATATTGTAAACAATATTTGTCTGATTTAAACTTGAAATATTTTTATTATAGTTTGTTTCATTAAAAATTTGATTAGATAAGTTATTTATTGTATTAATTGATTTTACAAAATTATCTTCAGCTTGTTTTAGTAAATCTTTTGCTTCATCAAGTCTTTCTTTTACTATCATATAAGTTTCAAGATCTGTAACACTTAGATGATCACGATTATCAATTTTTTGTTCAATTAATTTAATTCTTGCTTTTTCCTCTTTTAATCGTGACGCTATTTTTTCATTTGTCCAATTTTGTTGCAATAATAAATAAAAATTAAGCTTAGTATTTGCACTAAAGCAAATACTAGCTGCAGTATAATATTCACCTTGCTTTAAGTATTGGTCTGATTTAACTGTTGTATTAATTATTGGAATTAAATAAGATTCATTAAGACCATAGACATTTGTTTTGTTTTTTGCTAAAATAAGTTGATATAACATTGTACTTCTATCACAAAGTTCACCAGCAACTTTCTTCATTGTTTTTGCATATTCAGAATTGATAATTACATCTCCTGTTGGTTCTTCTAATTTATGCCCTGTAAAATAATAAACTGCATCCCTTACATCATTAACTTCTATAAGAGTGATGTTTAGCTCTTTTGCATATTGCATCAAATCCAAAGTAGTATTATCATTTTTATTGTCAATGAATCTTTCCCCATCAGGAATTAAGATAATTGTTATCTGATTTTGTGATGCAGCATCTATTTTTTCCTTTAGACCACCAACTGGACCAATAAGACCACCTGAATTAATAGTTCCAGTTATTGCAATATTGTCATTCATGTTCCAATTTTCAAGTACTGCAATTGTAAGAACAGTCATTGCTGATCCTGCACTTGGTCCACCAACCATTGTTGAACCTGATTTTATAGTATAGAAAAAGTCATTTTTATCGCAATCATAATTCATTTCTTTGCATGCGAATTCTTTAGCAAATCTAGTTGATATTTGAGTATCTAGTCTAGTTAAAGGATAAGTGTCCAAATAAACTCCACCAGAGCCTGGTTTTATTGTTAGATATAAATCAGCAATACTCCCCTTTAATTCTCCTTCTTGTGCATCGCTTACCGCAAGAAGTTTAATTCTATCTTTAGATGCTAATGTAAAATTTGACAATAAAACTACTAAAAAAATAGAGCAAAAAAGTACTTTGAGTAAATTCACCTTTACCTTCGTGACTGATTTTTGATTAAAGAGCATTTTAATCTTAATACAAAAAGTTTATTTAAAACTCTTTGCTTGAAACCTTTTTGTTGAAACACTTTTGAAATCCTTAATAAAAATAGGAGTAAATTAAAGTA
>CAZSAD010000042.1:0-10898 GCA_964604995.1 uncultured Methanosarcinales archaeon
AACCAATATTAATAAAATATGTAGATCAAATTGTCAAAAATATTATTGGCAATTCACTACCAACAGTATTCCACTATTCTAAAAAACCACTTTTAGGTATAGCTAGCAATGAAGTAATAAAAAATCCAATAGATTAATTAGAAAATTTATTATCAAAATTTATTATTTATCCAAGACTTTGTTTTTTCTTTAATTCTAATGGTGGCTTTCTTAACTCTTGCACCCATTGCAAACCAATTCTTAAAAGTTCCTTATTAAGTTGGTCTGAAATCTTGTATGTTTTTTTGTAAAGATTATAATCAATTATTCCCATACTTTTCATTGGAGTTAAAATCCTATCATAGAATTGTCTTTTGTTATAGCTGATTCTAACTTTTTTACCAGCATAAGGAGCTTCTTCAATTTCAGTAATTAAATTGCCCTCATGTAATTTAGTTGCAAATAGACTCATTTCAGTTTTGCCTATTTCTCCACCATTCTCTTTCATATATTTAATTAGAAGTTTTCCAACTATTACCTGTTGCTTTGTTGCAAAGATAGTTTCGTATATGTCCTCAGAGAGATTAAATCTGTCAAATAAAATGACCATATCAATACCCCTTATTTTATCCCAACTATAACACTATGAATGTTATCCTGGTATATAAATGTTGGTTTTTGTAAACAGGGGTATTTATATACGTTAATTAATAAGCAATAAATCAAAACAAATTATTTTTTATTTCTAAACAACTAATTAAGCCATAGCTGGAGCATAATTAGAATTATAATTATTGCTTGTATTTGAATAAGTATTTGATAATTTATCCTTTGAAGTATTGTCAATTGTTTGTTTCATCTTTTTTACAGATGATAATGAAGATGATGCAATTCTATAAATTGTACTAAGTGTAGCTGCAAGAGCATATTTTGTTGTCATCTCTGTTGTGAAAATATTATTGTAAATAGCACCACTTGCATAAAGGCCAGGAACAGGTTTTGTATAAACATTTTTCATTGATGTTTTGAAATTTTTTCTTAATGAATCATAACCCAATTTAAGCACACCCAAACCTTTCTCCTTTGTTTCTTTGAAAAGTTTACTAGGTGTATAATTTTTAATATAAGGTGAAACATACAAATTTGCAGCATTGAATGCTGGAATTGATGCTAAAGCAACATATGCTGCTTTTGCAGGAATTGTTGCAAAGTATCCAACACCTTGAAAAAGATAATTAAGCAATCCGCCCATGATTTGTCCTAGATAAAATTGGTCTTTCGCATCTTTCCTTTTAAATTTTTCACCATTTTTCTTTTTGATAATTGATTCACCAACCATAAACCCAGCAGAAGTTATTGCTGGCCCGAACCCATATGTTCCAAGAGTGTATCCCAAAGTTCCAGTTAAAAGTACTGCACTTGAAATAGCCTTGTAAGTTTTAGAAAAGGCTTTTTCGAATATTGTTTTGTTTTCATTATTGGAATTTAAATTTAATTTTGAATCTATTGATTCTGTTTTTATAGGAGTTTTTTCTTGAGAAATAGAAGGAGTAGTATTACTATTATTAACAATTTCATCAAGTTGTTTTTCATTTTTTGTTTGTTGTGAATTTGTTATTGACATTTTTACCCCCCTAATTAACATTAGTATGGTTTTACCACTATTTGAATATTATTGTCCCCCAAGGGGGTCGTAATAGTAACATTTATATATGAAAATAGCTACAAATGTACTTATGGACACAAAAATACTCCAAGAAATTGGATTGACATCTGGTGAAACCAAGGTGTATTTGGCATTATTAAAATTAGGTTCTACAAAAACAGGACCTTTAGCAAAAGAAGCAAATGTGTCTTCATCAAAAGTTTATAAGATACTTGATAGATTAATGAAAAAAGGTCTTGCTGGACATATCATTAGAGGAAAAATAAAATATTTTCAAGCAATGGAACCTAGTAGTATAATAAATTATCTTGATGAAAAAGAAAAGCAAATGCAAGAAAAAAGAAAATTTGTTGAACAATTATTACCTCAACTTGAAAATCGAAAAAATGCTGGATTAAATCTTACAAATGCATCAATTTATGATGGATTTAAAGCAGTTACAAATTTAATATGGAATATTGTTGATGAATTAAAGCCAAAAGAAACTTATTATGTTATTGGTGCATACTATGGCAATCTTCCCTCTCCAGCAACCGAAGTTCCGGGATTAAGAGCGTTTTTTCAAAAGCACCATACCAGAAGAGCAAAGAAAGGGGTAATTGTTAAGATGCTTGCCAATAATAATTTGAAAGGAAAAATGATGCCAGCAACTGCCATTAAATCAGAAATAAAATATCTCCCACAATATTTAATAACAAACATGCAAATTGTTTTTTATAAAAATAAAACAATTATTATTTTATTTACTCAATCACCAATTGCATTTCTAATTGAAAGTTCTGAAGCAGTTGAAAGTTTTAAAATATATTTTGATACATTTTGGAACATTGCACAAAAATAAGTAACAAAATCCAAGATAATTTATAAAATATACTACTAATAAGGAGTTATTTTAGTTAAATTTATAAATAACTTTTTATTCTGAAGAAAAATAATACTGGTGATTATAAAATGACAACCAAATCTTTGTTAAGATATTTAACGAGTAATTATGATCCTGTAAAAACATATGATATTATTCATGTAGATTCAGATAGATTACTTACAAATGAATTAAAGAAAACATTCGAAACAAAAAAAGTTAATGATAAAGAGATATCTTATTTTCCACTGAGCAATGTGAATAGTTTGATTGATTTATTATCAACTAACCACACTGCGTATATTTGGATACTGGATTCAAAGTTACCCTCTTTTGCTGGAATGCCTCTTTCAAGTAAAGATGGTTTAAGATACAGCCAAAGCATAGCTAAAAATTACCCAGAAGATAAAGTCATTTTATACACAAATGAACTTGTTGTGCCTCCTGATAAAGTTATATTAATAAAAAAGAAAGATGGGAATGATGAACTTATAAATAGAGTTATGCAAGAATTAAGTAAACTAAAAAAATAAATTTTATTTGAATTTCTTATAATTTTAATTGAGTATTGTATAATTGATTTAAATTTTCTGATAAGGTTTATATACACCTTCTTGGCTTCTAGTTATTGTGTCGGATATATTTGTTAGTTGATTTTAATTCGCATTGAGTTTTAGAGGATTGAACAAAGTGAAATCCTCTCAAGGACGATTCCGTGCGAGCGAAGGTCAGCTCTCTTGGGCTGGTAGTTAAATCCGGCATAACGCCCCGTTGGCAATGGGGAGGCTCCGGGTTCAAATCCCGGCCAGTCCACTATACCATTTTGGAAAATTTTAGGGATTTTCGTCGAGAAATCCTTTGATTATACCACAAAGGGCATCAAGACGGCCAGTCCACTACCTACTTATGGGATATTTTAGGGATTTGTTTAAATAAAATCGTGACTTCTATAATATTGTTGGAGTCTATTGTACTCAGTAGATGAGTGGACGGGAAAGGAGTATTATTTAATCAATAATCAAAAAGTTTATAAATCATAATTTATTATAACTAGTTATAGGAGGTTATAATCATGGCTACAACAATACAAATATCAGACAATATCAAACAAGTACTTGACAGGATGAAAATCTTTGAAAGGGAAAGCTATAATGAAGTTATTGAAAGGATGGTAGAAGATGATCTCGAGCTCAATCAAAAAACAAAACTTGAGATTGAAGCAGCTAAAAAACGAATTGCATCTGGAAAATTTTTGACACAAGAACAAGTTGAGAAGAGATTCTTAGTGTAAAATGGAATTCAAAATAATATGGGATGAAAAAGCAGTTGCAGAGCTTGATAAGCTTGAAGCAATAATTAGTAGACGAATTGTTAAAAAAGTCAGAGAATTATCACCTGATCCCTACACAAAAGATGTTAGGAAACTCAAAGGTGAAATGGGATTCAGGCTCAGAGTTGGTGATTACCGAATCATTTTTTTAATTGATAAAAATATTATAAACATTCTAAAAGTTGGACATCGAAGAAATATATACTACAAGTGACTGTTCCTTCATAACGTAGCATATCGACGAACAAGCGACCTAAAATCCAAACATTTATATATTTGTTATAACAACTATATAATAAAGCAGAATATAAGGTAATAATATGGCAACAACGATTCAAGTTCAAAACAATACTTTAGATAGGCTGAAATATTTTAAAGAACATGGCAAAGAAAGTTATGATGAAGTAATAAATAAATTGATTGATAATATTGAAGAGGGAGAACTTTCTGAGGAAACTATGGAAGGAATTTCTAGAGGAATTGCTTACATTAAAGCCAAAAAAACAAAACCAATTGATGAAGTAGCAAGAAAATTTGGTGTAAAATTATAAGATGTTTAACATTGAAATTTCACAGGAAGCAGAAAACGATCTGAAAAAATTGTCAAAGGAAAATATTACAATAATTCTTAAGAAGATTTATTCTATAAAAGAGAACCCCCTTCATTTTGTTGAAAGATTAACGGGACTTTCATTCTGGAAACTAAGAATAGGTGATTATAGGGCAATTTTGCAGATTAATACTGGTAGCAAGATAATATTTGTCGTAAAGATTGGTCATAGGAAGAACATTTACAAGTGAATTCTTAGAAATGATGGTTACTTGAAAACATTGCATATCGACGAACAATCGGCCAGTCCATATTTTGCATTTCTTGCCTAATTCAAAAGATATAAATATATAAATCCTTAAGGGGCATATCATGGAAGAAAATACTAATAAAATTTTTAGGAATTCTATTTATATAGGTGGGGGATACACTTTAATCTTAGTGTTATTAGATTTATTCTTAACCGGAAATGGGTTTTTTAGATTTTTGTGGAAACCATTTTATTTATTTTATGATAAGTTACCTAATATTTGTACTAAAATTTACACTGCACCGCAACAAGAGAATGTCAATATACCCACAAGCTCGGATGCATTACAAGGAACACCCTTATGTAATTTTATTTATAAAGTAATACTTATATTCGTTATTGGTACAATTATCGGTGCTGCAATAACTTTTGCGTATCAAAGATTAAAAACCATTTATCTTGATAAGTTTAACGCAAAGAAAGAATAAATGGATGTTTTTTCACACATAAATCCTTTTCATAGGAACAAAACTTCCAGATTGATGATCGGCCCACTATTATTTTCTGAAGAGAGTATTGAAGAAATAATGGATTTATTCTGTTTTTTTAAAATCCAAATCAACACAAATTGGTCTGTGATCTGAGATATAATCACCTAATGTAGCTTTTTTAACAATAAGTTTTTTTGTCAAAAACCAATCTAATTTAAGTTTAAAAAGTTCAATTTTAAAAGGAGGTGTTGCCCAAGTAACACTTTTTAAAGGCAGCGCTTCTATAAATCCTAATTTTTTTGCTTCATTATAAAAAAAATATCTTTCGTCTTCTAAAATGTATTTTCCATTTACTATGTGGGTTTTATTAGGTTCTTTATGAAACAACTGAATTATTTTTCTTGAAAATCCTTCTTTTACAATTGTAGTGTTTAAATCCCCACAAATAATTACCGGATATTTTAATTTTTTACAATGATTTATGACTTTTTTTAATTGCATTATTCTATGACTTATTCCCCCACCAATAATTTTAAAGTGACAATTATAGATACGAACTTTTTGATTATATATTTTTATATCCACCCACAATGCATTTTCAAAATGTTGTTTTTCTTTTTCAACCATGCTAAAAAATAATTCACCAGTCTGTAAAATTTTATATTTACTAAAGATAAGATTATTATTCCCTTCGATTATTTTAGCTGGATAATCAACAGAACTTACAAAAGGATAATAAGATAACATTTTCAAATAATATTTTCTTATTTTTCCAACAGGTATTTCCTGCAAACAAAGTATGTCTGCATCAATATTATTGATATGTGTGATTATTTTAGCTGGTGAAGTAGAACCATAATAATCTATCCCATTAACATTCCAACACAGTACTTTAAATCCCATAACCAAAATTAAGGTACCATATTCAAATAGTTTTCTATATTATTTTATATCTTAAATATAAATTATCAAAACTATTATATACTTAAAAAATAAGGAATTAATTATAAAACTAAAAAAGTTGAATATCACATTTAAAAAAAGAGGTGAGAGAGGAATAAATTTGTGAGGTGGGCTAATGACATTATGCCCTGAATGTTTTGGAGTGCTTAAAATCGAGCCAGCTCCTCCAACAGGCAACATTGTAGAGTGCCCTAATTGTGGTTGGAGAAGATTAGAAAGAGAAATTTGAAATAAATTTAAAGTGATGTAATTGATTGGATTTCTTATTGATTTAATTAGAGATATTATGCTTTGATATAATTAAAAATTAGGATAAGTGAAAAAGATAATTAATAACAAAAATAGTATAATTTTGTTATTATAATAACATTATGTTTATTAATAAATAAAGATTCTAAAAAAATATGAGAAGTGAACAAACAACCATGTTAAGAGAACTTGATCCAGCAATAATATGTAATAATCTTGCAAATATTGTTGAAAATGTAGAACACAATTATAGTGATATGACCCCAAAACAATTTATCAGCCATGAAGGAGTTAAAGAAAAAGTAGAAAAAATATTTTATGATACTTTAATAGAATTTTATAATGCAAAGCCAAATGATATTTTTGGAAGAGCATATCTAAAAGAAGTTGGAATTCAATTAAAAAAAGAAAATGATTTAGCAACATTAATCTTCAAGATGAACCAAAATCCTATTGCAAATGCAAACATTGATTTTTCTTCTAAAATTAATGAACAAAGTGATAAATACCATATGCAAGTTAATTATTTAGTATAAAATCCATAAAAATCCTAAAAGATTAAGTTTCTGATTAATCTCTATTATACATATAACATTTGGCTAATGTTTATATCCTACTTAAGAACCCATTTGATATTATAAATTAAGAATACAACAAACAAAGTAGTAAAAAACACTTTACAGCAACTTCAAAGCAGAGATTTCAGTGATAACAAATGCAACAATTACAAATACTTAAATGGTTTCTTTACTTTTGTATTTTTTTAATGGGTTTGATTATAGGTAGAGTTACAATGGCTGTACAATATGAAACTATGAACCCAAAAAAAGATACAAAATTAGAAGGAAATAGTCAAAAATAATTTTTAATTATAACAAAAACTTATAAAACAAAGCTTCTTAATAATTTTAATGCAAAGAAAAGCTAAAGTGAACCAAGTATTCAAAGATGAGGCTCTTTCTTTAGCATTAGATACAATTTTTATTGGTAAACAAGCATTTGTATTTGTAAATGCAAAGCGTTCTGCTGAGAAAACCGCAGAAGAAATCGCAAAAAAAATAAAACAAACAAGTCAAACAGATTTAGTGTTAGAAGAAATTTCTAATAAATTGTTAAAAGTTTTATCAAAACCAACAAAGCAATGCGAAAGATTAGCATTTTGTGCAAAAAAAGGGATTGCTTTTCACCATGCTGGTTTGCATTCAGAACAGCGCGAAATTATCGAAGATGAATTTCGAAAAGGTACAATAAAAATAATATGCTGCACACCAACTCTTGCTGCAGGAGTTGATTTGCCTGCATTTAGAACAATTATAAGAGATCTTAAAAGATTTGGACATATGGGTCTTAATTGGATTCCAGTTTTAGAATATTTACAACAAGCTGGACGTGCTGGCAGACCAAAATTTGACTCATTTGGAGAATCCATTATAATAGCAGAAACTGAATCTGAAAAAGAATTGCTTTATGAAAAATATATCAAAGGAGAGCCTGAAGAAATTTATTCAAAACTTGCAGTTGAACCAGCTCTTAGAACTTATCTTTTAAGTTTAATTGCATCTGATTTTGTTAATACTCACGAGAGAATATATGGATTTTTTTCAAAAACTTTCTGGGCACATCAATTTAAAGATATGAAAAAATTGCAAAAAATAATTGACAAAATGCTTTTTTTACTTGAAGAGTGGGAATTTATTAAAGGAGCAAATAATAAAAATAAGATTACTAAAGATTTTGAACATAAAACACATTCTAAAACCACATCAAAAGAAAGCATTATAAAAGATATAATGGAAGATTTCATATCGGCAGATGAGATTGATAATAAGGATAAAAACCCAACAAGAATAATTGCATCGCTTTTAGGTAAAAGAGTTGCTGAATTATATATTGATCCTTTTACTGCAAATTATTTAATCAGTAATTTAAAAAAGAGCATTAACATAAAAGCTCAAGAATTCTCGTTATTACATCTTGTTTGTTATACAATTGAAATGAGACCACTTTTAAGCCCAAGAGCAAAAGACCAAGAAGCAATAAATGAAGCTTTGTTGCAATATGATGGCATTCTTCTTGAAAAAGAACCAAGCATGTTTGAAGATGAATATGATTCTTATTTATCATCAATAAAAACTGCATTATTTATGAATGATTGGATTGATGAAAAAGATGAAGAATATCTGCTTGAAAAATATAATATAAGGCCAGGAGAAATTAAATCAAAGCTTGACAATGCAGATTGGCTTTTGTATGCATGTGAAGAACTTGCAAGAATAGTTAAATTAAGTAATGAAAAAAATAATGATATAATTAAACAAATAAAAAAGACAAGGTTTCGAATAAAATATGGAATCAAAGAAGAATTAATCCCTCTTGTTAGATTAGAAGGAATTGGTAGAGTTAGAGCAAGATTATTATTCAATAATAAAATAAGAGATTTAGCTGATATCAAAAAAGCAGAGTTTACAACATTAAAACAATTACTAGGAGAAAAATTAGCACAAAGTATCAAAAGTCAAGTAGACCAAGATATAACAAAACTTCCAGTAAAAGAAAACAAAAGAAAAGGGCAAATTGCTTTGAAAGATTATGATAAAAATTAAAGAAAGTATTTTAATTAACAAAAACTACTTATTAGTAGTAATTAAGACATAGCTTTAAAAATCATCAAATTCTTCTAAGTTATTAGAAACACTATGGATGAAAGATTACTAATACCTGAAACATTGAAAAATCACTCATATGAAGAAAGATTAAATTTAGTTAAAAAAATATTTTTTATTACAGACAATGATTTAAAAAAAATTCCAAAATCAGAAAATAAATTAAGTAATCCTGCTGCAATAGAGAGTGCTGCAAAACTAATTTATAAAAAATTGATTAATGAAGGTTACGATACGTTTTATGCATTGGAAAATATAAACCCTACTTCCCTTGCAACATTACTTAGTGATAATGAAGATTTTGAGCTATCAAAAAAACAGATATCTAATGGAATTCACCATTTTTATAAAGAAGATAGAGATAATTTAAGAGGGAAAAATATTCTTGAAGATAGCAATGTTGGTATTAATGAAACAAAGGTATCAAATGTTAAGATTAACAATTTAGATATAAATTCAACAACTGCACTTAGAATCAAAGTATACCATGATATTGAAGATATTGATTTAACCATTAATTCTTCTGAATCAAAAAAAATATGGGGGGAAGAAATTGGTTTCTCTGGCTATGATTTGATGAGAGGAATAAAAATACCAAAAGTGAATTTAGAATTTGCGATTTTAATTGGACTCATAAATTTAACAGGATCTATCCCACCAAGTATCAAAAAAGAAGATAAACCAGATGGAATACATTCAAAAGTTTACAATGAAGAAGAACTAAACATTCTAGAAAATGAAAAAGATTCAGATAAAAATGGAGGTTATAGGGTAAGATTAAGTTATATGACAAGTACTAAAAAAGGAATAATTGGTAAACAGGACGTGTTGTATAATGAAACAATTTTACCATTGATTAGAAAAGTATTTAATTTGTATACTTACAAAGATCCAACAACAAAAGGTTCAATTGATATTAATTCAAAAGCTATTTGGTCAGTATTTATGAAAGTTTTATCTATGGGTAGAAAAATTGAAGAAAGAAAATTAATAACTGCAAATGATATACCTAAAACGGCAGTTGATTGTGAAATTAAAGATCTTGAAATGGGTTTGTATATTGGACAACTTGCAGGAAAATTAAGAATAATAACTGATAAAGGATATCCTGTTGGAAATATTAACATGCAAAATAATGAACAATTATTATTGCAATTAGAAAAGTATTCAAAGCAAATGGGATACCCTGGCAATTTAAGATTAAATAATACAAGAATTGGATATACAAAAGAAGTAGTTGGAAAAATGTTAGAATCCGACTTTTTAAAAAATCAAAATTTTGGATATAAAAATTATAAAGGCATAATTTTAAAATGAGTTATTTTTAATATTTTTTAAATTAAGTGTTGTTAATTATACAATTAAAATTAAGTAGAATTCTGTTAAGTAATGGTTAAAAACAAATAAAAACAGATAGTGGTCATCTTTTGATTTAGACTATCTGCACAAAAATAAATAATACTACAAAAAGACTTATTGCTTCTTGTGGTTTTGGTAGCAATCTTTGCAATAAACTGGCCTGCCTTCTGCTGGTTTGAAAGGGACTTCTGTCTCTTTTCCGCAATCGCTGCAGGTTACTTTGTGCATTTCTCTTGGGCCTCTATTAAAGCCGCCGCCTCTAAATCCGCCACTTCTAAATCCGCCGCCAAATCCTTGGCCGCCATCTCCATATGCCATATATATCACGTACTCCTTAGTTTATAACAGAAACAGTAATCCATCTCTGCTGAACAAGACTTTACTAGTTCTAAAAATTGAAAACAGCTTCAAATCTTGTACAATAGATTATAATCCTTTATCAGTATATAAAGATTTGGTATGTAGAGGAAAGAAACCTTGTAAAATTCAACAAGAGGGGTGAAATTTAATAAAAAATCCAATAAATAAGAGTAAAT
>CAZSAD010000043.1:0-10859 GCA_964604995.1 uncultured Methanosarcinales archaeon
GAAAGTTGGCTTGCCAGTCATTGCACTTTGCGATACTAATAACCAAGCAAATGGAATTGATTTAGTAGTTCCTTGCAATAACAAAGGAAAGAAAAGCTTAGGATTATTATTCTATATCTTAACAAGAGAATATCTAAAGAAAAAAGGTACTCCTGTTAGCGAAGAAGATCTTAAGATTGATCAATGGATGGAAGAGTAAAAAACTAAATCTTATAATTTTTTTTATTCTTTTTTATTTTTATTCACTAAAATTATTCCTTCTGTTTTAATTTCAAACATAACTTCTTTTCTTCCAATATCTTTTGGTTTTTTAAGTACTGCAATTTTTTTCTTTTTATCAAATTTTCTTAGTTCTATAATAAAATTACTCATATAATCTAATACATTGCCTCCAACCATGGAAGCATCTTGGTTACCATTTGGATTTGAATGAGTTTCTGCAGTAATAATTATTGCAATGTCTTTTCTTCTTGAAATTTCATTTAAATAAGTTAATTGTACTCCTAAATTACGATTAATTATATAAGCATCTTTTTCCCCTTTTGCAAATTCTAATCTATAAAAAAAAGAAATTGGATCAATTATCAAAAGACCTAATGAAAATTTGCTTTTTCTTAATTGATTTAATAACCCTTCTTGTTCCTCAAAAGTTTTTGGTCTTATTATTAAAATATTTTTTAATATCTGCTCATAATTACTAGGGGATAATTGTTTTATTCTTTCAGCTGAGAAATTTCCTTGAGGATCAATATAAATAATTTTTTGAGTATTTGCTTTTTCTATACAAGATAACATACAAAGTAAACTTTTTCCAGATCCAGCTTCACCATATATAGTTACTAATCCAAGCTGACCTTTTAACTCACCAATTAATTGTTTTAAGATACCCATAATAGTAGCTTATTTAAGTAAATCTTTTTATATGCTTATGCTTTTTGTTGGTTATTATGAAGAAGGAATATCCAGTGCTTGCAATTATATTTCTTCTGACCTTTGCAGGCAGACTATACTTTGCATTTAGCAATGATTACTTTGAATACGATGCTTATTTTAATTTAAGACAATCAGAACACATTATGGATACAGGATATCCTGCATATAACGACCCTTATAGCTATGAAGGTAGGTTTTATACTTTTCTTCCAATTTTTCATTATTTACTTGCAGGATTTGGCATTCCATTCAATTTAGAATTAATGGCAAAAGTTTTACCTAATTTAATAGCTTCTTTACTTGGCGTTGTTGTTTATTTTATTGTTAAAGATATAACAAAAAATCAACAGGCATCTTTATTTGGAGCTTTTATTGCAGGTTTTATTCCAATTTTTTTTGTCGAAACTTTTAATAGCATATCTACTCTTGCAGCTACAATTCCTGTAACTTTTTTTCTTTGTTATTGTTTTATGAACATAAAAACTAATCAAAAATTTGTAGTTTTATATGTAGTCTTTTTTATTGCACTAACACTTTTACATCCTTCTTCTTTAGTTTTTGTCTTCTCTTTATTTTTTTATTTAATGCTCTGCAAAATAGAAAAGATTCCTATTTCAAATGGGGAAATTGAACTTGCAATTTTTTCAATATTTTTTTGGATTTGGGCTAATTTAATGATTTATAAAAAAGCATTATTACAACACGGAATTTCGATTATTTGGCAAAATTTACCACCTATGCTATATCAACAAAGTTTTGTAGGATTAAACATTATAGATGCAATTTTAAAAATAGGATTGTTGCCTTTTATATTCGGGTTGGTTGTAGTTTACAAAGGTTTTTTTAGTGACAAAAATAAACACATCTATTTGTATGTGGCATTTGCATTTTCAGCAGCATTAATGCTATGGTTAAAAATAATTAGTCTTATTTTGGGTTTTATTTTTTTAGGTGTTGTGCTAACAATCTTATTTGGTCAGTTTTATGCATGGTTTTTTGAGTATATTGAAAAAACTAAAATTTCTCATTATAAACTATTTTTTTTAATTGGAATAATTACTGTTTTTACTTTAACTTCAGTTTTTACTTCATTATCCCAGGCAGAAAGTAGTGAGAATACTCAAAGCAAATCTGAAGCAGATGCAATGCTTTGGATTAAAAATAATACACCCAAAGAATCAATTATACTAACTTCTCCAGAAGAAGGTCATTTTCTAACTTATCTTGCAGAAAGAAAAAATGTCGCAGATACTAATTTTTTACTAGTTTCAAACATTGATCAAAAATTAGCTGATATTAAAACTATTTATTCAACTAAATTTAAAACTCAAGCTATTTCACTTTTAAACAAAAATGATATCAGTTATATTTATGTTTCAAATACAACTAAATCAAATGAAAATATAAATAGTATCATTTACGAGGATGGAAATTGCATACAAGAAGTCTATTCAAAAATGGATGTTAAAATATATCAATCTGGATGCGTGCTTAGCAGATGAAAACAAAAATTGCTTTGAAGAATAAACTGAAAAATAAACACTTAGATAATTTAAGTAAAAAAAAGACAAATTTTCAATTTCAATTGACTAATTTTTATGCTCTTTTATTTATTTTACTTTCATCTTCTTTCATACTTGCCATTCCACATACTATTCGATTTTTTCAATATGATAATGTTATGCCAGGAAGTATTTCATATTATAATACTAGAATGGCAGAAATGTTTGAATCACAAGGTGTTATTAACTACGATTCTTTAAGCTATGGTGGAAGGCCCTATTTTTTTGATCCATATCATTTACTAATAGCCAAAGTTGGTAAATACATATCCATTTTAGCAGCAACAAAATTAATACCTTTTATTTTAGGAGTTATTAGTTCACTACTCTTTTTTCTTATACTCAAAAATTTTGGCATTAGTGTCAAACACAATTTTTTGGCAACAATACTTTTTGTTTTTTCACCTATTTATATAGATTCATTTGTTTTTTCACAATCTTTTTCTTTTGCTATTCTATTATTTTTATTAGCTTTTTATCTTTTTATGAAAGAAAATATTTTTGTCAATTTTGTATCTATGATTTTATTTTTAACAATGCCTTTGTTTGGAATTGCACATGTAATATGTTCAACACTCTTAATTTTATTTTATGCTATTAAATATTCTAAAATGAAAAAGTTTTGGTGGGTATTTACTCCTGTATTGGTTTTTTCAATTATATATTTAATACCCTTATATACTCAATATTATGTTCCAAATCCTTCTTTTGTATATCATAACTTATTTTCATTATTTATTTCGGGTTTAGGTATATATCCAGGTATTTCTTTGTTTTCAATCATATCCTTTTTCATAGCAATATTTATGACCTGGACACACAAGAAAGAATTGTATCCTATTTACTTGCTATCAAGTTTATTTATTATCGGAGCATTATTTATTAAAAGCTTTATATTATACCTTAATTTAATTGTATCCATATTTGCAGCAATAACAATTCTTAAACTTTCAAAAGCTAAATGGGAAATCAAACTTATCAAAAATTTAACAATCTTAGTTTTGATATGTGGTATTTTATTTAGTACAGTTTCAGAAATTAGTATCATAGTAACTGCACAACCTGATAGTCAAATCATGTCAAGTTTAACTTGGCTTTCTAAAAATGCGGTAAATAGAAATGCTATTGTGTTAAGTCATTATTCAAATGGATATATTATAGAATATTGGAGTAAACTTCCTGTCTTTATGGATGAAAATTATAATTTTTATTCAGATGCACAGTTAAGGTATAACATTTCAAATGAAATATTTTATTCTAGAGATTTAAAGAAAACTAAAGCACTCATGAGCATTAACCATATAACCTATATTTACATAAATAATGAAATGAAAAGTGGAAAAGTGTGGGTAAAACCTGAAGAAGGACTTTTATTGCTTTTAAAAGATAATGAAACTTTTAATATGATTTACAACAATTCTGATAGTGAGATATGGCAGTTTTTACCAGACAAAAAGTGATATTAACAATTTTGTTATGAATTAACAATGTCTTTAATTATTAATTTACTATTCTAATACTTTCTACTAATAACGTATCATCAATTCTAAATGTTGAGAATAAGGATAATACATATTTGTATTTGATTAATTAATCAAGGGTTTTATTCCCAATCTTCTTTAGCATAAACCATTGCATTGGATATCTAAACAATGCCTTGAAAATACCAACATTGACATAATATGTGACTACAAGTCCATAACTAAAGGAGGATCCTATCATTCTTAAGGTAAGTTTTTTATTTTTTGTTTTGTACAATGCAACTACCCCAGCTACTAAAAGACCACTTGTTAAAGCTATATTTCTTAGCATTTCATAGAAAAATCTTCCCCATTCAATTGGTGCTGGTTCATGCGTTATTAAACTTAATATACCTGTAATAAAAAGGCAGGCTAGCAATACTGATAATAAATATCCAGTGCAAAAAACAGTTAACATATAAAATTTATCAGAAAATGTTAATTTTGTACTGGTCATCATTTCTTTAAAATGTTTTTTCCAGGAATAGATAACCCCATATGCCCATCTCATTTGTTGTCTGCATAAATCCTTTAAAGTATATGGAACTTCACTGTCACATTCTAAATTTTCAAGATACTTGATTTTATATCCATTTTTTAACAATCTTAATGAAAATTCAATATCTTCAGTAAGATTACCAATTTCCCAACCACCTAGTTTAATCAATGCACTTTTTCTTACAGCTTCAGCTGAACCACATAATACACAAAGTTCTCTTTTGTCATAAACATAAGGTATACTTATTTGATGAAATGTGGAGATTATTGTTGTTCCTAAAACAGAGGTCATGTTTTGCTCTGAATTCATAAGTTTCCATCTAGCTTGCACTCCTGCAACCAAGTTATCTTTCATGAATGGCACAACTATTCTTTTTAAAAAATCAGATGTCGGCATAAAATCAGAGTCAAAAATTACTAAAATTTCACCATTGGAATACTTAAGCATATGGTTTAAATTGGCAGGTTTATATCCAATATTATTTCCTCTTCTTGTAACCTTAATTTCTGGGTGCTGTTTTGCAAATTGATCTATTTTTTTTGATATTTTAATATCATTACTATCATCACCAATAATTATTTCATATTTATCTTTTGGATAATCAAATTCTAAACATTTTTTAGCACATCTTAGAGCAACTATCTCATTAAAAGTTGGAATTTGAATTGTTACAGTTGGATATGGTCCGTTATAAGAAAAATCTTCTTTCTCAGAATGCATTTTATTTTTCTTTAACAAGGTTACTATAGTCATAACTAAATACATAATTGATAATAAAATTGTTATGAACAATAATACATAAAAAATATGATCGAATATAACGTGCAAAAAATTCAAAATTGTTCTGGCAATAGAATTATACCAGGCAAAGAATTGATTGATTAGTAGGATATTATTTTGGTTTGCCGATTTGATATACTCAACGACATTGATATTGAGCAAATTCATTTATTATCACTTCACAATGGATATTTCATGACTTTATTATATATAATTATTACCAAATTTACTACATGCTTATTGTATCTATTTCATATAATAACTCTTCTTCCAAAACCTGTGTTTCAGTAAGCTGATTAGAATAATGATATTTAAAACTATCGTAAAAGGGAAGTAAAAAAATACAGCTACAAGATTTTTAAAATTTATTTTATCATTGAATATTTTAATTGAAATTAAGCACATAAAAGTAGTAATAAGTCCGGATAAAACTCCAAATATGCTGTATATTGATATTCCGTTATTGGGTATTCCATATATAACATAAAATGGCCCCATGAGGCTAAACCACTTGAATAAATAACTAAACACTGTAAAAAAATTTTGGGTATTGTAAGGAAGCCAAAAACTTACTTGATAAATTATTAATGGTAAAGATAAAAATGCATAAAATGACCACCAATAATGGCTTATAATCACAAATAAAGTTGATGGTGAAGATTTATGTGAAAACAATTCTTTATTCTTTAAAATTGCCTGTAAAGTGCCAATCCACCATCTAGACCTTTGATGATAAAATGCTTTTAAAGTTTCTGGAACAACAGTATATCCAAAAGCTTTAGGAGTTGTTACTGTGCGATATTTGTTCTTTCTAAGTTCTAATGCAACATCTTGGTCTTCTGCCATAGTATCTTTTTTAAAATAACCAATTTCTATTAAGGAGGTTTTTCTATATGCTGCTAATGATCCTGAAAACCATATTCCATTTTTGAAAACTTTAGAAAAGCTACTTCTTATAAGATTGCTATAATGGTATTCAACATTTTGGAATGCTGATAAAAATGTTCTTTTGTTTTTTACGTGATTATTACCAGTTGTTGCACCAACTGTTTTATCCATAAATGGTTTGACAAGTTCTTTTATACAATCTTTATCAAGTATGGTGTCAGCATCAATTGTTACTAAAAATTCATGCTTGGATTTCATTCCTCCAAGATTTAAAGCTTCAACTTTGCCTTGATGGTTTTGTTTTAATATTTCAACATTTTTGAATTTTTTTAATATTTTTAATGTGTTATCTGTTGATCCATCATCTACTATTATTATCTCAATCTTCTTTTTTGGATAATTTGAATTTAGTATGGAATTTACACATTCTTCAATATTATTCTCTTCATTGTAAGCTGGAACTATAACACTTACATTGGGCTCAAAATGATTATCTTTTTTCTTAACAAAAACTGATGCAATAAAAATACTAAAAACAAATACTAAAAATACAAATAATACTCCAAAAAGAGTACTTGCTATTAACATTATTGTGTCTTTCATTGTGTCAATCTTTTATTGTTGTTCATTTTAGATATTTTAAGATACCTTAGGTTGTTTCAAGAGCTTTTTAAATGTTTTCTCTTAAAGATTATTATATCTTAATTAAAACCTAAATCATAATGCTAAAATAAACTCTATCAAAATGTAATATCTATTTTACTAGAAAAGTTAGTCCCATGTTAGTGCATATATCATTACTACCATACAAACACATAATCAACCCTATTAAGGAGAATAATAATGGTAGTGTGCCTAATATTATTCCAGCTACAGCAAATCCTGTACCCCCATATTTACTATGGTCACTTTTGATTTCTTTTAAAGCTTTAATTCCAATTACTATTGCTACAATTCCAAAAAATAAATTTAACAATGGGATCCAAAAAGTCAATCCAAATATAAACGAAATTATGGATGTAGTTTTTATTTTTTCGAATTGTGGTTTATCTAAAGAAATATTAGTATTGTTATTTGAATTAGGGGTATCTTTATATCTTTTTGATATTTTTTTACTCTTTTCTTTTCTAACTTGTTTTTTTGAAGACATTGAAGGTATTGATTTTGATGACATTGTAACTGTGATTTTTTAGTTGTTTTTAATTCTTTTGTTTATTCAAACCTTATTTAGGGGGATATCTTTATAAATTAGAAAGATATCGATATTAAAATGGTCTCAAGCCAAGATGTTGAAGTTACATGTAAAAGATGTAGCAATAAAACCTTAGTTAGGGATATGAAATATGATTTAAATGGCAAAGATTTGATTTGTGGCAGATGTTATGAATTAAAAGTAGCTACTTCTAACAGACCAAAAATGGCAGGACATTTTGTCGAACCTGAAAAAATAGATATGAATTTTGTTAATTCAGAAGATGCAAAAAAAATAATAAAATATTATTGTACTAAATGTAAATTTAAATTTCAAAGAAAATTAGCTAATGGCATTCCAAAAACCTGCCCTTATTGCAATAAACCAACAGTTGTTAAACAATTTATTGGTTCAGCTGATAGTTTAATTAATGAATCCCTTGACAGAAAATATGAATTCTAATTATTATTTTAATTATCATTAGTTATTTTAATTATCATTAGTTATTTTAATTATATATTATTCTAACTTATTACAAGCTTAGCTTTATATATCTTTAAATATTCTTTTAAAGTATGACAAAATTGATAGTTTCTCTTGGAGAAGGAAAAGGTTCTTGGGCACATATTTTAAAATTAGTTAATGGTCAGGAATGGGAACACATTTATTTTATTTCTGATGAATCTTATGCTGGTAAATTTACAACAGATAAACCTCATGATTATATACGTGTTGATGTAAAAAAACCCTTAAAACTTTTAACTGAGGATATTGCAAAACAATTAACTGGCAAAATCAACGATTTTGAAGTTGCTATAAATATAATTTCTGGAAATGGAAAAGAACACATGGCATTACTTTCAGCGCTTATAAAATTAGGATTTGGGATTAGGTTTGTTGCTTTTACTGGCGAAAAAGTAGACGAAGTTTAAACATAAATTTTCTATTAACTAAAAATAATTAGGAAATAAATTATTAAGATTAAAGATAAATTCTTAAGAAATGCTAGTTTTTTCTACTTCGACATTTTTTATTAGAAAAATGACTCTTATTATTGCAGCAATTGATAATATCATCACTAAAAAATCAATCATTTCAGGACCAATGCCCATATTTATTATTGCAGTTTTTGTTTTGTAAGATGAATAACCCAAAAAGAAAATAAGTGTGAATAATACCATAAGTGATACTAAAAATAGTGTTTCTTTATGCCTGTAAATTGTGCTCATGTAATTCCTCCCAAGGAGTATTATTAATATCTATAATTCTTACATCTATAAAAACTTTTCAGTTTTTGAGAAAAAATCTATTCTTTTTGACTAACATACAACCAATACCCTGCCTTTTTTGCAGTAACTTTAAAATTTCCAAACCTCTCTTGCATTTTATTGGAAAGAACAATTCCACCTTTATTTTTTCTAGCGATTAATTGTAAAGTTCCTTTCTTGTTTAAATAATCAAATGATTTTATAATCATTTCAAAGCAGATTTCTCTTCCAGCATTTTGTGGTGGATTTAATAGGATTGTGTCAAATTTTTCTTTTACATTTTCAAATAAGTGTCCTGAAACTATGGAGGTGTTGTTTAATACACCATTTAATTGTGCATTCATTTTTGCTAACTTTACAGCTCTTTCATTAATATCAGTCATAACAATACTGCAACTTGGAAAAGCTTTTGCAAACACAATTCCAACTGAACCATAGCCGCATCCTAAATCAAGAATTTTCGAATTTTCATTTACAATTGCATAGTCAATTAACACTTTTGTTCCTTTATCTATTCTAGTTATTGAAAAAATGCCTGACGAAGTATACAATTCTAATTCCATTGAACGAAGATTCGCTTTTATTTTTTTTAATGTGAAAGGTGATGTTGGCTCTTTAGAATAATAATGGTCATTTTTATTCATGTTTATATCTCTTTTTTTGAACTTACTTTTATAATCCTTATCAATTTATATTATCATACTACCTATTATAAAATTATACTATAATTTTATACCAGGTAAACAAAAGTTTATCTGTTGCTTTTAGCATTTCAACTTCATCGCCTTGTATTATAAGGCAATTTTTATCACTTATTACTTTAGTTTCTGTAGAATATCTAAAATATATTACTGGTTTATCTGCATTTTCACAAGTGATAATTGGTGCTAAGTAGCATCCTTGTGTTTCATTTACTGTACACCCAACAGTTGGTTTTAAATCAAAAGTTTGAACTACATTAAAACTTAATTCTCCATTTGAAAGTGCAATATATTTTAATTTAGGATCTTTAGGATTAAATGTTATGTAAAATTCATTGCTATAATTTTGCATTATCAATCTTCCAAAAGAGAGAATGTCTCCTTCAATTGGTACATATTCTACTTCTCTTGGTGAATAATGAAAAGGGGCAGTAAAAACAGTATTACCTTTCTGAAGTTTGGTATACCATAAATCATCTAATTTAACAAATACAAATCCTTTATACATATAACCATTAGCACTTTCTTTACCATCTAAAACTTCTTGATACAATCCATCAATGTTATTGCTTTGTTTAATTGCCTTATACTTAATCCAGATAATAAGCAATATCAAAACCACGAAGAAAAGCATAACATAACCAATGACTTTGAAGAGTTTATTTTTATCTTTACTATTGGCTTTTTTTATTTTGATAGAGTCATTAGAATCACTTTTTTTCTTTAGATTTTTCTTAATTTTAGAAACATCATTTTTTTGTAAAGCCATAAAGACACCCATATTTAATAACTATCTATTTCATAACTCCAATATTATAATAAACAAATCTATCTTTTAACATTAAAAAATTATTGCTTGGGCTTTCCATTATCACGCAATTATTTTGGACATAAATTTTACCAATATCATTTTCAAGTTTTTCATCATTTGTTTTAAGGTATATTACAGGATATTCCAATGTTGAATTATCGCAGGTCATTATTGGTAAATTATAAACATTACTCGAAGAAATCATAGAATCAATTGGATAAATATCAAAATATTTTGGGAAATCTCTTTTCATTTCATATCTTACAATATCTGCAGTTTCAAGGTTTATTTGATTAGCATCAAATGTTATATACACTGTTTTTTTGTCTATTAATGGAAATGAATTTTTATCAACCGATATATTTTCTAATTGTGTTGGAAGATAGGTAAAAGAATAAATCTTCCCATTTAATTTTAAGTTCCAATTGGTTCCTTCTTGATAAATATTAAAATTATTATAAGTAACTGTTTGTGTTCCAAAACCAGTTTCAGAAATAAAATAACCACCAATACTAAATGTCATTATTATAATAAAAAACCAAACCATAAATGTTTTGGCTGAAAACAAATTATTCTTTTTCTTTGGTATCATAATCAAGAGTTAGAATGAGCTTTTTATAAATATATGCCTTCTTTGTATCAAAACATAACAGAATCTAAATAGAATCTAAAAAAAGGATTGGTTTTTTAAACGCAATATTTATA
>CAZSAD010000044.1:0-10697 GCA_964604995.1 uncultured Methanosarcinales archaeon
TGAAGAACCACCAAAATATTCTAGTGAAAACCTAATTGAATTCTTGCAAAATAAAATACCAATTAATGTTTTAGGGGAAATTGACCAATCAATAAATCTTTTTGAAGAAACAGTTAATAAAGAATACAACAGGATTGAAAGAGAAGTTGAATTCTTAAAATATACTTCTCAAAATCCAGAGTTTATAGAATATGCAGAAATGCTTGAGAGAGTTTCTGCAATAAAGGATGCTATAGATAATAGGCCTGCAAAATATAGCGGAATAGCTGCAGCAGCTAAAACATTAACAACAAAAATAGTTGAGATGAGAAAAGTAAATGAATTAGTTTTAGAAACATATGATACCCAGTTAGATATTTTAGAATTAAATGAAGAATCAATTAAAATATACAGCTCAACTAGTTTTCAAATTGGTACTGTAAATGAAATACCTTACTTTTCAGATATAGAAAAGGAACAAACAGATAAGATTAATAAAACAATAACGTTTTTGATGGGAAGAATTAATAAGCACAAAGACAAACTGATATCTGAGCATATAATATCAATTGAAGAAAATTATGAAAGCCTTAAAGAAAAAATAGATAAATCAGTTTTGACTAGAATAAATAGTGATTATGAATTATTAAAAAAAGCTGCAAGTGCTAATTTGTGCACTTTAGATGAAAATGATTTAGTAGTGCAAAAAGCTAAACATGCACAATTATTATTGAAAAATTATGATTTCTGCCGTGTTAGTAAAGAAACTTTCCAGGGAATAAAAGATTTTGAAGAAAGATTTAATAGAGATTTAATACCTTTAGAACTAGCTCCGGAACAGATTAATTTAGATGATTTAACTAATGAATTGATTATTGGAAATGTAATAGCGCTTGCTAATAGAATAAGTAATCCTGTAAAAGTAACCCATTATCAAGAATATGGATGGTTAACTAAAGAACGTAATGAATCTGAAAAAAGCATATTTTTGCAGTATGAAGCAGTTGAAGGATTGGACTCTCCATTTTTTTCTTACACAAATTATGTAAATGAAAAAGATAAAAAAATTGATACACTTTTAGTTGAAAAAGTGCCAAAGCTTTTAACAAGCATACAAAAATTACTGCCAGAAATTGAAAAGGAATTTGATAAATATCTAAATAGTAAATTTACTCTTCCAAGTGATGTAATAAAATTAAAAGAATTGTCAGAAAAGCTGAGAACTGAATATGATAACGCTAAGAG
The DNA here is from genome assembly GCA_964604995.1 of uncultured Methanosarcinales archaeon. GTDB lineage: Archaea > Nanobdellota > Nanobdellia > Woesearchaeales > JABMPP01 > JAGVYD01. The sequence continues at coordinate 1,225 of CAZSAD010000044.1, forward strand.
CCTAAAGGATAGTTATAATAAAATAGCCACATTCTTCGATTTTAAGATTTTGAATTTGCAGTTTGATAGTGCATATGCACCTGCAGAGTTTAAAATAAGTGAAGAAATAAAAAATCAAAATACAAAAGAAGTAGCTAAATTTAGAGAAGAAGTGAAAAAAGAGAAAATGGAGTTTGAATCTGCTTTTGTTAAAGGAGATATTTCCTTATTAAATAAAATGACTGAAAACACAGGTGATAAAAAAGAATTAAAATCACGAGCAGATTATTTACTCAAAAAACAATTAATATTTTGGAATGAATATAATGCTGCAACTAGTATGAATTCTAATACATCAATTATGTATGATGCAAATAGTATAAGAGGGAAAGAAGAATTATTGCAGCAAATACAAAATAGTAAAAACTTCTGGAAAGAAAACCTAAGAAAAGATAGATTGCTTGAAGATATTGCATCCAATTATAGAACTCTTGCTGGATTAAAGATTCCATTGAATGAACTGAAATGGAGAATTGGACAATTTCATTCAGAAATGATTAAAGGATGGTATAATGAACATGTATCCAAATCTGAAGAATGGGAAAATAAACTCACTTCAGTTGCAAATGAATATTTGACAGGAATAGAGGGAAAAGATATTGAAACACAAAGAAAAATGCTTATTGCATTCAGACAAAGGGTGGGTTCAATGCTAGGATTTACCCCTGAAGTTACTGATAAATTTGGATTAATGAGAGATAAGATTGTTCCTGAAAGTGGGATATATTTTGAACCCCCGTATAATCCAGGGGGAGAAGGATTTTTTGTTTTAAAAAAAGGATTAGATAATAGAAAATTAGGGTTAGTAGAAGGCATGGGTTATGATTATGATATAAAACTCAATAATCTTAAAAGACCAGACCTTGAAGGAAAAGTAATAGTTCATGGAACTTTAAGTCGTGCCAGTGATGCAGGTTTTATTAAAAAAGAATACAATCTTCTAATAGATCTAATAATTACATCTTCTGCATCTTTTAAAAGAAACAACAAACTTACGCCTGAAACAGCGCAATATATCAAAGACCAGCTTGGTTTGCTTCTTCTTTAATTGATTAGTTTATTTTACCAAGTTAAATATTTCTTGACGAATTTATTATCTTTTCTAAGAAGAAGTTTTCTTAATTCATCACCAAACAATATCAAAAGTGCAAATGGCACAGATAACATTATTTCAAAAAAGCTTAGTGAATGTGTGCCAAAGAATTTATTTGCAGCTGGCACAAAAACAATTACAAGCAAAATTACTATTTCAGTAAATATTCCTAGCAAAACAATTTTATTATTCAAAAATCCATGTTTAAACAAAGACTGCCTTCTTGTTTTACATATAATTACATCTGCAATTTGGCATATAATTATACTTATGAAAAATGCAGTTACTGCTTTTGCATATAATGGATCATTCCATGCAAGCTGCTGACCCCACACCCATCCTCCTTCAAATAATACGTAAAAGTAAGAGAAAAATCCAGCTGCTGCTTGAATCATCCCAATTATTCCATAAGACATGAAAAGTAGTTGAGGAGTAAGCAATCTTTCATCTTTTGATCTTGGTGGATTTTGCATAACATCAGATTCTGGTTTTTCATTTCCAAGACCAATTGCAGGAAGTATATCGGTACCAAGATCTATTGCAAGTATAAGAACAACTGTTAAGGGTAAAGGAACTTGAAGCATAACAAATGCTATGAAAGGTAATATCTCTGGAACATTACTTGTTAAAATATAAGCAATGAATTTTTTTATATTCTCAAATATTGTTCTTCCTTCTTCAACAGCATTTACAATAGTTGCAAAATTATCATCCAAAAGTACCATGTCGCTAGCTTCCCTTGCAACTTCAGTTCCTGAAAGCCCCATTGAAACTCCCATATCAGCTTGCTTTAGTGCTGGCGCATCATTAACTCCATCTCCGGTAACTGTAACTATTTCACCATTTGCTTGAAATGCTTGCACAATTCTAAGTTTGTGCATTGGATTTGTTCTAGCAAAAATAAGATTAGGTAAGTTCACTGCTTTTTTTAATTTAGAATCATCCATACTATCAAGCTGATCGCCTGTTATAACTGATGCATTGCCATCAATAAGCCCAACTTTTCTTGCTATTGCTTCTGCAGTTAAACTATAATCCCCAGTAACCATTACAACACGTATACCTGCACTTTTACATTTTTTTATTGCATCAGGGACAGCTGATCTTGGCGGATCCATCATGCCAACTAATCCTATAAATATAAAATCCTCTTCAGTTGCTTTTTCAGTTTTTGTTATCTTGTATGCGAATGCAAGTATTCTCTCGCCTCTGCTCGCGAGTCTTTTGTAATGTTCAATTATATTTTTTTTATCATTTTTTGTAAGTTTAGAAATTTTATTTTTAGATATAATTTTTGAACATAATTCAATCACAACTTCAGGTGCACCTTTTATGTAAGCTATAAGTTTATTGCCATTTTTATGAGTAGTTATCATTCTTTTGGTTTTTGAATCAAATGGAGATTCATGTACTCTTTTATCCACTTTAATCTCTGATTTTTTATCCAATTGAACAAATTCAAGAAGTGATGTTTCAGTTGGATCACCAATAAATATATTTTTTTCTAAGTCATGCCTTGCATTATTACATGATATCATTGATTTTATCAAAAGATTCATATCTTTTTCTTTTGCAATTCCTTTTTCATCTGCAAATCTTTCATGCCCATTTACAAAAAAAGTTGTTACTGACATTTTATTTTGTGTAAGCGTGCCTGTTTTATCTGTACAAATAACAGTTGTTGAACCAAGTGTTTCAACAGATTCTAAATTTTTGATAAGTGCATTTTTCTTTGCCATTCTTTTTGATGCAATGCTTAAACACAAAGTTACTGTCGGAAGAAGACCTTCAGGAACATTTGCAACTATAATACCTATTGCAAAAATCAAACTAGCTGTCATCCTATTGCCAAGAAATATACTAATTATAAAGAACAAAACACCAGTAATTATTGCAATTGTAGAAATTATTTTTATAAAATGTTTCAGCTCTTTTCTTAATGGAGTTTCAGTTTGAGTAGTTTGCTTTGTTAATTGTGCAATATTTCCAATTTGTGTCTGCATTCCTGTTGCATAAACAACTGCTTTGCCATTTCCTGATTGCACCATTGTACCAGAAAAAACCATGTTTCTTGTTTCAAGAAGTTTTTCATGGGTACATTCTAATTTTCTTAGCTGCGGCTCAGATTCACCAGTTATAGGGGAATTATCAACTTTAAGCTGATTTTGTTCTATTAATCTACCATCAGCACTTATTTTATCACCTTCTAAAACATAAATTACATCGCCAGGAACCAAAAAGCGTGATTCTATTATAACACGTTTACCATCTCTTAGAACATCAACTTTTTCAGGAAGCATATTTTTGAATGTGTCTATTATTCTTTCAGATTGATATTCTTGTATAAATGTAAAAATAGAATTTAGTACAACAACCAAAAGTAGTGCAATTGCAATGTATAAATTTCCTTCCCCTGGAGAAATTTGTTCTGCAAAGAATGCAAGTCCGGCTCCTACAAGAAGCAAAAGAGCAAAGAAATTAGTAAATTGCTTAAGAAATTTAAACAAAGCTGTTTGTTTTTTCTTGCTTTCGAGTGAATTTTTTCCATAAATATTAAGCCTTTCTAATGCTTCTTTAGAAGATAATCCATTTTCAGAAGTGTTTAATTTCTCCAGGAAAATGTTTAAGGGTATTTTATGTGGTTCACCTAGAAGTATTTTATTATTAGCCCCCAAGATACCAGAATGATTATTTTGTAATGACATAACCACTAACACTCCTCTTTTTATTACTTAAAAACATTTGAAAAATATAAATTTATAAATTAATGCAAGAACAGTTTAAATATTTAAAAGATTCGCAAATTATATATGTTGAAATAGGATATAAAAAATATATTATAGACAGCATATAACTATTTAATATGATACACCCATAGATTATTAAATACAATCAATAAAGTATTGAATTGAAATAAAAATGAGAAAAAAAGATGAGAAAAAAATAGGAAAATCTGAAAATTTCTTTGAAAAATATTCTTTTGGTTTAGTTAGAAGAATGTACGATTGGGTACTTTCTTGGGGAAATAGCAAATATGCATCTGTTGCATTATTTGTTCTTGCATTCATTGAAGCTTCATTTTTTATTATTCCACCAGATGTTTTATTACTTTCACTTTCGGTTGCAAAACCTAAAAAATCTTTTTGGTATGGAACAATATGCACTTTAGGAAGTGTAATTGGCAGTATATTTGGATGGTTTATTGGTTTTGCACTTTATGAATCAGTTGGTAAAGCAATAATTGAAACTTTCCATTACCAGCAATATTTTACAATGGTTGGTCAAATGTATCAACAGAATGCATTTTGGTTTATTTTTACAGCAGCATTAACACCAATACCTTACAAAGTTTTTACAATTGCAGCTGGAGTTTGGGGAATAAGTATTCCAACATTGATTTTAGCATCAATTCTTGGACGAGGTTTAAGATTTTATGGTGAATCTGCAATGATATATTTCTTCGGTCCAAAAATAAAAAAGTTTATTGATAAATATTTTAACTGGATTACAATTGCAGCTTTGGTTTTACTTATTGGTGGATTTTTTGCAATAAAATATTTGATTTGAAATAAAAAATACCATCGAAATGTTGATTTATATTGAAAGAAGATTTATATTCTGAAAGCTTTTTATAATCCACTTAATTTTTATTTTCATGGACGAATTTATATCAACTTTAATTATTATTATTATAGTTTTAATTCTTGCTAAATTATTTGGAGAGCTATTTGAAAAATTTGGCCAAAGTGCAGTTCTTGGAGAGTTAACTGTTGGTTTAATTCTTGGACCAAGTCTTTTTAACATATTAATTCCAAGTGAAAATATAGTATTCTCATTTTTGGCTGAAATTGGAGTTATTCTTTTACTATTTGAAGTTGGATTGCAATCAAATTTATATAAAATGTTAAAAGTGGGATTTCCTTCTTTGATGGTTGCAATTATTGGTGTAATTTTACCTGTAACTTTTGGATATATTTATTTTGCAATAGGAGGTTATGCAAGTTCCATTGCAATATTTGTTGGAGCAACTTTAGCTGCAACAAGTGTTGGAATAACAATGAGAGTTCTATCTGATATAAAAAAATTAAACACACAAGAAGGAAAAATAATTTTAGGTGCAGCAGTTATTGATGATGTTTTGGGGCTTATTATATTATCAATGATAACAAGTTTTGTTGAACTGCAAAAAGTATCATTTTTTGCACTTGGAAAAATTACATTTTTATCAATATTATTTCTTGTAATAACAACTTGGGTAGGAATAAAATATGCCCCTTGGTTTTTTAAGAAAATTGCCAAAATGGAAGTTAAAGGAAGTATCATTGCTTTTGCATTTGCTTTAAGTTTAATTTTAGCAGTTGCTGCAAATTATGTGGGTCTTGCAACAGTTATTGGTGCATTTGCAGCTGGATTAATACTTGAAAGAACTGAACAAAAAAAACATATTTCTATAAAAATCCAACCTGTTTGTGAATTATTTGTGCCTTTATTTTTTGTTGCGGCAGGAGCGTATATGGATATAAAAGTATTTTCTGACACTAGTAAAATATTGATTGTATTATCGCTTTTAGCAATTGCAATTGTTGGTAAAGTTTTAGCAGGTTTTGGTGCAATTGGAACAAAAGCAAACAAGTTGGCAATAGGGATAGGTATGATTCCACGTGGAGAAGTTGGCTTGATATTTGCAACATATGGTCTAAAAACTGGAATTGTTGGAACATATCTTTATTCAGTTCTTGCAGCAGTAATTATTCTTACAACATTTATAACCCCACCACTTCTTGAGCCAATTATGAAAAGAATAAAGAATTAATAATCAAACTAATAATTATAAAAAATAAAAATTATATAAATAGATTATTTCTTTTTAGAATCAATCATTTCTTTTGCTCTTTGGGTAATATGCTCAGCACTTAAACCAAAATATTTTACAAGTTCCCATGACGCTCCTGATTCTCCGAATGTATCTTTGATTCCGATATTATCAAATACAACACCAATTCCTTCTTTTGCAATTACTGCTGCAACTAAATTTCCAAGTCCACCAATTTGATGCTCTTCTGCAACTAAAATTGCACCGGTATCTTTTGCTGCATTAATAATTGCTTTTTTGTCAAGTGGTTTTATAGTTGAGAAATTTACAACTCTTGCTTTAATCCCAAATTCTTCTTTTAAAATCCAAGCAGCCCTCATTGCTTCAGTAAGTTCAGGCCCATATGAAATCAAAGTTATATCTTCATTTTCTTCTTTTGATTTAATTTTATATTCAGTTGACAATTTAGTTTCAAATGCATCAATAAATTTTTCTTTTTCTCCAATATATGAAATTACTGTTGCCTTTCCAAATTTATAAGGTGTTTGTAAATGTGTAACACTTGGTGTTGCTTCTCTAGCTAGTCTAATGTAACATGGACCTTTAATTTCATCAATCATTGCTTTGGTTGCTTTTTTTGATTCAGCTGCATCACAAGGAGTTAGTAAATTCATGTTAGGTAACCCTGAAATTTGAAATAATTCTTCAAGCGCTTGATGTGTTGCACCATCTGGTCCAACAGAAATTCCACCATGTGCTCCAACAATTTTTACATTCCAATCACCATAGCAAACAGTTGTTCTAATTTGGTCAAGTGCTCTTCCTGCTGCAAAAACACCATATGTTCCAAAAAAAGGAATTTTTCCTTCTTTTGCAAAACCAGCTGCAGCAGATGTTCCTGACTGCTCAGCTATTCCCATACTAAAAAATCTATTTTTTCTCTCCTGTTTTTTTTCATAAAATAGATTTATACAAATTGAACCTGAAATATCTGCGCCAAGTGCAACAACATTTTTATTTTCATTTTGCTCAAGTTCCTCACCAAAACCAATTCTTGTTGCTTTCATATCTACTTTCATTATTGGAAGAGAATTCCACCAATAATTTCTTTTGAATTTTGGCATTTGTCTTTCAATCATAGAATCTATTTTTTTCTGATACTCTTGTGCAATTTTAATCATTTCATCTTTGGGCAAATATTCAAGTTTCATTTCTTTTAATGCTAAATCAAGCTGTTCTTTATTTGGAGCTTTTCCATGCCACCCTGCTTGATTTTCCATAAAACTAACGCCCTTTCCTTTGGTAGTATTTGCAATTATTACAGTTGGTTTTCCTTTTGTAGTTTCAGCTTCCTTAAAAGCTGTAAGTAACTCTTCTACATTATGACCATTGCATTTTATTACGTGCCAACCAAATGCTTCATATTTTTTGTCAAGCGGATCAACATCCATAACATCTTTTACCCATCCATCAATTTGCAAAAGATTTTTATCAATTATACCAATAATATTATCAAGTTTATAATGTCCTGCTGCCATAACAGCTTCCCATATTTGACCTTCTTGCTGCTCGCCATCTCCCATTAAACAAAATACTTTGTAATTTTTACCGTCTAATTTTGCAGATAATGCATCGCCAACAGCAACACTTAATCCTTGACCTAATGAACCACATGAAAGTTCAATGCCAATGCATTTTTTCCAATCCGGATGACCTTGAAAAGGACTTTTAAGTTTTCTTAGTGTTGCAATTTCTTTAATGTCAAAATAACCAGAATATCCAAGTGAAGTATACCAAGCTGGAGCTTTATGCCCAGCTGAAAAAAACATCCTGTCCCGACCATCCCATTTTGGATCATGGGGTTTGTGTTTCATTACATTCAAAAATGCAACAGATAAAATATCCATTGCTGAAAGTGTGCCTCCAGTATGACCCGATTGAGCACAAAAAATAGAAATTAAATTATATCCTCGCATTTCATTTGCTGCTTTCTTTAGTTCTTCAATATCAAATTTTGTTTCTTTTCCAGTTTTATCAATTATTCCCACAGTTATCACTTCATTTAAAATTTTTAAATTTTTTAAAATAAATTATGTTTCTTAATTATTTTTTCTTTGATCATCTTCTTTCAATAACTTGTTTTATTCTTTTACAACCTTCAATTATATTTTCAGTTGAAGTAGCATAACTTAGCCTTATGTATTCATTATTATCATCTGGATTTTTACTTCCAAAATGCCTATCAGATAAAACAGCAACTCCATTTTCTAAAAGTAATTTTCTTAAATCTTCTGAAGTTTTAAGTCCTAATTTTTGCATTGCATAAGTTACATTTGGAAAAGCATAAAATGCCCCACCAGGTTTTATACAACTAAATCCTTCAATATCGTTTAATAATTTTACAATTAAATCCCGTCTTTCCTTAAAAGTTTGAATCATTTTTTTTGAGCCACTCTGGTCTCCTGCAAATGCTTCTTTCATTGCATATTGTGCCATGTGATTTGGACAAGATTCAATATTTGTCATCCATCTTCCCATATGCTGCGAAAGTATAGGATTTGCCATAAATCCCATTCTCCATCCAGTCATGGCATAAGCTTTTGATGCACCATCCATAATAATTGTTCTTTTATACATATTAGGCAATGATGCAATGCTAATAAATTCTTTATCGTAAGTAAGTTGCCAATATATTTCATCACTAAAAATCCAAAAGTCATGTTTTTCAGCAAGTTTTGCAATTGCTTTTAAATCATCTTCACCTAAAACTCCACCAGTCGGATTTTGAGGACTGTTTAAAACTAGCATTCTTGTTTTTTTTGTTATTCTTTTTTCAAGTTCTTCAATATCAAAACTAAAACCTTTCTTTTCAGTTAAAGGTAAAGGTACTGGAACTGCTCCATGTGCTTTTATTTGTGCTTCATAAATTGGATATCCTGGATTTGGATAGATAACTTCTTGCCCTTGCCCATAATCAGTTGTACAAAGAACTGCAAATGCAATGAAAGGTTTTCCACCATTTGCAATCACTACATCTTCAGGTTTGCAATCAATTTTTCTTGTTTTAGAAACAAATTCTGCAAGTGCCAATCTCACATCATATGCTCCTGCTGAATCAGTGTAATTAGTTTTGCCTTGTTTTATTGCAAGAATTCCTGCATCTTTAATATTTTGAGGAGTATCAAAATCAGGTTGACCAATGCAAAAGCTAACAATATTTTTTCCTTCTCTAACAAGTTTATTTACTTCAGCTAAAACAACAAATGCATTTTCTGTTCCGAGTCCTTTTGCCCTATTAGATATTTCCATATTATATTTTCACCAATTAATCAATTAAAATTTAGTTTTAAATTGTATGATAAAGTATGATGTTTATAAATTTATTGTTTAAAAATTAAAAAAGTTAAAAAAATTAGAAATAGTAATTAAAAATAATTAATAGATAATTTTTAGAATAAAAATTACAATATTTATTTAATTTAAAATTTATTTATTTAATTGAATTACAAGTTTTGTAAAAAAATCAGA
>CAZSAD010000045.1:0-10083 GCA_964604995.1 uncultured Methanosarcinales archaeon
CATTTGAACCAACTAATTTAACAATTACTAATTATGAGAATAATAGTATTTATTTTAATCAAACTTCGCACGATCCTGAAGATTACCAATTAAATTACAGTTGGAGAGTTTCTGTACAAAATAATACCCTTTTGCGAGCATGTAATTTGTTAAGTTCGACTAATCAAACTTATTGTGAAGAAGATTCTAGATGTTATTGGAACCCTGGTTTGGATATCAATAGTAAATGTTATCCATTAGATAGTTATAGTGTTGTCACAGAAGAAAGCATCATGCAAAATTACACATTTAATGCAGATTATACTACTGCAGGTAATTATATTGTTACTTTAGTTGTGATTGACCAAAATTTTGCTAATGCTTCAATTTCTTGGAATATGACAATAATAGATGTGAATAGATTACCCGTATTTGGAATAAAAAGTCAGGATAGTTCTGAATTTTTTAGTGGAACATACAACAATACCCAATTATCTTCATTAGGTTCAATTGAACTTAATCAAACAAATGGAACATATGTATTTAATGGTGAATTTATTTCGTCAATAATTGATTTTGGAGATGCATCTTATTCCTTGAAATTTACAAATATAACATGGAATGAAACCTCCCCTTCTGGAACTCTTGTAACAATGCAATTAAAAAGTTTTGATACTTTAGATGAAAACTCTTCTTGGATTCCGTCAGTTAATGGGAGCGGATCTGCAATAAATGTTGATGCCAAAAGATATTTACAATACAAGATATTAATGAATACTAGCAATGAAACAGTTAGCCCAAATGTTAGTCATGTTGAAATTGGTTATGGAATTGCTGATAAAACCTCCCAAAAAAATGTAGTGTTATTAAATTGGATTGATTTGGATGATTTCTTTTATGATCCTGATACAGATAATACCATAATTATGAATGTCTCAGGAAACAATAATATAAATGTTGAAATTGATCAATCAAGTAGAAAAGTAAATATTAGACCATTAAATGATTATACTGGTACTGAGATAATAACTTTTAAATTTAATGATAGTTATGGAATAGAGTATAGTAATAATGTGAGTATTAGTATTATTGATAATTCTACAAATAGTGATCAAACCCCCTCACCTTCTTCAGGTGGAGGAGGTGGTGGAGGAGCCGCAAGTCAATCTGAAGATAAAAAAGAGGAAAATAAACAAAATGATCAAAGTAAATTTAAGAACTACCAATTAATTGTGCCTGGACTTCCAATTTATTATGTAAATGGAAGTATTGAAACCCCAATTACAATAATTAATAGTGCAAATCAAACTCTTACGCAAATTACAATAAGTGCAAAAACTGACAAAAATGATACTAATATAACCTTATCAAAAACAATAATTGATAAATTAGATATTGGTCAACAAGAAGAAATCAAATTGCATATATCGACTGATAAGGTTTATGGTTCATTTGAAGTTGTTGTTTATGGTGAAGTAAAAGATCCTTTTATTGAAGATAATGCAAAAATCATTTTGAGCACTTTGGAAAAAGGAGAAACAAATAAAACTCAAGTTCAAACTAAAATATATTTTGTAAGGGATTTATTGAATCAAAATCCAGAATGTTTAGAATTAAATGAGATGCTTGAAAAAGCAAATTTGGAAATAAAAAATGGAAACTTTAATCAGGCAACTAAAATGCTAGATTCGATAATTGAAACTTGTAAATATTTAATAACAAGAAAAGATAAAGTGGAAGAAAAAAAATCACCTTATTTAGAGTGGAAAGATGAAATAATTAATTTGGTGAAATCTCCTTTTGTGTATTTAACATTATTAAGTTTAGCACTAACTTCTGGTTTAATTATTGCTTATTATATTTATAAAAAACCAAAGAATCCAATAAATACTGAAACAATGACTAATCAACAATTACAAAAATAAAATGAATATAATACAAATGACAGTAATAATAATTAATAACAATAAAATAAAAAGTATAAAAACAACAATTTTAAATTAGTTTTAAATTTATTTTTTATTTGTCTTTAAAGAAAATTTTTCGTATAGTTTGTTTATATGGAAGTATATTTGTTTTTTATTTGAATTTGGAAGAGTAGTATAAATTTTAAGTATTTGTGAATAGGTTTTCTTTGCGGCAGCTTCGTCATTGTTTGAAAGCGAAGAGTGTGCTTTTTTTACAAGGTTGAATATTTCAAGCATTTGATAATCTTTATCTATTTCAGCTGTTTCTTTTTTCTTTTCTTGAAAATAAGATACTATTTTTTCAGGATGTATTAAATTATCCACTATTTTTTTTTCTGATAATAATTTGTGTTTACCCATCTCTTCGTCAAAAATTAGTTCAACTAAATGTTTTAACCTGGGAATCAAGTTTTTATCATGATAGTTGTTTTTATCAATTTGTGAATATTCAGCTTCTGATAATTCTTCTAAGTAATCCCATATTTTTTCTTTAGTTTTAAGACTTAAACTTTTTTTCTCCAACTCTTGTTTTATTTCTTCAGGAGTTGATTTATTTTTAATTGAAAAAGTTTGAGATAAGAAATGATTATATAATGAAGATATTTGTTTTATATCGTCTTCTTTTAATAATTGTAAACGATTTAATGTTTCCTCTTTTAATTTAGCTGAAGTTTGAAATCTAATCAAATCCTCTTTTTTTGAATCCACCATAAAAACAACTTAATTTTAATAAGTTTATATCTTTTTCGTATTAACGCCTTTATAATGTATGCCATAACTTTAAATATAGGGTTTCTTTGCCTAACAAGTATGGATTATGAGAAAATGTTAGATGAAGGAAGAAGTAATTTACCTGAGCATGTTCTTAATACTGAAAGATTTGAAATCCCAAAAGTTATGGGGCACTTACAAGGAAATAAAACAGTAGTTAGTAATTTTTATAACATTGCAGATACATTAAGAAGACCTGTTGACCACCTATTAAAATATATATTGAAAGAATTAGCAACTCCTGGAAATTTAACTAAGAATGCACTTATTGTAGGAAGAAAATTATCTGCTTCAATGATAAATGATAAAATAATACAATATGCGAATCAGTTTGTTGTGTGTAAAGCATGTAAAAAATATGATACTAAACTTGAAAGAGAAGGAGATATTACCTTTTTGAAGTGTAGTGTTTGTGGTGCTAAACATCCCGTAGCTACAAGAATTTAACTTAAATTTGATTTCTTTTTATGAATAATGGTTAACAAATATAAAAAATAATTAAAAATTTGTTAGAAAAAGATTGATATTTTAATCGAACCACGCACCAAGTCCTGCTTGCTTTTCTGGATCTTTCCCAAAAACACCCTCTACTCTCATTTTTGTTAATTCGAGTGTTTGCTTAAGATATGTTGAAACATTGTATTTATTTGCAAGACTAATGCTCGGTTCTAAATATTTTAAAACTGATCCTTCTGCTACTGTAAAAAGCAATCTGCCCCCACATTTTGTGCATTTGCCAACTAAGGGAGGCCTTCTGAATTTTTCATTACATTTAACGCATCTAAATTCTTGCTGTGAAAACTTTCTAAGATTCCCCCTAGTATCTTTAAGCAGATGTTTTTCAATAACTAACCTTGCTACATCAGATTCATCAACTGCCCTCACTTTTTCTGCTATATCCATTTGTCCTTTTAATTTTTCTTCCATGCTTGGTAAAGTTTTGTATGCTGAACATTTTACACCTAAATTGATACTTGTAACATCATGAGTGAACCCCATCTTTTCATATTGTAATTCTGTGTTTAATCTCGTTCCAAGTTGTTCAATTTTAAATTCCCATGCATTTTTGTATTGTTCTGCTGCTTGATAAAATTCTAAAGGATATTTCCAAACTACATCTAAACCTTGGACCATATCATCTACTTCTGCAGGTAAAAGCTTTAAAGTTAAAACTAAAGGAGAATCCATTGTTCTACTTCCTCTTCTATCTGGTAAAAATTGTCTTGAAAAATTTAATAAACCATCCATCAGCAAAGAAACACAACACTCGTCACCATCACAATCTCTCCTTAATGCTGCGTGCCAAAGAGGATGTGCAAAACATGCTTGTGTTTCAGAAAACCCAATTATTCTGCCAATCATTCCTGCTGAAATATGAGGTGCTAGACCAATTACTATTTCACCAATAATATCTTCTTTGGAATTAAAGTTGTAGTAAGGTTCTAAACCATAAAATGAAACTAAAAGTTCATCAATGAATTGTGATGCCCTAAATAAAACATCATCTGCTGCTTCATCAGTCCCCCCTAAAGAAGCTGGTAAAATAATATCTTGAGGTTTTAATTCTATTATTTGTTCATTGGTAATTATTAGTTGATTATTAATATCATGTGAATAACCAATTTGTTTTAGTTTTTCCAAACTGATTCCTATTTCTTTTGGTTTGAAATGTGTTATTGGTAATTCAGTCATATCGTAACGAATAGTTCCATCTTTATTTACATAAAGATCATGTTTTGCTCTAAGAATTCCTTTACATATGTGTTCTGGTATGTGATCACGATTAGATGTCCCCCTTACTCCTTTAATTAAATCTGGCCAAGTTTTCATACCTAATTTTTTTATTGCTAAGTCAAAATAATGATTTATGTCAATGGTTTGTGTTTTGAAAGTTTTTGCCTTTCCATGTTTTGTACAAATTGGTGTTTGAATAAAACCACAGGATTGACAATCATATAATCTAACAGTTAAGTTGTTGCAATTTTCACAAACGGGGTAGATTGTTTTGTTATTGCAATTTTCACAAGTATACATTGGAAAATCTGCTGTGATTTTGCCAGCGTCTGTTGCTGACTGCACACTTCTTAATCTTCCACCTTCTTCACCTATTGGGAATAATGTATGTGGGCTACTTGAGAGTTTTCTCATTTTTGCTTTCTCTGGCCTTCCCATCCTCGCACCAATAAAGGTTCCCGATTTGTCTTTAATTTTGACAAATGAAAAAGAATTTATTATCTCCAGTGCTTTTTTATCTGAGTTGTTTATGATATATTCTATTTTTGAAGAAATTTCTTCTTTATTGTTTATACCTAAAGTTGCTAAAATTGCAATGGAATTATCTTTATCATAAACTACAAATTCATTTCCTGCTACAACACAAGGAATTCCAATTAAGTCTGAAATTCTTTTTTTCGTTTCGTTTAATGGTAAAATGATTTTAGAAATTTCTTCTGAAGATTCATTTTCATAAACAATATTCATTTCTTGGTACCATTTAAGCAAATCTATTAATTGTTGATTTTCAAGAATCCCCCAGTGATAAGTGTAGTAGGGATGCAATGCAATGTTTAATTCTTTTGAAAGAGAAATCCATTTTTTCGAAGATAATTTGATTTTGTTTGGTATAATTAATAATTTTTGTAGTTCATCGAATGTAATTGAATTTAGAAGAGTAGAGGAATTTTTTATTTTATCTAAATAATCTGAACCAAATTTTTGAGTGAGTAATTGTTCAATTTCTCTTGTATACCAATCTTCGTTGTACCCACAAGGAGCCAAAATATGTCCATTCTCTGAAAAATCCCCATAACTAATTAGTATATCTCCTAAAAATAAAATTTCTTTAACAAAATCAAAACACCTTATTGCATCGCTTTCTGTTCCCACCCTAATTACGGAACCATCTGTTAATTTTACAATAGGACCTTCAATATTATCATTTGGTGTAACTGCTGTTGCTTTTCCAGGCCTTTCCATTTTGAGTTGTGTACCTGTTGCAATATATTGATTTAGAAGATGCATTGTTGCTGGATGTATGCATGCCGATGAAAAACCAGAAATTCTAGATCTGCCATACCTTAACCTAAATCCTCCTTCTCTTAAAGGATGAGTTAGAACTGGTCTACCTGCAACTAAATCTTGAATGTATACAAAATTAGGACTAATTTTTTTCCCTTGTGATTTATCTTTAGTTTTTCTACTTTTAATAATTTTTTGAAGCTCTAAAAATTCTTTTAAAAAATTCCAATGACTTAAACCTAATTCCTCTCCCCATTTACTTAGTCTTAACCAGATTTTAGGAGCTTTTTGAGATAACCCTTCTGCCAAAACAAGGCAAATCCCCCCCCTTATAAGATTAGTTTCTACCCTTGGAACATCTTTATAGTTAGAAACTTCAATATCTTCAGTAGGTTCGCCATTTAATTCTACTGGTAAATTTTTTGCCATAAATCTTAATTCATCTTCTGAGGGAAGATATTGTAAGTTGGTTACTCTTTCATGATAATCTTGAATTTCTGTAATATATCTATTAATTTCCTGCTCTGTTGGATCATATGTATCATAACCCATCTTTACCCTTACATAATCACTTAGCACAACTGAAGTTGCTGCTGCTGTTCCACCTGCCCCTCTTACTGGACCAGAATACCAAATTGATAAATATTTTTTTCCATCTGCTCTATGTTTGACTCTAAGAAAAGTAAATCCTTCCAGAGGAGCTGAGACAATTCCTAAAGTTAAGTATGCAAACCCAACTCTAATTCCAATTTCCATTGCTTCTTCTTCATCTTTAAATGTGCAAAATTTTTGTTTGGCTACATCTTCTGCAATCCTGAATGCGACTCTCCAGTCTAATAGTTTGTATTTTTTCTCGTATTCGAAAATTTGTTCGACCATACCTTTGCCCACTAATTGAGGTGCAACTTCTCGAATAAGACCTTCAACTCTTTCTGCCATATTTTTTGCTAGAACGATATCTACTTTAGGTTCAGGATCATATTTTTTTGCTCTTGCTTTTTCTGCACTATCAAAACCATGTTTAACTTTTATTTCAATATCCTCAAAATATTCTTGCATTTCTTTGCTTGCAACTACCATACTAAAACCTCAAAATTCTCATTTCTCTTGTTTGAAGATTGACCATTGGAACTCTACAAGGTTCTGGATGATGACCAACCTTAATTTGAAAACTTGTTAAATCCTGCCAACACGAACCACAAATAAGAGTTGTTGATTTATATTGTGCAACTGAAGTTTTGTGCAAATGCCCTGTAACAAAAAAATCAGGAACTTGTTCAATTATAAGTGGGTCCCTTTCATTATCGGGAATATAGGGTGCTGATGAGTGTGTTGGCGCTAAATGTCTTCTTTGAAGAAGATATTTCATAACTAAATCTGCTCTGTCATACCCCCCACCAAATCTAATACTACTTACATTTGCGATATAATAATCAAAACTATAGCCATGATACAACAAAACATCGAAACCTGAAAAATTTTCTGAAGAGTGAATATTTACAACAGCTGGATTACTTACCATAATTACATTAGGTAATTCCAAAAGAGATTTAATAAAATAATTACAAAAAGCTGGTTGTGGTTCAGCTAATCTTAAAGCATCGTGATTGCCACCTGAAATAATAATTTTTATGTGTTTTGGAATTTGTGAAAATAATCTGGCACATTCTTCATATTGTTTTTCAACATCTGTGATGTTTAAGTCATTTTCTTGTGAAGGGTAAATTCCAACTCCGTCAACTAAATCCCCCACAATAAAAAGATATTTTGTTTTCTTTGCAATTTCTTGTTGTTGTTCATTCCCACTTTCTCCGTTTATCCACTTCAAAAATCTTTCAAATTTTTCTTTTAAAAAATTTTTTGAACCTATGTGAGTATCTGATAAAAATAAAGCATATGTTTCATCTTGTGCTTTTTTTATTTCTTTTTGAGGAACATCTGGTAATATAATATTGTTAGCAAAAACTACCCTTGTAGAATTTACACCAACTGCACCTATAACTTCATCAAAACTTAAATTTTTGGCTAGTTCGAAAAGATGTGTTTTTGATTTATTTACTATAACTTTTATTTCTCCAGTTAAATCCTCCAATACTAATTCAATATTTTCATTTTTTGTTTGTTGTCTACTTTTTACTATACCAATTAAGGAAAGAGTTTCTTTTTCTTTTTTTTGTAAAATTCTAGAAATGGATGTTACTGATTTTAGTTCTTGTCTATTCCTCAATATTTTTTCCATAAATTTGTATCTTGCAATAAAATAATTTACAAAATCTTGTACTTCTCGTTTTTTTGGTTTTTCGTTATAAGAAGAAATAATTTTAACATTATAACCATCATTAGATGAAGATTGAGAATTTGAATGTTGTGCTTTATTTGTTGATTCGTGCATTATTTCTATTAGTTTATTATATGATTTGATATCCCTTCCTTTTTGAAGTTGGACTAATAATTTATCCATTTCTTCGTCATTATTAATATTCTCTTTATCATAAAATAATTCTTCTTTATCTATTGTTAGAATTGAGGTATTATCTAATATTTCTTGCTTTGGTACAAAAGAAGATTCATCATTTTTTTCTAAAAAATTATAGTCCAATAATATTCCTTTATCTAAGAATTCCATAATTTTACTCTTTTTGGTTGAAACACTATTTTCACTCATTGTTTTTCTAATTCAAGGGCTTCTTCGAGTATTTTTCTTATATTTTCTTTTAGATAATTTGGAACAGCAAGACTTATCTCCCTTGTTCTGCCATGTCTTCCTTTTGAAATAGTTTTAGTATTTAAAATCCCAAACATTTCATGTTCTGCAATTATATCTGAAACTCTCCTTAAAGTTAATGGTCTTAAATTTGTTTGATAACATAACTTTTTGTAAAGTTCGTATACTTCACCAGTAAATATTGCTTGGTTTGGTTGAGGATTGAGTAAAAGGATTGCATATAAAGTTAGTTGTGTTTGTTTGGGTTGTGCTGCTAAAATATCCAAAACTCTTTCTTTTTCAATTTTCTCTTCTGCTAAATCTATGTGATCTATTTTAACTTTATCTAAATTTTCCCTTTCTGCAACTTCAGCAGAAACTCTTAAAAGTTCAAGTGCCCGCCTAGCATCACCATGTTCTCTTGCAGCATATGCTGCACATTTTTCTATTACCCCTTGCTCTAAAACCCCATCCTTAAATGCTAACTTTGCCCTATCCCTTAATATTTGTTGTAATTGTATTGCATTATATGGTGGAAAAACAACTTCTTCTTCTGATAAAGAACTTTTAATTCTGGGGTCTAAATTATCCGTAAAAATTAAATCATTTGAAACACCAATTATTGAGAGTTGACTATTTTTTAATTCGGTATTTATCCTTGTAAGATTGTAAAGTATTTCATCGCCTGTTTTTTTTATAAGTTGATCTATTTCATCCAGAATTAAAATGATAGTATTTTTGGTATTATCTATTGCAGAATAAAATATTTTATAAACTTCGTCTGTTGGTAAACCTGTTGGTGGAATTGCTTTTCCAAATTCTCTAGCAAGTTGTGCAATTAATCTATATTCCGTATCAGCGATTCTTTTCATTTTACAGTTAACATATAAAATTTTTAAAGGAATGTCTTGCTTTGATGCAACCTTTGCCATTTGATCAGTAATATATTTTATTGTAACTGTTTTTCCTGTTCCAGTTTTACCATATATAAACAAATTAGAAGGTGAATCTTGTTTAAGTGCTGGTGCCAAAATATTTGCTATTTGTTTTATTTGGTCGTCCCTATGTGATAATGTTTCTGGTATGAATTGTGTTTGGAGTGATTTTTTATCAAAAAAAATTGATTCTTTTTTCAAAAAATTTTCAAAAAAACTTGTTAATTTTCTCTCCATATTTTCCAAGAGAAGTGCGGGCTTTATATATTTTTGTTTTTTTGGTGTATGTATACCTCTCCTTGATTTCCTATGGAAAACATATTTTAGATTTTTTGGGTTGTTTTAAATATTAAATATTTAAAACATATATTATATAATAAATTTATAATAAATGGATATTATTTATTATATAATAATATAGATTATTTTTATTTTCTTATATAATTTATTATATATATTATTATTTTCAATATAGACAAATAATAATATAATATATAATAATTAATTAATAAATAAAATAAAAATAAATTAAGTATGAAAACAAAAAATGAAAAAAATTAAATAGTAATAAAAAATTACAAGAAAATCTCCACAGGAAACGTAGGGGTTAACAAATTTCCTTTGTTTTGAATTAAAGAAGATTTTTTATATTATTTTTATATTTAAAATATTTTGTTTTTTATAATACTATTTTATTATGTTTGTTGTG
>CAZSAD010000046.1:0-10060 GCA_964604995.1 uncultured Methanosarcinales archaeon
TAATAACTTTTTCTTGTTCCAAACGTTTTACTCTATTCATTACTGTTGCAACTGAAATCCCTACTTTTTTTGCTATTTGCCTATAAGAGAGCTTTGAGTCTTCGAGTAGAGCATTTAATATTTTTAAATCTTTGTCATCAAAATCCATATAAATCAACCGTTATCAACTGTAATCAACTGTTTAGTTTTTAACTTATTTTTCAATTAAAATTAAACAGATATATAAATATTAGCTATTTTATTAAACATTTGTATCATTAATATCCAATAAACTATTTATAGTGTATAGATACTCTACAATTCATGTTAAAGACTAAATCAATGATTTTGGATATACAACTAATGCAAGATATGAGTTATTTTGATTCGTCTTTTGTTGAATTAGAAGGTGAAGAGGATAATAACCTTTTTGCATTAAAATCGGTAGAACCCAACCATATTGCAGAATAAATTAGATTACTGTATCTTATATCTGGAGGGATATTTTATGGAGATGAAACTATCTATGCAGGCAAATCTATATCGAAAAGAGATTTCTTTAAACTTAGAAAAAAATGACTTGAATAAATTTTTTGAACTTGTAAAAAAAGTTGAAGCAACTGAAATTGATGTGAGATTTACTGATTTGCATGGTAGATGGCAACATTTTACTGTTCCAACTGGTGAATTTTTATCAACGAGTGAAGATACTAAGTGTTTTACAAAAGGAATAGGTTATGATGGAAGCTCAATTAGAGGATTTCAAGATATTCATGAGAGTGATATGCTTTTGATTCCAGATGCATCAACTGCAATTATTGATCCATTTTTACCAAATACTATAACACTTATTGGAAATACTAAAGATCCTGAAACAGGATTTTCTTATTCGAAAGATCCACGAAATATTGCGATAAAGGCAATGGAATATTTAAAATCCACAGGAATTGCTGATGAATGTTATTGCGGACCTGAACTTGAATTTTTTATTCTTGATAGCATTAAATACAAAGTTACACCAGAATCATCTTATCATGAAATTGATTCACAAGAAGCACCTTGGAATTCAGCAAAAGAAGGTAATGGAACAACAGCTAAAATAAGATATAAGGAAGGATATTTTCCAACACCTCCGATGGATTCAATGCATTTGATTAGATCTGAAATAGTCAAATACCTAATCCAAGTTGGTATTCAAGTAGAATACCATCATCATGAAGTTGCAACTGCAGGACAAAATGAGATTGATATGCGTTTTGGATCATTAATTAAAATGGCAGACAATGTCATGTTGTACAAATATATTGTTATGAATATTGCAGCAAAATATGGTAAGATAGCAACATTTATGCCTAAAGTAATTTATGGAGACAATGGTTCAGGCATGCATGTACACCAAAGCCTTTGGAAAAACGGAAAAAATCTTTTCTTTGATCCTAAAGGATATGCTGGATTAAGTGAAATGGGTCTTTATTATATTGGAGGAATATTAAAACACGCAGCAGCACTTTGTGCAATTATTGCACCAACAACTAACTCTTATAGAAGATTAGTTCCAGGTTTTGAAGCTCCGGTTAATTTAGTTTATTCTAAAAGAAATAGAAGTGCTGCAATTAGAATTCCAACATATTCCAACGAAGAAAAAGCAAAAAGAATTGAATTTAGAACACCAGATCCTCTAGCAAATCCTTATCTTGCATTTAGTGCAATAATGCTCGCAGGATTGGATGGAATAAAAAATAAAATCCATCCAGGAAACCCATTTGAAGGTAATGTTTATGAAAATAAAGACAAAAGAGATATAAAATCAGTTCCTGCATCTTTGTATGAAAGTTTAAATGCATTAGAACAAGATCATTTATTCTTAACAGAAACTGGTGTTTTTACAGAAGAGATTATCCAAACTTGGATTGAAATGAAAAGAAAAGAAGCAGATGAGGTAAGATTATCAATCCCACCAAAAGAATTTGAACTTTATGCACATGGGTAATTGATTAATTTTTTTAATTTTTAATAAGAAATTTTTTAATTTATTTTTTATTATTAGATTTTTAATATAAGTAATTAAACAATTCTTCTAAATTTTCTATTGTATATTTAGGAATTTCATCCTTACTTTCTGGATTTTGAGTTGAGAATTTTCCTTTTTTTAACCAAATGGTGATACATCCAATTTTATTACCAATAAATATTCCACGTTTAACTCTATCGTCAACTACAACACATTCATTTGCATTGCACTCCATTTTTGAAATTGCATTTAAATAATGTTCTTTATTTTTTAGAGCTTTAATAGAAATCAAAAAATATTTTCCTAAACCAGATTCCATAATTTCTTTTTCCCTTTTTTCAATTTCATCTGATTCAGCGTTACTGATTAATCCTAATTTATATCCTTTTTTGTAAAGATGTAAAAGAACTTTTTCTGATTCTGGATAGATTTTATTTTCATCTTTGTCAAACAAAGTTCTATTCCAATCGAAAATAATGGCTCTTATTCCATTTAACATTTTTTCCTCGAATATAATTGAAATATCATTTAACAATTGGAATATTATTTAACTGTAATAAAGTTTCCCACTTTGTTTTTGTTGCCTATCAAGTTGACTATCAAGCTTATTTGCTCTTGGTCTTTTAGAAATTTCATCCCTTCTAAAAGTTATTTTAATATCTTCTAAGAATCGATTCATTCCATCTTCCATTTCAAATGGACCATGTACTTCACCATTAATTGCAGGTTTACCATCAAAAACAATTAATTTTTCAGAGATATAATCAACAAAAAGTAAATCATGATCTACAATTATACCTGTTGTATTTTTTTCTTCCATAAAACTTCGAATAGTTCTAGAAACAATCAAACGCTGCTCTACATCAAGATATGCTGAGGGTTCATCTAGTAAATATAACTGTGCATCTTTTGATAAACAAGCTGCAATTGCAACTCTTTGCAGTTCTCCGCCTGATAATTCATCAAGTTTTTTTAGGAATAAAGGTTTTAGATTTAATGGTCTTACTAATTGTATTTCGTAATTTTTTATGGCATCACCAAGTATACCCATAACAAGTTCATCATTAGACTCAAGATACTGAGGTTTGTAAGAAACAAGAATTTTTCTGTCAATTTCCCCTTCATAATCTCGTATGACACCTGCAAGTATCTTAACAAAAGTAGTTTTGCCTATACCATTTTCACCTAAAACACCAATTGTTTCACCTTTATGTAATTCGCCTTTTTTAGCTTCTAGTTTAAATCCTTGTAAGTCCTTTTTTATCCCGTTCCATTTTATAAGATTCATTTCTTTAAGGTTTTTTTTAGGAGGCCTTTCAAAGAATTTTATTGTATGGTCCCTAAATCTTACATTTTCTTCTTTTAAATAACCATCAAGATAAATATTAATACCTGCTTTTGTAGTTTTAAGTTGACTAACAACCCCAAATGCACCTTCTGTTCCATACATAAGGTGCACCAAATCAGTCATGTAATCTAAGATAATAAGATCGTGTTCAACAACAAGAACTCCAGTAGTTTCATTAACTAGTCCCCTAATAAAACTAGATACTTTAAGTCTTTGTTTAATATCTAAATAACTGGTTGGTTCATCAAAAATATACAGATTAGCTTTTTTTAATACACAAGCAGCAATTGCAACTCTTTGTAATTCTCCGCCTGAAACATTTTTTATATCGTGATCCAAAATAGCATTTAAGTCAAGAGCATCTGCAACTTTTTGTAATTCTTTTTTTTCATCAATTTTTTTTAAGATATCAAAAATTTTACCACTAACTTGTTTTGGAATTAAATCAACATGCTGAGGTTTGTAACTAACTTTTATCTCACCTCTAGCTAATTTTTCAAAAAATATTTGTGCTTCTGTACCTTTAAATCTTGCAACTACATTTTCAATTGAAACATCTTTTACATGAACTTTGCCAAGATTTGGTTTTAGAACTCCTGCTAATATTTTAATTGCTGTACTTTTTCCAATCCCATTTATTCCAACAATTCCAACAACTTTGCCAAACATTGGAGTTGGAAGATCATAAAGCGAAAATCCATTTTCGCCGTATCTATGTACTGGCTCACCATTTAATGCTTCTGGAAGATTTATTACTTTTATTGCTTCAGGAGCAGCTTTTGTACAAATACCACAACCGATACATGTAAGTTCATCTATCAATAACTTTCCATTGTTATCTATTTTTATGCATTCAGTTCCTGATCTATTGATTGGACAAAGTGATTGGACATGTAATTTTTTGTTTATATCTTTTATTTTCTCGTTTTCCACAACAGCTATTCTTTTTGTCATTTTGTACACTAATTTATACTAAAAAATGGACTAGATTTATATCGTCTAAATCAATAGAAATAGCATCATTTAATAAATACTATGCCAAATTATATACGGATCTAATTATTTAGCCCTTTTTCTGTCTCTCCTGGAGAATTTGTAAAATATAAAAATAATTGTCCAAAAATAAATATTGTAATTATAAACCAGTTTGATGCATATTTGCTCCCTATTCCAATTCCAATCAAAAATCCGATTATGTATAATCCATTCTCTTGAGTTTTGGAACTATCTGTTCTAATCAAAACAGCAGCTAGTGCCAAACCAAAAATTATTACAATATATGCTATTGCTGCACTTTGAAAGAGTGTTCTTGATATAAAAAATCCCAATACTACAAAAGCCATAGTTAAAATACCAAACCAATCTTTTGTAAATGTTAATCTACTGCAGATTTTATAAATAAAGTTTCTGCCAAGATCACTCATTAATTCCATTTTAGCAAAAATTGTGTTTAAAAAAAATAAAAACACTATACAAATTAAAAGATATAAACCAATAGGCAATCTTGTTAGTTGGTCCCAAAGCTTGTAAAGAGAAAGTATTAAAAAAAGTTCGATTACAACTAAAAAAAATTTTCTAACCCTCATAGTTTAAACTTGGTAGATAGCCTATAAATATTTTTCTACAGTTATTGAATGATAATTAACTACTTAAACTTTAAAGAAGAATTAACAAGCTAGTTAGAAAATATTAAATAGTGCCTAATTTTCCTATTGTGTATGTTTTTTCGAATAAAAAAAATAAGTGGTAAAGAGTATGCGTATAGAGTAAAGAACAGATGGACTGAATTTGGTCCAAGACAAAAAGTTGTAGGATATGCCGGAAGAGTGTATAGAATTAGTAAACCCGTACAAAACTCTAATTTTGAATTTAAAGAGTATATTGAAAAAGAAGGATTGGATTATGAAAAATATTTACAAGAACTAGAATTTGAAAAAACAGTTATGGATTTAATCAAATGGGAATTACATAAACACGGGGCAATAACAAATGAAAATGGACAATTATCAATCCAAAACATTTCTTTGAATCTTAGTTTGAATTCTCTTAATCAAAATGGGAAGGAAATTGCATTAAAAATGAATGATGGTTATCTTTGTAGTTACACCCTTAAAAAAATTTTTCAATTAGGTTTAGATGAAGACGAAAACGAGGAACCTGGATTAGATTTTGCACAAGTACTTGTAAATGCAGGATTAGATGTTCCTAAAGAGATATTTGTAAAACTTTATGAAAAATTAAGTTAAAGTGTTATAGTTTCAAAAACATTAAAAAGTAAATTATTATATATCGACAGTTTTTTATATAAAAACATACTAGAATAACAAAAAGAGGCATAGAATGAGAATAAATAAGAAAGGAAAAAGAGTTTATCCTAGTCTATCTAATAGAAAGTCTCAGGCAGCATTAGAATTTTTAATGACCTATGGATGGGCCATATTAGTTGTTCTTATTGTTATTGGTGCACTCGCATATTTTGGAGTATTAAATCCAACTATAATGTTACCTGAAAAATGCACATTTCAAATGGGGGTTTATTGTAAAAACCATTTAATACAATTAGGTACTGGCATGATTGATGTTGACCCAATAGTAAACCATAGTATTTTTTTCGAACTTGAAAATGGTATGGGAAAAGGGATCATAATTACAGAAATAAATGTTACTGGAGATAGTATGAATTGTGGGTTAACAGCAACTAATGCTGCCATTGGAAGCCAGTGGAATGATAATTTTGGTAGCAAAGCAGGATTACATATACTTCAAGGTAGATCAAAAATAATTTCTATTTATGAACCAAAACTTGCTTCAGATGGCAGTGGTATGGGTGGAGCAAGTCCATTTATGAATTGTACGCTTATACCCCAAATTGGAAAAGCTAAAGGAGATGTAAGAATTAGATGGTATTTTGATGATGCAACTTCAGCATTTACTCATACCATGAATGGTGAAATTCTAGCAAATATTGAAGATTTAACTTAAACAAATTTAGGAATCAATCGAAAAATATACTATAAACACATTCATTTTTATCTTTGTAATAATGTGAATTTAATGTTGTTTCGTACTTTAAACCAAGCTTCTCATAAAATGCTCTTGCTAAAAGGTTGTCTTCATGAGTTAACAAATACAATTTTCTTAATTTAGAATTTTTTGAGATATAATCATTTTTTAAAGAGTTTATCAATTCAGCAAATAATAGTTTACCAATACCTAAATTGCGAAAATTAGGCATAACTGCTATTCTATCTAACTCAGCTAAACCGTGTTTAGGTAAACCGTGAATTATGTAGGTAGTAATTCCTAAGATCTCACTATTTTTTTCTGCTAGGAGATAAGTGTGATTTTTTTTAAGTTCTTCTAGAAAAACTTCTTCTCCTTCTTTTATAGAGGAGATATTATAACTTTTATTTAGTACCAATGCAACTTTACTTATATCCTTAATAGTTGCTTTTCTTAGTTGAATATCTTTTAATTTTAAGTTGTCGAATTGTTTTGAATTTGTCAATTTTTCACCTAAGTTAAGTTATTGATTTTTTATTTAGGGTCGTGATTTAATTTCCTATTGAATACATTAATAATTATTAAAGTTTTATTCAACTGTGACACTTTTTGCTAAGTTTCTGGGTTTATCTATGTCACACCCTCGTAAATCTGCGATATAATATGCCAAAAGTTGAAGTGGAATAATATTAATTATTGATACTATTGGTCCAAAAGCTAAAGGAGTATAAATTATATCATCAGAAATTTTTTCTAGTTCGGTATTGCCTTTTGTGGTTATAACAATTATCTTACCACCTCTTGCTTTAACTTCCATAATGTTACTTAAAATTTTATCATATGCTGCATTTTTACTTGCAAGAAATACAACTGGCATTTTTTCATCGATTAATGCAATTGGGCCATGTTTCATTTCTGCTGCAGGGTATCCTTCGGCATGGATATAGGAAATTTCTTTTAATTTCAAAGCTCCTTCGAGAGCTACGGGAAACTCAAATCCCCGACCTAAATATAAAAAATTATTAGATTTGTAATATTTATCTGCGATTTTTTTAACTGGAAGATCTACTTCAATTAATACTTCTTTTAAAATATTAGGTAAGTTTGATAATTCAAAAGATAACTTTTTTAGTGCAACTTCTAATTCTTTATTTTTGTCGTTATCATTGGTTTTATTTTGTGTGCTGTTTAATCTTAAATTTCCTAAGTATAAATTCAATAAACAAAGAGCGACAATTTGAGAAGTAAAAGCTTTGGTACTGGCAACCCCTATTTCCAAACCTGCGTGAAGATAAATTCCTAAACCTGCAACTCTAGCTATCGTACTTCCAACTACATTGACTATTCCTATTGTCAATGCTCCTTTTTCTTTAGCAAGTTTCAAAGCAGCTAAAGTATCAGCTGTTTCTCCGGACTGACTTATGGCAATAACTAAATCAGAATTGTCAATTGGAGGATTTCTGTATCTAAATTCAGAAGCGTACTCAACTTCAACAGGAATGTTTAGGTATTCCTCAAACAAATATTCTCCAACTAAACCTGCATGCCAAGATGTTCCACATGCTACAATGATTATTCTTTTTATAGAATTAGCCTCATTGGATGATAGAGTTATTCCTCCCAATTTAACTTGACCATTGATAAGTCTTCCGCGCAAAGTGTTGATTATAGTCTCTGGCTGCTCATAGATTTCTTTTAACATAAAATGTGCATATCCATTTTTATCAATTTTACCTGTAGACCAAGTTATTTTATCAATCGTCTTTTTTTGTTTTACATCTAAAATATCAGTTATTTGATAATTATTTTCATTTATTGTAAGAACATCTCCATCATCAAGATAAATAACTTTTTGAGTATATTCCATAAGAGGTGAAACATCACTTGCAATAAAATATTCATTTTTACCAATTCCTAAAACTAGAGGACTGCCATTTCTTGCACAAACTAATTTAGTTTCATTAGCATGCATTGCAATGATACCATATGTTCCTATAAGATGTGGTAAAGTTTTGAAAATTGCTTTTTCCAAATTGTCTTCATAAAATTTTTCAATTAAATGCACAATAACTTCAGTATCAGTTTCTGATTTGAAAATATGTCCTTCACTTTGAAGCATTTTTTTTAAAAATTCATAATTTTCAATTATACCGTTATGTACAACTGCAATTTTTCCGTTGCATGAAATGTGAGGATGTGCATTGTCTTGCGTAACACTACCATGTGTTGCCCACCTTGTATGTGCAATACCCAAATTGGTTTTATTTGAATTAGAATCGGAGATATTAGAAATTATTTTTTTTGATTTTGCCAACAAAGAAGTTTTTGATTTTGAAATGTTAGTATCACTTATTTTACCAATATGTTTTTCTATAAAGATAGAGTCGTCTTGTTTTAGAGCTATCCCCCAAGAATCGTATCCCCTATATTCCAGTTTTTTTAGACCTTCGATTAGCAGATTAGATATTTCTTTTTTTCCAATGTAACCAAAGATTCCACACATTTTTTTCAACTCATTTTAATTAAAATATAATAAATTAATTTATCTTTTGAAGTATTTTTTTGAAATTATTAATTTTAGTTGTGTTTATCTAGAAATTTTCCAATTTTTCGTATATCTGGAATTTTTCCTAAGTCTAACCAATAATCTTTTAGTTTTAACACTTTTACTTTATCTTTTTTAGCAAGAAGAGTTATAGCATCTGTTAATTCATATTCTCCTCTTGAAGATTTTTTTATTTGTGAAATTGCATTAAATATTTCAGGAGAAAATTTGTATAAACCTGTATTAATTAAATTTCCAACAAATTTTTGAGGTTTTTCGATTATTTTTTTTAAAGTCCCATTATCTTCTATAAGTACTCCATATTTTTCTGGTTCATTAGATTTTGATGCTGCAATATAATTAAAAGGATTATCAATTGCAATTTTCTTTAAGTCTTTTACTGACCAAAGATTGTCTCCACCTAGAACTATAAATTGTTCATTGCCTACAAAGTCTTTTGCACATTTTAGAGCATGTGCGGTACCTAATCTTTTCTTTTGTAGTATTAAAGTTGCTTTAAACTTGTATTCTTTTAGAAATAAAGGCATCAATTCACTTTTATGACCCACAATTATTGCGATATCAGTGTAACCTGCTTTGTTTAAATGTGAAAGCAAGTAATAAAGGAAAGGTTTTCTATTAACTTGTATTAATGGCTTAGGCACTAGCTTTGTAAGGGGTAACATTCTAACCCCGTTACCTGCCGCCATTATAACTACTTTTTTTATCATTTTTTTAAGAAATGATACTTAGTATAAATATTTAATTCAAAAAATTATTGTAATATAATATAAATAAACTATTATGAAGCCTTTAAATTGATTTTTAAGTAATATACTTACTTTTTGTAGTTATTAAACTATTATTAGATTTTATATTTAGTTAGTTAAGATTATAAGAACTATTTAATAATTATAATATTATAGATTATTATAAGAATATTATAAAGTAATTCATAATATATAGAAATATTTTTAAATAATAAGAAATTCCTTGTAAAAATGAAGAGTTATATTGTTAAAGAAGAGAATGGGAGAAAAAGTTTTGCACCTATAAAATTATTAGAAAAACCAAGTGCAATGAAAATAATAAATCACCCAGACAGATTAGAAATTGTAAAGCTTCTCGAGAAATCACAACTTTATCCAGCTGAAATTGCAAAAAAATTAAAACT
>CAZSAD010000047.1:0-9886 GCA_964604995.1 uncultured Methanosarcinales archaeon
AGAAGTTTTAACATATTTAAGTTTATATCTTCACTAAAATCTGTTTTCATAATATATAACCACAAATTGATATCTTGAATAACGTGGAAATGATTTAGCGAGGTCTCTTCCAAGTCTTTATAAATAATTTTATTTTTTTTCTTAACTTTGGATAAAAAATTGGATAATAATATTTTTATTATTATAGGGAGGATTAATATCAATATTAATACAAAAAAAATATGTTGTTCTATTGCCATTTTTTTTAACTATTGAAGCAATTTATTATAAAAATACTGAGCTATAATAAAACCTGTTATCATTAAAGTTATAGGGATATAAAGGGGGAAGTCTGCCAAAATTTGAAAAACAATCCCTACACCAATACCACAGATGGCAGTTCCGAAAGCATAATATAATATATTCTTGTCAATTTTATACAAACCGAACAATTTCTTGAGTGTCATAAGGGTATAAATCTATTTCATATTTATATAGTTTCGCTCTTACATCCCTTATATACCCATACTCAAGACTTTTATTAGTTGTCACTTCTCGTCATGAAAGATTAGTTTCTCGTCCCAAATTAGTTTATCGTCATTAACCATAAGCTATATAAACTTAAGAAAGAAAATATTCTATAACAAAGACTCAGCAATTACTTTTGCAGTGTTTCAGTGACGGGAAACATCATTCAGGGGGTAAAGAATGAAACTGCAAAGAATATTCAAAATTGGCATTGTCTTTATTCTATGTCTTGTATTTTTTGCTATCTATTCATTTTCAAATCATTCATCTCAAGTTTATGCTCAGGAACAGCCATCTGAAAATTTACCAGTCCAAGAGGGACAATCAACTGATATTCTTTCCGCAGAGAAATCAATTTCTAAAATAGAAGACTGCAAAGATGTTTCTTATGAAGAAGATGAATTAATTTTTGAAGATTGCGAACAATCAAAATATTTTGTAACATGCGATGAACTTAATCAAACTTGTTATAATAATACAATTAATTATAACACCACATGTGAAGTAGTAAAAAAAGTTTCAAAAATAAAACAGACTTGTGAACAAAAAGGAATTTTTGTCAAACAAAAATTCAAACTGGATTTTGATTCTGATTACACTTGTCTGCCTTCAGAAGATAGTGAAAAAGTAACGATTCTTTGCGATAGCAAACTTGATGGTAATGGTGATGGAAAGTGTCAAGCAGGGGAAACTTGTATTAAATTTGAAGTACAAGGTAACAATTTAAAAAAATATTACAGGAATTCAAGACCTGACTTTGTTGAAAATGATCCCACGTTTAGACAAAAAGAAATAAATATGGTGGAGATAAAATGAAAAATATAATTTTAACTCAAATAATCATATTCTTATTTCTTTTTAGTATTGGTTATACAAACGCATTACCTCTTACTTCAAACATAGCACATGTTTATTCATTCGATACATCAAAAAATCCAACAACTAATTATTTAGTAGATGAAGTGGGTAATTTGAATTTTAGCTCTGCAGGTATTACACAAAACCAGTCAGGAAAAAAAGGAGAGAGTTATTTATTTGGAAGTTATTTGTCAAAAAGCGGGACATTAGATTTAACAGGAAATCCTAATCTAACAATCTCAATTTGGGTGAAATACACTGCTACAACAAATTTTATGAATATAATGCATGTATCTAATACTGCTCCAAATTTTATTTGGGGGGTCAATTGGGGTTCAACTGGAAATATTAATGTTGGTTTAAATAGTGCAGATGTTACAATCTCGGGTAGTTATAATGATGGAAATTGGCACAACCTTGTAACTAGAATTTATTCTAACAATAATTCTTTTGAAGTATTTGTAGATGGAGCTTACAAAGGAAGACAGACAATAGGCACCTACAGTTTAAGTAACAGTTACTTTTATTTAGGTTATCAAGAGAGTACATCTGGAAGAGATTATACAGGTTACATGGATGAATTTTATATCTGGAATAGGACATTATCTAATTCAGAAATCCTAGAATTGAATAGTACATTTTATCCTTTCCCTTCGAGTTCAGATATTTATGTTGCGAATAATACCTTTTCAAATTATTCAATTAATTTTACATCAGAAGGTGGACAAAATTGTGGGTATGGTACATTAGGACAATATGTAGCTTGTGGACCAACAGATGAGGAAACTCCTACATTTAAATTTAAAACACAAGGCTATGCAACATGTAAATTATGGAATGAATCTTTAAATTATACTTCATTAAATAATAAGAATATCTCAGATTGTGCTACAACAGGATACTATGATCATGTTTGTACCTTCCCTTCACCATTATTAGAAGCTACACATACATTGTATATTTCTTGTAAAAACTCAGACAATACTCAGCTAAATAACTTTAGCTTATCTCCATCAAATTCATTTAATATTACTATAAATGTATCTGCTGCAATTGACGGTGCCATAACTGAAGGGATTACAAATAGTGTAGTTTGGCCAGGTGCAACACTTTATACAAACCAGCAAGTCTATTTAAGAAATTTAAATAATCAGCAAGTTTTAGGAAGAGTTGACAAAGTTGTTGTTTATGGAAATCAAAGATGGCTAATTAATTATGATTCTTCAACTTTGAATTTGTTTAATTTAACACCTGTAGTTTATAGTTTGGAAATGGCAAATATTACAACTATACAAATAAAGTCAAGAGTTGCTCAATTTATTAATTTAACAAAGAACTAATCACAATGTACGATGAAAACAAAATCATTTTGGCTTGTAATATTGTTTCTTGTAGTAATACAAACAGTTTATTCTGCTGATGATTACAAACCTTATTTGCATAAAGCAAGTATTCCTGAAAGTCCAAAGATAAGATTATTTGGACAATATGCAACAAGTTTATTTCCAGGAGCTGCAACTTATTCTTATCAAATTGAAGTTCCGAAAGGTACAAATAATTTACAGCCTTCTTTAGTTTTATCATACAACAGTCAGGCAATGAAACAAAGACCCGGAATTGTTGGAGCAGGATGGTCTTTGTCTCAGGATTATATTTATCGAGATGTTAATGGAACATTAAATACAACAGCAGATGATAATTTTATTCTTATTTTAGAAGGTAATCAATATCAGCTTATTTACAGCTTAGATGAAAAATGGCACACTGAAGTTGAATATTATTTTAGAGTTGAAAATATTTCATCAACTAATAGTAATTACTGGCTTTTGACAAAACTAGATGGTACACAATATCGTTTTGGATACAATAATGATTCTATTGTTTTACAAAATTCAAGCCTTAACTATCCAATAAAATGGAATTTGGATTTAGTACAAGATACCCATGCTAATAACATTTATTATTTGTACCTAAAAAATCCAAATGCTGAAGATATTGACGCAACCTATTTATCAAGTATAAAATATAACAATGACCAATTAAGAGAAATTAGATTTAGTTATGAACCAACTCAAAAGCCAGACAGTAGAATAGTTTTTGAGCAGGGTAATTTACTTAAAGAGAGCAGAAGATTAAATGAAATCCAAATTTATACAAATAATAATTTAGTTAGAAAATATAAAATAAATTATACACTTCTAAATCCTTCACTATCAACAATAAATTTAATCAGTTACATTGGTTCAGATAATGTTTCTATTTTACACAATATAACATTTGATTATTATCAATCAGAAGCAGGATATACCAATTCAACTCTTATTTGGAAAGCACCAATATTATTTTCAGATGACAGCCACACTGACTTTGGAGTTAGGCTTGCTGATGTAAATAATGATGGCTTTGTAGATATTATTGAAAGCAAGCCAACAAGCAAAAGAACATGGCTTAATGATAAAACAAGCAACTGGACACTTTCTTCAAGCTGGACAATGCCAATTGACATTGTCAACAGTGTAAATGCAGATGAAGGAGTAAGATTTGAAGATGTAAATAAAGATGGATTTGTGGATATTATAAAATCAAAAAATGGAGCAAGAAATGTTTATTTGAATAATGGCACTGGCTGGAATCTTTCTTCATGGAGCATTCCAATTGATTTTGTTGATTCTTCAGGAAATGATTTGGGGGTTCAGTTAGCTGATGTAAATGGAGATGGCTTTGTTGATATTGTGCAAGCTAATTCCGGAACAAGAAATGTCTATCTAAATACTGGCTCTGGCTGGACATTATCATCTTGGATTATGCCAACTGATTTTCTTAGCAGTGGAGATACCGGAGTTAGAATTGTTGATATTAATGGCGATGGCTTACCTGATTTAATTAAAAGCAAAGATGGAACAAGAAATGCATGGCTAAATAACGGCTTTGGCTGGGTTGATTATAGTAACATATGGAACCCACCAATTGATTTTGCATCTTCAACTTATTCTGATAATGGAATAAGGCTTTTGGATGTTAATTTAGATGGGTTGCTTGATTTGCTTGAAGATTTTAAAAATGGCACAACAATTGTAAACAGGGCATGGATAAATAATGGCTCTGGCTGGATACAAAATAATTCTTGGCAATCTCCTCAGGCATTTACAACAAATGGTTATAATATTGGAATAAGGCTTGGAGATTTAAATGGAGATGGCTTTGCTGATATTCTTGTTTCGCATAAAGATGCAAGCATGCAATACACTTTTGTGAAAAATACAACTCTTCCTTATATGCTAAAAAATATAAGAAATGAATTTGGAGGCTTAACTTCAATAAATTATTCTGTTTCTACAAAATTTAACAATACGGAAGATGGATTATCCAAAATTGGATTTAATATTTTTGTTGTGAATAATATCAATGTCAATAATTCAATGCCTTATCCATTTAATATTACTGCTCTAACATTTTACAATTATTCTTTTGGAAAGTATAATTATTTGAATTCTGAATTTAGGGGCTTTGGTCAAAGCACCGAAATCAAACCTTATTCAATTGTAAAGCATTATTTTTATCAGGACAGTCCAAGAAGAGGAAAAGAATATAAAAGTGAAATATTTGATTTGAATAATAATATTTATTCTTCCAATGTTTATGATTATAATTACACTTATGGTGGTTACATCTATAATTTAACATTAAGAAGCTCTGCTAGTTATCTTTATGATGGAATTAATGATAGTCCAATAATAAACACAAAAAATTATACTTATGATAATTATCAAAGACTAATCTCTGTTATTGAATTAAATAGTGAAAAAACAACTAATTACACTTATGCAACAAATAGGCAATATTGGATTATGGATAAAGTTACATCAACTTCTTTGTATGATAGCAATAATGAATTAGTTTCCCAGTCAAAATATTATTATGATAATTTGGGCTTTGGCGCAGTTGCAAGCAAAGCTGATTTAACAAAAACTGAAAAATGGAATAATTTTGGCAACAATTCATTTAATTATTTTAGTTATGATGATTACGGAAATGTTTTATCTTCAACTGATTCGCTTGGATATTCAACAAAATACAGCTATGATTCACTAAATACTTATCTTGCTTCCATAAGAAATGCACTTGGGCATATTACCTATTATTCTTATGACACTGGAACAGGAAATCTAATTTACCAAGAGAAAAATGGCATCAGGCAGAATTATTACTATGACACATTTGGAAGAATATTAAAAGAAATCCAGCCTTATGATTCAAATGTTTCTCCAACAAAAACTTACCAGTACAATTTCGATGGGATTTCACCTGAAAGCATTTTAGTTTCATTAAAAACAACTGCAAACAAAACTTCTAAAATTACTTATTTTTATGATGGCTTTGCAAATCTAATTCAATTGAAATCTGATGCAGACTCAAATCAGATTGTAAAAAATATTTTTTATGACTCTGAATTTAAAGTAAGCTTTGAACAAAATCCTTACTTTGCAACTTATTCAAATAATATTTCAGATGTTTCTTCAATTGAAAATTACACTTATTATTCATATGATACCTTAGGAAGAGTTGTTTCTGTTTTAAATCCTGATGGCACAAGAAAAAATACTATTTTTAATCATTCCACTATAACAGACTATGATGAGAATAACAATAAGCACACTTATGTCTTAGATAATTTTGGTAGAATAATCAATGTTTTGGAATATAATACAAATGATGTTTACATAAATGAAACTTACAATGCAAGTTATTCTTATGATGCAAATGATAATTTAATAAAAATTGTTGATACCAAAGGAAATAACTTTATTTTTGGATATGACTCTTTGGGAAGAAAGATTTCCCTATCTGACCCTGATTTGGGCTATTGGACCTATTCTTATGATGGAAATAGTAATCTTATTACACAAACAGATAGCAGAGGAACAACAATAAGTTTGAATTATGATATACTTAATAGAATTATTTTTAAGACAACATCTGATAAAACTGTGCAAATGGCTTATGATAATCAGTATTATGGAACTTTAAGCAATATTACTTCAAGCAATATCAGTCTTGTTTATACTTATGATAAAAGAATGCGAGTATCAAAGGAAGCAATGAACTTGTTTGGGAATAACTTTGAAACTTCTTATCTTTACGACTCACAAAACAGAATTATTTCAATTGAAGGCTTAAGCGAACTGGATTTCCTCTACAATTCTCAAGGCAAAATAAATTCAATTCCAGGTTTTATTGACAACTCTTCTTACAATGCAATTGGTTCAATTTCAACAAGAAGCTACAAAAATGGATTAGCATCTTCATTTATTTATTATCCTGACAATAAAAGATTAAAATCAATTAGTGTTCCAAATGTGCAAAATCTTTCATATGTTTATGATTCAGTTGGCAATATTCTTTCGATAAATGACAATGCAAATAATCTTGCTTATTCAATGCAGTATGACAATCTTGACAGATTAAAACAAACAAACATTGGAAACAACAGATATGCATATTCTTATGATGCATTAGGCAATGTGATGAAAATTGTTAAAAATAATGAAAGCAAGAAATTTGTTTACAATGGCAATCAGGCACATGCTCCATCTACAATATTGGAAGGGGTAACTGGAATAGATGTTTATAATCTTAAAGATACAAATATCCAAACAAGAAACAGAACATTTGAATTTTATTTGGTTAATGATGGATTAATAGCATTAACAGGAATCAACTACACAATTTTCTTTGGAGATGGTTCTTCTTATAACATAACTAATCTTACAATAATTAATTACACAAAAATAAATGTATCGCATAATTATTCTTATGCAGGAAAATATAATATCAATGTTTCAGCTTATTCTTTTAATTCAACTGATTTTGAACGGTTGAATGCAAAGTTTGGAACAAGGATAAACAAGCCAAAAATAATTTATTCAAATATTTCGCAGAAGATGTTCGAAATTGTTATTTCAAATGATATGTTAGTTCAGGCAAGAAATGTTTCATGGAATTGTTCTAATAACATTTCCTCTTTCCTTTTTACTGATTTAGATGGTAATCAAAGTCTGTATGATTATATTGCAACAAATTACACAACAGCTGGAACCAAAATCTTTAATTGTACAACTAATAGTAATGATGGAATTGATTCAGCAACACTTTCTTTTACAATAAAAAGTTTAGAAATTGAAAATTATGATGTTTTATCTGTAAATTTAGGAAGAAGAATAATCTCCTTTAATGCAATTAATTATTTCTTGCCATCAACTTCTGTTATTTCAATGCTTTATGAAAACTCTAACTTTTCTTTTACTCCAACATTGACTTCAAATGAAGGAATATTTGTATTTATCGAGACAAATTACAGCAAAGATAATACAAACAGTTTCACAATAAATGCTTCAAGCAAATACACTGAAATTTTTACATATGAAGGGGCTTCAATTGAAGATTATTCAAGGCTAAATATCAATTACACAAGAAATGTTTTATTGTTTAAATTAAGAAACAAATGGAATTCTGGTTATTTAAATTGGAGTTACAATGGAAATACAAGCTCAACTTATGCAAATCAAAATGAAAGCATTTTTGC
Organism: uncultured Methanosarcinales archaeon; assembly: GCA_964604995.1. Lineage (GTDB taxonomy): Archaea > Nanobdellota > Nanobdellia > Woesearchaeales > JABMPP01 > JAGVYD01. Next base: position 7,949 of record CAZSAD010000047.1, read on the forward strand.
TTTTATTGAGCAGGATAGCTATTTACAAAACAAAAATGAAATTTCTGCTCTAACTTCAAGTTATACTGATAATTTAAAAGACCCATACATTAGAAAGCCAATTGAAATTAATAATTTTAACACATTATCTGAAGGAAATAATACAATTAATGAACTTCTTATTCGAAATAATTTATTGACAGACCAATTCTTCCTCTGGAAATTCAATTCAGGAAAACAAAATATAACTTCATTAAATGCAACAAATTTAACTTCACTTAGTAATGTTTTTGTTTATGTTGCAACAAATTATTCTACTTCTGGAGTTTATAGAACTGAAGCATCTGTTAATTCTTCTTCTTACAATGACACGGAGCAAGAGGTGGCGGTTATATGAAAATTGCAATTGTTTATTCCAAATTATTTTCTGCATTGGGCAAACTTTATATAACAATATTTATATACCATACATAATCTAACTAGTTTATATTTTGGGAAGGTTAGTAAACGATTAATAAGACTAACTTCCAGTATCAAAATCAAATTAGCTTTAAACAAAAAAAGAGTGTGATATTTATGGCAAAAGAAAATAATCAAAATAATCAAGTAGTTAAAAAACAGCCAGAACAAAAACAACCCTCTTCAGAGGAAGATAATAAACAAGTTGAATTTCTAAATTCACTTCCAAAAGAAGCAAGGCAAAAGCTTGAAGATATAAAAAAGAAACTTGAATTATTCAAAGATGAACTCTTAAAAAAATTCGATAAATATATTGTAGGTGTAGCTTTACTCCCACCACCTTCGCCAAAAGAAGGTGAACAGCCAAATACTGATAAAATAAATGTACTTATTCTAGTAGATGACTCCGATAGCCAAAGTATGTCTAAAGCAGAACTCAAAAGTAAGATTGGTACAATTATTGATGAAACATGTAAACAAGTTGATTCAAACATGGTTCCAAATACAGTAATCTTATCTGAGCTTTGGCAAAATACATACGATGCTAAATACGAACTTTTACAGATGATAGCTCTTGGCGCACCAATTTATGACAATGGTATGCTCTCAGCAATAAAAATTGCAGAAGTCCACAAAACTATGGTCATAAAAAAATTCGAGAAATATATTGTTAGCTATGTTCTAGCAGGTTCCTTAGTCCAGGGAAGAGCAACAAAAACTTCAGATATTGATGTTTGGATTGTAATTGATGATACTGATGTCAAGAAAATGACAAGAGCAGAACTCAAAGACAAGCTTCGTGCAATTATAATCGGAATGGGAATTGAAGCTGGCGAGTTAACAGGAATTAGAAATAAATTAAATATTCAAGTTTACATTTTAACTGATTTTTGGGATAGCCTAAAAGAAGCAAATCCAATAATATTTACTTTGCTTCGAGATGGTGTTCCATTCTATGACAGGGGCATTTTCATGCCATGGAAACAACTACTCAAACTTGGTAAAATTAAACCAAGTGCCGAAGCAATTGATATGTTCATGAGTTCAGGCGAGCAAATGTTAAGGCGCGTTGAAATGAAGCTAAAAGAAATTGGCATGGAAGATATTTATTATGCAATTTTAACACCAGCCCAAGCGGCACTTATGATGTATGGCATTCCACCACCTGCTCCAAAAGAAACAGCTGAACTTATAAAACAAGTTTTTGTTGAAAAGGAAAAAATGCTTGATTTAAGTCAAGTCAAAATTTTAGAAAATGTAATTAAAATAAGAAAAGATATTGAGCACGGAACAAGAAAAGAATTATCCGGTTCGGAAGTTGACCAGCTTTTGAAAGATAGCGAGAAATTTTTAAAAGTAATTAAAAATTTATTTGCAAAAATAGAAATCAAGCGCGAAAAAGAAGATGTTGCAGGAATATATGAAAGTATTGTTACAATAGTTAGAGATATTTTAAGACTTGAAGGAGTTGAAAAAGTTCCTGAAGGCGAGATTGTTAAA
>CAZSAD010000048.1:0-9051 GCA_964604995.1 uncultured Methanosarcinales archaeon
ATTAAAAATAATAGATACTGAAAATTTTATTCTTGATTGCACTAGGAAAAGTCCAGAAAAAATTAAAGAACTTCTTTTAGAACAAATAAATCAAAAAGATGTGCAACATAAAATTATAACAATAAGGCTTTTTGGTAAAATTTCACAAGGAAAAATTGGAGACATTAATTTAAGTGAAATAATATCCCATCTCTATACTATGAAAGCATATTTTGTAATGAAAAATACAAATAAGCTTGAAGCAGAAGGGTTTGAAGAAATTAAAGTACAATATGCATCAGTGGAAGAAATAGAAGATAATTTAATTAAAGAGCATTTGGGTCAAGTGAAGATCGATGAAAATAATATCCAAAAAGAAAAAGAGTTGATAATAAATCTTATGCACACACTTTCTTCTGAAAAAAATGAAGGTGAAAGGATAGTTGATTTTGAAAAAAGAATAAAAGAAAATATTTCTAAACTAATTGATGTTTAACTAATGTATGACTATTTACATATGTAATTAATAATTAAGTCTATGTCTTGATAATTTTTAGTATAACTTCAACTCAAGTTGAAGGCTAGCACAGCCTTATATACTCAAGAGAATTACTACTAAAAGTGATACACAATGAACAAAAAAAATAATGAAAAAACACTAAAAAAAATACAAAATTTCAAGTTAAGTTTTATTTCACTGATAGTTGGAGCTTTGGTTATTTTATCAATGCTTTCTGCATGCCAAACTAATAATCCAAATCCTAATCCTACACCAGAATATACATCTGGAACTAGCTTACTAGAATCAGATGTTGCAACAACTCAGGAACTTAAAAAATTTCAAAATATTGATGATCTTAAAAAATTCTTAATAGAAAGATCTCTTTCTTCACAGACTGGTAATTCCGAGATTAATAGTTTTGGTGCAGGGACGGTAAGGGGCACCGTGGCATTTGATACAATGATGGTCAAAAGTGGGGAGTCACTTTCAGCGCCTGTTGCAGCACAATCTGGGGCCAATGATTTTTCACAAACAAATGTTCAAGTTAAAGGAGTTGATGAAGGAGATTTTGTTAAAAATGACGGAACTTATATTTATATGATTGCAGATAATAAACTTATAATTGTTGACGCGTATGATGCAAAAAATGCTAAGATTATATCTACAACACAAATTAGCTCTGAAAACAATGTGGAGGTATATAATTCTCCAAGAGGTGTAGAACTTTTTGTGAATGGAAATAAACTTGTGCTTTTTGTAGAAGCAAATGAAAAAGCATTTTACTTTGAAAAATATGATATAAAACCACTCCCAACATACAAACAAAAAACATATGTTCAGATTTATGATATTACAGATAAAGAAAATCCAATGCTTACTGAGCAATTTTCTATTAGTGGAAGTTATTATCAATCAAGAATGATTGGTGATATAATTTATGCAGTTACAACCGAAGGAGTGTATGGCGGAACTTACATAAATGAACCTATTATTATGGATACACCAATGATTGCTGATTCAAATGGTAAATTAGTTCAAGAAGGAGTAACAAAAATTATTAATCCTGAAATATACTATTTTGACAATCCAGATGACAACTATCAATTTAATACAATAAGTTCAATAAATCTAAAAGATGATTCTTTAGTTGATAGCAAAACCTACATGCTTGGTTATACCAATACATTAATGGTATCTGAAAATAATATTTATATTGCATATCAAAAGCAGAATTATTGGCGTCCTTTTTGGAGATGGGGCCCAACATCTAATTATGACAAAGATAGGTTCTATCAAGTTGTATTGCCTTTGCTTTCTGCAGATCTAAAAACAGATATCGATGCAATAATTGCAAAAGATTTAACTGAAGATGAAAAATGGAAACAAATATCTGATAGATTATCAAAATTCTATGAAGGTGCAAAAGATGAACAAGATTTTGAAAATAAATATCAAGAATCTTTTGACAAAATCCAAAAAGCTTTAGATGAATATGATAAAAATAAAGCAATGGAAAATGCCAAGACAATAATTCATAAAATAGGAATAGACAATGGAAAAATAGAATATAAAACTAAAGGAGAAGTTTATGGGACACTTCTAAATCAATTTTCATTAGATGAATATAATGGATATTTAAGACTTGCAACTAATTTGAATGTTTGGGTTGGTGATTCTATAATAAACAACAATGTGTATATCCTTGATAGTGATATGAATACAGTTGGCACATTAAAAAATTTAGCTGAAGGCGAAAGAATATACTCAACCAGATTTTTAGGTGATAAATTGTATATGGTTACATTCAAGCAAGTTGATCCTTTGTTTGTTATTGAACTTTCAGATCCACAAAATCCAAAAGTGCTTGGATATTTAAAAATTCCAGGATATAGTGATTATTTGCATCCTTATGATGCAACACATATTATTGGAATTGGTAAAGAAACAAGTGAAAATCAATATGGTGGAGTTGTAACTCAAGGACTTAAAATTGCTTTTTTTGATGTGACTGATTTTACAAATCCAATGTTAGTAGACAAAGTTATAATTGGTGATAAGGGTAGTGATAGTCCAGCTTTACATGACCATAAAGCTTTCTTATTTAGTGATACTAAAAAGATAATGGTTTTACCTGTTACTGAAGTAACACAAATTGATAAAATAGATCAGTACAGATACAACATGAAGATATGGAATGGTGCATATGTATTTAATGTAAGTGAAACTGGTTTTACAAGACTTGGAAAAGTGCAGCATTCATCATCCACTTCGCAATGGTTTAATTGGTGGACTGAAGCTAGTGTACTTAGAAGCTTGTATATGGATGATAATTTATACACTATTAGTAATAAGTATATCAAGATAAATGATTTAAGTAATAATCTTGAAGAATTAAATACTGTTAAATTACCATACGACGAGCAAATGCCATACTATCAATGGGGAAGAATATAATTATTTCCCCTTAATTTTTTTAATTTAACTTTTTTATATTATTTTTAATTATTAATCTATTTATTAATATTAAATAATTAGAAAATAAATATTAAAAATATTAATAACAAAAAATAATAAATTAAATAATATTTATGGTCCTTTTCTTAGCATTGTTCTTGGAAATGGAATTGCATCTTTAATGTTATCAAGATGACATAACCAAGCCACAACTCTTTCAACACCCATTCCATAACCTGCATGCTTTACACTTCCATATTTTCTTAAATCAAAATACCAAGAATAACTTTCAGGTTTTTCTCCATCTCTTGCTAGCCATTTACTCATTTCTTCAATATTAATATCTCTTTGAGAACCACCAACAATTTCACCATATCCTTCAGGTGCAATAACATCTACACATAGGGCAGTTGTTGGATCATTTGGATCAGCAGGCTTATAGAATGCCATTATTTCTTTTGGATAATTTGTTACAATTACTGGCTTATCAAAATGTTTAACAAGGGCATCCTCTTCAATTGTCCTCAAATCTTTTCCCCATTCAATATCCATGCCTTCTTTTTCTTTTAATAATTTTAATACATCGGTATAAGTCATTCTTGGGAAAGGTGGAACAATCTTTTTTAATTTTTCAATATCTTGTCCAAGTATTTTTAATTCTTCAGTGTTCTTTTCTACTACTTCTTTTACAATATATGTCAAGCATCCTTCTATTGAATTAAGTAATTCGGGTAGACCAATCCATGCTTGTTCCATTTCAGCCATCCAAAATTCAGATAAGTGTCTTGATGTTTTACTTTTTTCTGCTCTAAAGCAAGGTGAAATTGTAAAAAATTTTTCATAGGCAAAAATTGCTGCTTCAGCATAAAGCTGCCAGCTTTGTGTTAAAAATGTTTTATCAGCATAATATTTTACTTCAAATAAAGTAGAGCCGCCTTCACATTGATTTGGTTGAAGTATCGGCGCTGAAAATTCTAAGAATCCATTTTGTAAATAAAAATTCCTGTATGCTTGAAGCACAGTATTTCTAACTTTTAAAATTGCTACCATCTTTCTACTTCTAAGCCAAAGGTGTCTATTATCAAGCAAGAATTCTGGAGATTGATCTTTTTGTATTGGAAATGGTTCAGCTATTTGGTGAATTTTAAAACTTTCAACTTGGATTTCATATCCTGAAGGAGCTCTTTTATCTTCTTTTATTTCTCCAATAATCTCCAAGGAAGATTCTATTAACAATTTATCAACTTGTTCCCACTCTAAATCTTGGAATTTACTTCTATCGAAAACACATTGGATAATATTTGTGCCATCTCTTAAAACAACAAAAGCAAGCTTGTTGCTTTTTCTTTCTCTGTAAGCCCATCCTCTTATTGAAACTTTTCCAGTTCCTTGCTCCATTGCTTGTTGTATTGATAAAAATTCAGTTTCCATGTTTATCACTTTAATTGTTTAAAGTGTTTGTTTGGAGTTATGGTATAAAAAGATTGCCTAATATTTTCTATTTATATCATAATAAATCTATTTATAATGCACACTATTTTAATTTTATACTAAACTCTAACTTTACTAAACCCTAAATTTTTATGAATTATAGTTTTTCTACTCCTTGTTTATGCACACTTTTTACAGCTCTTCCAGATGGATCAGACATGTTTGCAAATTGTTTGCTCCATTCAAATGCTACTGGTGTTGAACAGGCAATTGTTTTTCCAATTGGGACAGTTTGTGGCGCAGTTTTACAATAGAACAATTCATCAAAAATTGTTCTATAATAATATTCCTCTTTTGACGATGGTGGATTTATCTCAAATTTATCTTTGGCACTTGATAACATTTCATCAGATACACTTTCTTGCGCATGTTTTTTTAAAAAATCAATCCAACCATATCCTACACCATCTGAAAATTGTTCTTTTTGTCTAAACAATATATCTTTTGGAAGATATCCTGCAAATGCTTTTCTTAATATTTTTTTCTCAATTTCTTTACCTGGGCACATTTTATATTTTGGATCAATGTTCATTACGTAATCTAAAAATTCTTTATCCAAAAATGGAACTCTTGCTTCAAGACCCCACGCTGCTGTTGACTTGTTTGCTCTTAAACAATCATATTTACTTAACATTGAAAGTTTTCTTACAAGTTCTTCATGCAACTCTTTTGCGTTTGGTGCCATATGAAAATACAAATATCCTCCAAATATTTCATCACTTCCTTCTCCAGAAAGTACCATTTTTATTCCCATTGATTTTATTTTTCTTGACATTAAAAACATCGGAGTTGCAGCACGAATTGTTGTTACATCATAAGTTTCTAAATGGTAGATTACTTCTTTTATTGCATCAAAACCTTCTTGTATTGTAAAAATAATTTCATGATGTGCAGTTCCTAAATATTTAGCAACCTTCTTTGCTTTTTTTAAATCAGGAGAATCTGCAAGTCCGACAGCAAAAGAATGCAGTCTTGGCCACCAGGCTTCTTCTTTGCTGTTTGTTTCAATTCTTTTTTTTCTAAATCTTGATGCAATTGCAGCAATAATTGAAGAGTCCAATCCTCCGGATATCAAAACACCATATGGAACATCAGACATTAACTGTCTTTTTACAGCATCTTCTAATTTATCTTTTAATTCATGCAATGATAATTTTTTGTTAGGAATTATCTTTGTCCATTTTGGATCATACCATTTTTTGAATTCTTTTTTGCTTCCAATATAATAATGTCCTGGTGGAAATTCTTCTATTTTATCACAAAATCCGTCTAATGATTTCATTTCAGATGCAAACATTATTGCACCAAATTTATCCCATCCAACGTAAAGTGGGCAAATTCCCATATGGTCTCTTGCTACAAAAAAATCATTTTTCTTTTTATCATACAAAACAAAAGCAAAAATTCCATTTAACATATCTAAAAATTTAGGACCATATTCATCATAAAGATATAATATTACTTCACAGTCGGATTTTGTTTGCCAAAGATGTTTTTTCTTAAGTTTAGAATGTAATTTTAGGTGGTTGTATATTTCACCATTTACACCTAAAACACTTCTAGTTGTTTTATCATAAAGTGGCTGGGCACCATGTTCAACATCTACAATTGATAATCTTTCATGTGCAATTATTGCATTGCTATCTGAATAAATCCCACTCCAATCAGGTCCACGATGTCTTATTCTTGATGCCATCTCAAGAGCCATGCCTCTATATTTTTTTGATTCATTTTTAACTTGAAATATTCCAATAACTCCGCACATTTTCTCATCCTCCCATTTTTATTTTAATAATATTAGTTTGATAAGGAACCACGATAATTTTTTTATCAATAAAATTTGATAAAAAATTAATTATAGAATTCTTGCTCACAATTATCATCAAATTCAGATTTTGGCCCTGAAAATTTTTCCATTAATGTATCTATTTCCAAGCCCGACAGGGATTCATCTTTATACATCTCTTTAGTTGAAAATTTTAAACTATCAATTCCTTTTGTTACCAAAATAGATTTTTTTTCATACTTTTTTTGTTTAATTGAAATTGTCATAGTCTTTGGGTATTTAATCCCATATAAATACTTATTCCAATAATTATGGAATATTTTACAAAAATAACCAATAAATATATAAATATTGGAATATTTTTCCATTTATGGAAAATATACTTGATGGAAAGGATAAGAAAATTTTAGCACTTCTAGTACAAGATAGCAAACTTACAACTCAACAAATATCAAGAAAAATTGCTGTTCCTGTAACAACTGTGCATAATAGAATAAAAAAACTTGAAAAACTTGGTGTAATCAAAAATTATACTTTAACAATTGATCTTGCAAAAATAGGAAAACCTATTTCTGCATATGTTTTTGCAACAGTTGTTTATTCAAGAGAAAGCCATAAAAAATTTTCACAAGAAGACATTGCAAGAAAAATTAGAGGAATAGATGGTGTTGATGGGGTTTCTATTGTTACAGGCGGAACTGACATTATTTTAAGAGTAAATCTTGAAAGCATTTCTGCTTTAAATGATTTTGTTACCAAAAAGCTTAGAAACATTGAAGGAATAGATAAAACTGAAACTGTTGTAATTATGAATGAATTTTAATGGGGAGTTTTTTATTGTTTATTTATTATTTGTTTGATTTTTTTATTGTGTTAAATCATCAACAATTGGCCTTACTGCATGTATATAATCATCAAGTTTCATCATTATTGAAACTGTTTGTTTTCCAGCATTAAATACAATCTCTTGATTATCGAATAATTTTTTATCTAAGTAAATTGGAATATCAAATAAATTTCCAAATGGTGGAACACCACCTGGCAAAGTTTCAGTTATCTCTTCAACTTCATGTCTATCTGCAAGTGATAGACTATCACTTTTTATTATATGCTTGACTTTTTTAAATTCAACTTTAGAATTTCCAGGAACTACACACATCAAAAATTTTCCTTCTGATCTAAAAACAAGAGCTTTTGCAGCTTGATCTAACGATGTGCCTCTAACTTTTGCTGCGATTTCAGAAGTTGGCGTTGGCTCATGCTCCATAACTTTATATTTAATATTTTTAGAATCCAAAAATTCCTTTATTTTTTCAGTTACATCCATTTTTTAATAAATCCTCAATCACTAAATTATTTTTATATTTTTTATGTTATTTGTAATTTACGGATTATGTTTATGGTGTTAATCTATCTGGATCTCTTGGCAGTAAAATGGCTTCTCTAATATTATCTAAATGTAGCATTTGTTCAACTATTCTATCAACACCAAGTCCAACACCCCCATGAGGGATTGCTCCAAATCTAAATATATCACGATAAAAACCAAGTTTTTCTAAATCAATTCCTTTTTCTGTGCATTGTTTTTCTAATTTATCTAATCTATGTTCTCTTTGAGCGCCAGTGCCTATTTCAACACCATTGTAAATTAAATCAAATGATTTTGTGCTTTTTTGATTATTATCTGGTCTCATATGGTAAAATGGTCTTTTATTCCAAGGATAGCCAAGAGCAAAAACAAAATCACTATCAAATTTTTGTTTTACAATTTCACCGAGTAATTTTTCAGCTTCAGCATCTAAATCATCATCTTCTTGTACAATCTTTCCCTTTTTTGCTAGAAGCGGTACAATTTCTTCATAAGTTAATCTTGGTATTTTTTTTGGGATTTTAACTTCAATCCCTAAAAATTTCAATTCTTCTAAGCAATACTTATTAATATTTTCAGTTAGAAAAATTGCAAATTTTTCTATAACATCCATTACATCGTGTTCGTCTTTGATAAATCCCATTTCAAAGTCAATACCTACAAATTCAGTTAAATGTCTTGTAGTATGCGATTTTTCAGCTCTAAAAATAGTTCCAATCTCAAATACTTTTTCAAGACCAGAAACAACAAACATCTGTTTGTAAACTTGTGGGCTTTGAGCTAATGATGCTTTTTTTCCAAAATAATCAATTTTAAATTCTTCAGCACCAGATTCAACACCTGACTTAGTTAATTTTGGTGTGTTTATATTTATGAAACCTTCTTTAACAAAAAATTCAGTTGTTAAAGCTACAATCCTTGATCTTATTTTGAAAATTGATTGTATTTTTTGTCTTCTTAAATCTAAGAAACGATAATCTATTCTTTTATCAATACTTGTTGTTGTTTCTTCAGAAATTTCTATTGGGAGAGGAGTTTCAGATTGGGATATTAATGTTATTTTATTTGCAGCAACTTCAATTTCTCCAGTTTGCATTTCAGTTCTGATTTGATTGCTTGGTCTTTTTCCAACTTTACCCTCAACTAAAACAACACTTTCCTTTGGTAAATTACCAAACTCTTTGGCAAGATTCGGATTCAAAAAAATTTGAGTTATTCCATATCTATCGCGAAGAAGCATAAATCCAATTTTTCCTTGGACTCTAACTGTTTCTATCCATCCACAAAAACTAACCTCTTTTTCTGCATCAGATATACGCAGTTCTCCGCAATTATTGGTTCTTATCATAACCATGAAAAGAATTGAATATTATTTAAAGATTGGGATTTTATGTTTGTAAATAAGTTTTAAATCATATTAATCTTAATAATTGACTTTAGAATTAATTACTTTTTTTTAGTTTGCAATAT
>CAZSAD010000049.1:0-9038 GCA_964604995.1 uncultured Methanosarcinales archaeon
TTCTTAAAGAGTTTATTAAAATTATAATTCAAAATAATAATCATTCAAGGATTGTTATAAATATTATTTAAGGTCTCTTGTTCTAAGTAATATTCCCAGTTCCTTGCTTTTTTTATTAAATCATCAAATTCTTTTCTGGAAAGAATTATTATTTCTTCCATCTTACCACCCACACCCTAATGTATATATAGACAACACCCAAAGTGATTAAAAATATTAAAAAATACAAAAACAATTTATTTTAAAATAATATACTAAAGAAAAATCAAGATATATTCGAAAAAATAGAAAAGTTTAATGTTTCTTTTGAAACTTTTTTATCTCCTTTTCAAAAGGAATAGAATTTTCCCACATACCCGTAAAATAATTACGAAACATAATTGCAAGTGCTGAACTTTCGGTCCACATAGATAAATAATCTTCTTCAGATTTAATTTCAGGTTTGCCAATTGTTATTCTAAGTATTTTTTTATCAAAAACAAGAAAATTTTGTTATAAGACCAGCTAAAGAAAAAATATGTTCACAATTAGTTAGAAAGATTATTGCAGAAAAATTAGGTGTGGGTGAAAAATCAGATTGGACAGTTTTCCCAAATGAACATTTGATAGAAGAAACGATATTGAAATTGAAATAAGATTAATTTATGTTAAAACAATATTAAAATAATATTAAAAAATGATAAGAATAAATTAAGCCATTTTTAATTTTCCAGTTACAATATCAATTTTGTTTTCGGCACAAGGCTCAACACCAAGGCAAGTAATTGTTCCAGGATCAACTACAGTATGGCCAGCATCAGTTATAAGAGCTGTTTTAAGTCCTTCGTCTTCAATTAAATCCTTGAATTTTAATAGTTCTTTTTCATCATTAACTTCTAATACTACTTTCTTACCACCTTCTTCTCTCCAAGAATCCACTTTTCGTCTGTCAGTTTTAAGTGCTGCTTCAAGTGATGCATGTGCTACTTGCGCTGCCATTTTACCTTTTGGTAATTTTAAATCTTTTCTAACTAGTATTACTTGTTTCATTCTGCTCTTAAAATCTGTTCAAGTTTTAAAGCTTTCTCTCCAAAAGTAAAAATAGACATTGCTCTTTCTTTATTCCTTAAATTTTCAAAGAATTCTTTTTCAGAAGGAACAAATTTTTTGACTTCTGGATGATCCATTAATTTTTTATCAGTGTAAGTAATAAATGAAGATAATTCTTCAAATGAAATTTTTTCACCTGGATGCTCTTTTGTCCACATTTCTTTTGCATGTCTAAATGCATCTTGCAATGAATCTAAATCTTTGTAAAAATTGATATGTCCACTTGTTCCTAAAGAAACATTTGAAATTCCATCTTCCACTCCTGCAAAAACTCTTGCAATGCTATCTAACATTTTTATTGCATCTCCAGAATTTCGAGTTGGATAATAATACCTCAAACCATCTGAATATTGTTTTTTTGCAAGTAAAGTTTTAACGCCTTCTTTTGCTAGGGTTGGAATATATAATACATCAGAAGTTAGTAGTCTAGGTAACACATTTTTCGCTATTTTTACAATTGTTCTTGGATCGGACATTTTTGTTCCCGGATTTAAATTACTCATCTTTTGAATATCTACTTTATCCAAATCCAAGATATAATCTTGTGCTTCTTTGAATCCTTGATTTCCATAAACAACCCGCTTATTGCCTTCTTCATCAGAATTAAGAACCATGCCTTCATACAAGAAAAATGGACATCTCCAAAAGCTGCCAAAATTTTCAATTTCACTAAACAAAAAAGTCGCAGCTTTAAAATTATTATTTGATTTTTTAGCCATTTCAATTATTTTAGAATCTATATCTGTTGCTTGTGGTAAATCAGCTCCTGTTACATGTGTATAACCTTTTAAATTGAATAGATTTTTTGCGATTAGAAGATGTTCATATCTATTTTTTCCTTGATGAATAAATTCGTAGTCTTTCTTCCTTTCTTTTTGTGAAGGAAGATAATCCACAAAGGATCCAGCTACTTGATTATTTCCAACTACAATTATTTTTTTTGGGAGCAAATTTGATTTGTCATGCTCTTCAAAATAAATTGTTCCAAGTTTTTTCCCGAATAATTCTAAATCATATTTGTTAAAAAAATCAAGATATATTTCCCCATCTTTTAGAAATTTAGTGTATGTACTTTTGAAATCATAGTTATCACTGCCCATTAAAATTATTGAATTGTCGATTTTAGGCATAAGGGTATTGTGTTGTTGTGATTTTTGCATTTTATAACCTTTGATTTGTAATCCATTATAGCTATGCTTTTTTACTTTAGTTCTTTAACATTGAATATAAAATTTGAATATTTTAATTAGATTTATATGATTATAAAAAATGTGGTCAATTGGTTGTAGGTGGTCAATTGGTCGTATATAGTTAATTAGTTGTAACTGTCCAATGATTACATTAAGATTACGGCAACATTTAAAAAGCCTTGCTAAAACACTTAGGGTATGGAAGTCAACTTGACATTGCCTGATGGCAAAATACTAAAAGTCGAAAAAGGAACACTAGCTATTGATGCAGTATCTAAAATAGGCTCAAGACTAGCAAGAGATAGTGTAGCTGTAAAATTAGACGATGTACAAAAAGACCTTTCATTTCCAATAGAGCATGACTCAAAGTTTGAAGTTTTAACTTTTAGTTCTACTGAAGGCAAAGATGTATTTTGGCATTCGTCAGCACATATCATGGCAGAAGCAGTAACAAATCTTTTTCCAGGAACTAAACCAACAATTGGCCCAGCTATTGAAATGGGATTTTATTATGATTTTGACAAAAGTGAGCCATTTACTACAGAAGATTTATCAAAAATCGAAAGCGAAATGCAAAAAATAGTTGCACAAGACATTCCATTTGTAAGAAAAGATTTGTCTGAAGCTGAAGCAAAAAAATTATTCCATGACAACAATTACAAGATTCAATTAATTTCTGAAAAAAGTGAAGGTACTCATGCAAATAAAGTTAGCGTGTATTACCAAAATAAATGGTTTGATTTGTGCCGTGGCCCACATCTTCCATCGACAGGCAAAGTAAAAGCATTCAAATTAACAAAAATAGCAGGAGCTTATTGGAAAGCAAATTCAGAAAATGCACAATTGCAAAGATTATATGGGATTTCTTTTCCTGAAAAAAAGATGCTGGATGATTATCTCAAATTAATTGAAGAAGCAGAAAAAAGAGACCACAGAAAAATTGGAAAAGAAATGGATTTATTCTCTTTTCATGAACAAGGTCCAGGTTTTCCATTTTTCAAACATAAAGGAATAGTAATGTGGAATGAACTTATGAATTATTGGAATGATGTTCACAGAAAATGGAATTATAAATTAATTAAAACTCCCATTATGTTAAATAGGGCATTGTGGGAGCAGTCAGGGCATTGGATGAATTATAAAGAAAATATGTACACTCTAAAAATTGATGAGCAAGATTATGCAATAAAACCAATGAACTGTCCAGGTGCACTGCTTGTTTACAATGAAGAGGTTCATTCTTACAAAGAATTTCCATTAAGAGTTGCTGAAATTGGCCTTGTTCACAGACATGAACTTAGTGGAGTTTTATCTGGACTATTTAGAGTTAGATGTTTCCATCAAGATGACGCACATATTTTTATGATGGAAAATCAAATTGCAAGTGAAGTTTTAGCAGTTTTAAAAATTGCAGATGAGATGTATTCTACATTTGGTTTAACTTACCATCTTGAATTATCAACTAGACCAGCAAAATCAATTGGAAGCGATAAATCCTGGGAAATTTCAACAATGGCACTCAAAAAAGCACTTATTGATGCAAATAAAGAATTTAAGATAAATGAAGGAGATGGTGCATTTTATGGTCCAAAAATTGATATCCATATTAAAGATGCACTTGGAAGAACCTGGCAATGTGGAACAATTCAACTTGATATGAATCTTCCCGAAAGATTCAATATAAAATATGTTGATGAAAATTCAGCAAAAGTACAACCAGTTATGATACATCGGGTAATTTATGGTTCGCTTGAAAGATTCTTTGGAATTATTGTTGAACATTATGCTGGAAAATTCCCATTATGGCTATCACCAGTTCAAGTTCGCATTTTAACAATTGCAGATAGATTCAATGATTATGCAGAAAAAATAAAACAACAATATTTTGAAAATGGAATTCGAGTTGAATTAGATTCAAGAGCAGAATCGTTAAATTTCAAAGTGAGGCAAGCTCAATTGGATCAAGTAAATTACATTTTAGTTATTGGTGAAAAAGAAGTTGAATCAAAAACAATTAATGTTAGAACAAGAGACAATAAAGTTTTAGGCACAGTTAATGTAGATGAATTCTTAACAAAATTAAAACAAGAAATTAAAGATAAAACCAAATAAAATTGAAAGTTGATTAAACTAATTTAAAATAGGTTTTAATTTCAAAAAGGTGCCCAAACTACAACATGTTCTTTGTAAATTGTATAAATATCATAATCAATGTATTTGTCAACAAATATTTTTTTGAAATTATCCATTATTTCCCTTAATTCATTTATATTCTTGATATGTAATTCAATAGTTAAATCGTATTTTCCAAGCAGTTCGAGTGCAAAAAGACATTTATTTGTCTGATCAAAAAAATCAATTATTGGTTTGCATTGTGCTAAACTTTTTAATGTAAAATTTAATTGAATAAATTGCAATCCTAATTTGTCAAAATTGTAAGAAGAGACATAACCTTTAATGACTCCATCTTTCTCCAAATTTTTCATTCGATATTTGATTACTTTAGAATCAATATCTAATTTTTTTCCAATGTCGATTAAATTGATTCTTGAATCTTTTGAAAGTATATCAAGTATATTTTTATCAGTTTCATCTAGTTTGAAATTAGATATCTCATCCTGATAAAAAGAATGAGTATTGGTTGCACCTGCATAAAGAAATTTTGCATTTAATCTATGTGTTGTAAGAACAGTATGTATATTTTTTTCAAGTATATATTCGCCAAATTTATCACTAAGATTTATAATAAACTCTTTGAATTCTCTTGCTTGTTTTACCATTACCAAAAAAATTATGTCAAATGGACCATCGCAGCTTCCAAGATAAGCGCAATGCTTTTCATTTTTTATGAAATTTATTATTTCCGTTTCTTTTTCAGGAGTTGCTCTGTTAAATTTTATGAATGCCTTGTAATAAAAATAACCAAGCTTTGCTGTATCGAACACCGTATAAAATCCTTTGATATATTCTTCTTTGATTAACCTATTTATTCTAAAGCCTACTGTCTTGCGATTTTTTCTTACTTTTTTTGCTATTTGTAAAACGCTTGCTCTGCTATTCAAATCAAGCTCATACATTATTTTTCTGTCAAGTAAATCCAGCTCTTCAACTGTTAATTTTACTACCATTATTACCTTAAATACCATTTTATATAAAAATATTTGTGTTTTTGGCAAAAAATAAATAGAAATATTAATATTCTAGTTTAAACTAGTAACTACTAAAGGGTAAATAATAAAATAAATTATTAAAAATTAAGGCTGGAAAATAAACATGAATGAAATTAAAAATTCAGGATTGGTAATGTATATATCCATTCCAATAAAAAAAGCAGAGGAATCTTTCATTATAGAAAAAGCTCTGCAAGACATTGGAATAAAAGTGAATAATCCAGTAAAAATTGAAGAAGCTAATTTTTCAAAAGAACTTGTACCCCCTAAAGTTTATGCTGAATGTGTAAAAATGATGGATGAGTCCCAGTTCGGAGTTATATTATTGGATTATTTTGGCAATGATTGTGCATGTGAATTAGGATATATGTACTCCACTAAAAAACCAATGTTTGGTGTTTTTATAAATAAGTTGCCAGGGGATTATGAACATATTAAGGATTTGAAATGTTACGAACATAGCTTAATGGAAAAAAAGTTTGAGTCAGTTGATGAATTAACTATTTTTTTGAAAGAAAAATATAATTTAGGTAATAAGTTTGGCAATTAAAATTTTGGGGGGATAAAAAATGAAAATGTTATTTGTAGAAGACCAGGAGTCACCATGGAATAGCTGGGTTAATTTTGCATTTAAAGATAAATTTCCAAAATATTTCCCTGATTTTAATGAAACTAATTATCAACGAGCAAGATGGTATACTGAAGCTAAAGAGATGATTCAAAAAAACAATTATGATATTATTTTTTTGGACCATAGTATGCCTTATGATAATCCTGGTTGCACTGACATGGAAGATTTTGATAAATTTTGTAGTCAAATCGAAAAAATAGGTTATACTTTAATCCCTTACATTAAAGAAAAAAACCAATCCACTATTGTAGTTGGTACTTCATCTTTGAACAGCAGGGAAATTGGAAGCCTTTCAATACAACCAGACATAAAAGTTGTCAAATTGGATTTGTGGGACAAATGGGAACCTCTTCTCGAAGATGTAGTTAATAGATTAAACAACCTTAAAAAATAAAATCAAGAAATAAGGAGTAATAAAAATGGAAAATGAAAAAATGGTTAATGAATATTATATAAAATTCAAGGATTATTTGGAGGGTATGAAATCCATTCTTGGAGAAGAGGTTTTCAATAAATCTTCAATGATAATTATTGGCGCATACAAAGCAGGACTTGCCAATGGTTCAATGCTAGAGAGATGTGCAAAACCTTCCTCAGTTTCAACGCTTCAGCTAATGCTCATGGAGATTGAACAAGAGTACATGATGAAACAATTTAAGTAATCTATGATAGCTATACTCTTACTTATTTTTCCCTTACCTTTTTAAATCCCCTTTCTTTTTTCTTTCTCTATGGTGTTAGATAAGCTTGGCGATAGCCTAAAAGGAACATTGCAAAAGATTGCAAATGCAATTTTTGTAGATGACAAGCTAATTAATGAATTAATAAAAGATATTCAAAGAGCTCTTTTGCAATCAGATGTAAATGTAAAATTGGTTTTTGAATTAACAAAAAAAATCAAAGATAAAATTCAAAGCGAGAAAAATGTCAAAGGATTAACTAAAAAAGAACAGTTAATCACTATAGTTTACGATGAACTTGTTGCATTTCTAGGCGGAGAAGGTTATAAAATAAATGTTAATAAAAAACCATTCAAAATAATGCTTGTTGGTTTATTTGGAAATGGTAAAACAACAACTTCAGGAAAGCTTGGAAAGTTCTTCATGAAACGTGGCTACAAAGTTGCATTAGTTGGTTTAGATGTTCATAGACCAGCAGCCATGGATCAAATAATCCAAGTTGGTTCGCAAATAAATGTTCCAGTTTTTACTCACAAGGGCGAGAAAAATGCAATGAAGATTTGGAAGGAACATGAAAAAGAACTCCAAAA
Source organism: uncultured Methanosarcinales archaeon (assembly GCA_964604995.1). Taxonomy (GTDB): domain Archaea; phylum Nanobdellota; class Nanobdellia; order Woesearchaeales; family JABMPP01; genus JAGVYD01. Next base: position 7,351 of record CAZSAD010000049.1, read on the forward strand.
ATTTGATGTGATTATTGTCGATACAGCTGGAAGAGATGCACTTTCAGAAGATTTAGTAAAAGAATTAAACGAATTAAATAAAGAAATAAAACCAGATGAAAATCTTTTAGTGATCGGTGCTGATGTTGGTCAAGCTGCTGAAAGACAAGCAATTTCGTTTCATGATGCATGCAATGTTACTGGAGTTGTCATAACAAAATTAGATGGCACTGCAAAAGGTGGCGGAGCCTTAACTGCTTGCGCTGTAACAAATGCTCCTGTTAAATTCATTGGAATCGGAGAAAAAGCTGAAGATTTTGAAGAATTTAAACCTAAAGGATTTGTATCAAGACTTCTTGGAATGGGAGATTTAGAATCTCTTCTAGAAAAAGCAAAAGAAGCATACACTGAAGAAGAAGCTCAAGACATGGGCAAAAAATTTCTCAAAGGAGAATTTAATCTTATTGATTTATATGAACAAATGGAAGCAATGTCAAAAATGGGAAGTTTATCAAAATTAGTTGAAATGATTCCAGGAATGGGACAGCTTCAATTGCCAAAAGATATGTTAAAAATGCAAGAAGGCAAATTAAAAAAATGGAAGCATATGATGAATTCCATGTCGAAAGGTGAACTTGAAGATCCGGAGATTATTGATTCATCGAGAGTAGATAGAATTGCCAAAGGCTCAGGATCTAAACCTGAAGATGTAAGAGAATTATTAAAGCAATACAAACAAAGCAAAAAAATGGTTAAGATGATGAAAGGCGCTCAGAATCCAAAACAAATGGAAAAAATGATGAAATCAATGCAAGGCCAAGGAAAATTTAAGTTTAAATAATTTCTAAAAAAAGTTCGGGGAACCGAACATTGTGAGTGTTCCCCTTAACTGCCGTATCAAACGAGGCTCCATTTGAGGCCAAGGAAAATTCAAATTTAAATAAGTTCTTATAAAAAATTTATTTGGAAGTTCGTACGACCGAGCAAAGTAAGTGTCGTACTTAACTTACCATATTCAAACTAATTGATGTGAATATTGGTTATATTTTTTTGTATATCCCAAAGATTCTTTTTTTTCTTTGTCTATTAAATGATTGATATTTTTTTCAAGGAGATTTATTATACTAGTTTTTGTTGGTTCTAAACCTATTGTTTTATAATCATTTTTATCAAGAACTGTTTTTAAATATTTAAATCCAGTTTGGAGTTCACCTATTTTAACATCTACCAAATCCAAATTACCCTCTTTGACATATTCTGGAAGAGTGTCATTTAAATAATTGATATTATTAATTAAACCAGAGATTATATTTACATCGTCATCAAATACTCCAAAAAATCCCTCATTTGCAACAATTAAATTATTAAGTACTAAATTTAAAGTTAGATTATTATTCTCAAATCCATTGCCATTATTATCGCTAATTATTGCACTATTTATTTGTTCTTTCATGTTAATACCCCTCAAATTCTACAAAACTTTATTATTACTGCAATATAAATAATTTTTTCTAAAATATTAATACAAATGTTAAATAATAACTAAAAAATATATTCAATTGTTTAATAAAGTTAGAAAAAATGCATTAAAAATAAACAATTGTTTGATGTTTATGTAAGATATTTAAAAATAATTAATTTGTTGAAAATATCAATAAAATTTTTATGATTGTATTTAGCTAAGATTTTTATTGAATATTTGTTTACTA
>CAZSAD010000050.1:0-8903 GCA_964604995.1 uncultured Methanosarcinales archaeon
ATTTATAAACTGTTTTTTTATCTAAACCATAATATGTCAACTATTTTATTTATTGAAGATGATGAAAGAACTTTAAGTTTATCAAAAGAATTTCTTGAAAGTAAGGGACATACAGTTCATACTGCCACTGATGGATTAGAAGGTTTAGACATTTTAAAAAATGGTGTAAAAATTGATATTATCTTTAGTGATGGAAATATGCCTAATATGAATGGAGATAATTTTGTGAACACTATTAAAACAGATGTAAAATATTTTAAGTATGCAAGTATACCAATAATAGGTGTTGGTACTTTTAAAGGAGAGGGTAAAAAATATTTAACAGAATATTATCAAAAACCTTTTCTCATCACAAATTTAGTGGAAAGTATCAAAAAATATTGCATACCATAAATAAAAAAATGCTTTATACTTTTAGTATAGACGTTTTAATATTTTTTTCTAATTCTTATTTGGTATAATCCAATACTTTATTTTAAAAAATTAACTCCGAAAGAAATAAGGTTATGGTGGGGGTATTTCATAAAATTTACTATCCAATAATGGTAAAAATACAAAAGTTTAAAAATTATATCATTTTCAAAGCAATATGAATATCACTACTGATTTTCATTATCTTGTGAAAGAAATTGTTAGTTACAAGGAAGATCCTCCTAATTTTAATAGCTTCCAAAGATCTTTTGAATTAAATAAGTCTCTTCAATTCAAAGAGATTCTACAAAGTATAGAAGAGTATGACAAAAATCACCTTGGTGATTTGATAAACTCAGCGTTTCTTGAACAAGGTAAACCCCAAATAGAAGAAGCTAATGTATTGTTATATCAAATTGGTCGATTTTCTTATGTTTTTCTTGTAAAGCCTAAAGACGCACCTGACAACGAGGGTATAATTATACAAATCGGAAAAAATAAAAAAGATACTCTCGATGGGAGAGTTATAGAAAGTGATTATACCAATTTGAAAAAATTACAGGAAACTAAATGCAAACGATTTGTGCCCCCTACTTTATCAAAGTTAGATGAAATAAAAGTTGGTAACTCTATATTACCACTATTCTTTACAGAGTATCTTGGAGACTATCATGAATTAAATTATAATCATTCTTATTTAGAGAGTTATAACTCTCTTTTTACAAATAGACCTGAAAATGAACATATAAATTTTAGCAGGGGAGAATCTGCATTTATTATGAAAGAAATAGTAAAAATTATTGCTTTGACTTATGCAAGCACTTACAGTCCAAATAATAACAAAGGATTGCTTTTAGGAGATATAAAAATTGATGCTGGAGACTTTGTTTACAATTCTCTTTATTCCCCTAAAACAAGTTATGAAAAACCATTAGTTAAAATGATTACGGCAAGAAGGCTTGAAAAAGCACACCCAAGACAACTATTAAATTATTTGTTATCCCCAACTGAAGTATCTTTTAATATGACGGGAAGGGTAATGATGGGAGGATTCATCCTACCTAACGAAAAGAGTTCTATATACTTGGGGATTATGGATGCCCTAAATGAAATTTATGGTAAAGAAGCAAAAAATATATTTAACATGTGGAAACAGGATTACAAAACAAATTTAGAATTAGATTTTGTTAATATCTTTAAAAAATTAAACTCTAATGAAATAAAATCTTTTGATGATATTCCCATAGGGTATGACGCTGAGCTAGGAGTCATATGCTTTGAAGTTGATAACAGAATTAAAGATAAGATACATTCACTAACTCCCGATTGGAGAAAACTTAATGAGGTTTTTCAACATCTAAAAAATAAAGATGTTGAATTATTTATGCTTAATATGCTTATGCCTTCAAAATTTAAATTGATAGAAGATATTACAATTTCTTAGATAATAAACCTCCGCAGCCTAAAGGTCGTGGTGTCTTGTGAATTTATTTTGAACTATTATGTTTCTGTTATTTTAGGAAATATAATTTTGAATTGCTTTAGCTGTTACATTCCCGACACTTCTGAAAAGTTTTCAATATATTCTTTTAGAGGTAAAAGAGCAATTGTTGACCATTTTTCAACAGAAGAATTAGGTAAAGTGCATATTTTTTCAAATTCTTCAATTGTCATTAATTTTCCATTATCAATTTCAGGATCTTTAGGATTAACAAAAAAAGAAGTTGTTTCAATCAAATACAAAATCCCAAAATGTACTTTTCCAACATCATCTAAATCCTCATTAATATAACCTAATACTTTTAATTTTACATCTCCTTCTAAATGCACTTCTTCGTTTAATTCTCGTAGCATACTTGTATGGAGTGGATTTCCTTTTTCAGTATCAAATTTTTCAATATGTCCACCGACACCAATAGAAAATTTGCCTTGTAATCTTTTTTCATTACAATTGATATCCTTTTTTGATCTTTGATATACAAAAACTTTTTTTAATTTCAAATTAACAATAATTCCATAACCAACGGGTTGTTTATGATTTGGATCTACTTCAGCTAATCCTCGTTTCATATAACTATAATTATTTAAAATCCTAGATTCAAAATTAACTTTATCTTGCATTGCTTTATCTTGCGATAAAAATCCTTCAAAATAATTATTTTGAAATAAAATTTGCTTATCGACAACCATTATTATCTGTTCGCTTTTCATAACGTTAAAATCAGATAGAAATTTATAAAGCTATTGAGAAAATTTTAAACCATACTTAAAATTAAATACGCCGTCGCCCAGATTTGAACTGGGATATCCTTTCGGAAACCAGCTCTCAAGGCTGGCGCAGTACCAGATTGTGCCACGACGGCAATCATAAAAAGTTTCCAGACGATTAACTTTAAGTTAATCGGCTACCGTGCGAGCTGAGGTCAGCTCCCAGATTGTGCCACGACGGCAGTTGTAAAATACATTTCTTAGGTAGTTATTTTGTATTTTATAACCTTATATAAAGTTTGTTGCTTTTAATTCTTTGCCACTTAAAAGTAAATCTTTTTAAATTTAAAACAAAAATATTTTTTTGTGGGGAATATTTTAACCAGGCAAAATGGTATGAACCTACCAAAGCAGACATTTCTTGATGAAATTAAAAAACCGCAATTCTTAATTTCAGCATCCTACTTTCTTGCAACACAGTCTAATCTTTTATACAATGAAACAAAAATTTTTTTAAATCCTGATATCCCGCTTGATCAAAAAATAATGATTGCCTTATTTGCAGGAAGTGCATTCAATTTTGCTGTTAGCTATAAAGGCTCAAAATTAATCTATCAAGGCATAACCGAAGTACAAAACATAAAAGAACCCAGATTGAAAAATACTGCAGAATATGTACTACGTGAAGCTTATGATTTTTTTAAGTTTTCTGGATTATTGGTTTATAATAGATTAAGATATTTATTTTCCCCAAGGAAAGAATTAGAAAAATTTTTGGATTCGAATAAAAAATTGCACCAAAGTAGTTTAGAAAATGTCTTAAAATATTATTCAGATGACTCACCAAAAAAAGACTTGTGTGCGGCTTTTCATTTATCAAACTTAGGGAATCATGATGAAGCTTTAGGTTATATAAAATCTTGGATTCAAAAATTTGAAAATAACCCTAATTTTAGAAGATTAATAGTTGATAACTCAAAAGCAATTTATGATAAAGAAAATAAAGGAAAAATTTCTATTTATTTAAATAAAAAACTAAAAAAAATATCAAAAAAGAAAAATAACAAAGAAGATTACCTAAATTACCATTTTAAATGTAATGTTGAAATAGGATTAAGTAGGGCATCTTCGGGCGATCTAGAATCTGCAAAAATATATTTTAACCATATTGCCGAGCAATTGCATAATTTTCAAAAACCTGATTTACATACAGGTTTAATGCTTCATGCTCTTGGTGAAGAAGAAAAAAGTTTAGAAATAATCAAAAAAGCAATTTTAGCAAATCCTGATATTTTCAAACAAGCTCCATATTTTACAGGATCAAAAAAAGCAAGACAAATATCTGATTCATTATTTGGAAAAATATTAATGATTCTTGAAGATACTAAAGTGCAATTAAATTATACCCTTACTGCAAGAGATGTTTTGGAATCAAAAATTAAAAAATTTGAATTAAAAGATACTTATTCAACATTCACCCCACTTGGTTTTTTGAAGAGCGAGGATAAACATGATTTGAACAATTCTAAAACAAATCTACAGAGTTTAGAACAATTGGCTATTATGTATATTGATGGGCCAATTCAAAAATTAGTTTATGTGCAAGATAAAAACAGTCAAATTGCAGGATTAAAAGCATTGGGATTTTTCCAGGCAGCAATGACAAATAGAATAGTAAATGATGATAAAGGGATAATTCCTTATATGGATCAAATTCAAAATAGATTAGAAAATGACAAATTATTGCCATCAGAAATAAAAAATCAGATAATTGATAATATTGAAGTATGTTTTAAATTGTATAGTTCTATTCCAAAACTGGTTTATGATGGAGATAGAAGCCCATACCAAGCTATAATGATAAAAACTAAAGAAGGGTATAAAACTATATTTTTGGACTTAGAAAAACAAGGAATCCAAGTATTTGATGGGTACAATAGGCCAGAAAGTGATGATGCAAAAAACTTATTCCACGGTAAACATTTACTTATCGAAAAAGCAAATCTGCAAGAGCACATCAAAAATTTGATTAGAATAAAAAATAAAGAGTTTAATAAATTTGCCCCACGAGAACTCAATTGGAAATTCATTGGAAATGAACAAGAGTTATACATTGCTTCAGTTATGGCAACTGCAATTGCAAAAGCAATAAGTTATAATTCTTATACCAATACTTTAGCTAATCCAAAAAATGATAATCAAGAATTTTTAGATATGGTATTAATTACAACACCTATGCTAACTGAAAATTTTAAATTTATTTATACCAATAAAGATCTCAAAAAATTTAATTATTTAATACAAGCTTTAGAAAAACTTAAAGAGGTTAATTTGATAAAGATGAATAATCCAAATTTAATGCTATTTATTAATAACTAATTAATTCATAACTAATTAAAAATAGATTTAGTTTATTACTTTATTTGTTAATTAATTTAGTGATTATTTCCCAACTCTTATATCTTTATAATTTTCTTGTATTGGACCAAGAACTAAACTCGATTCAATAACTCTTTCAGTTTCATATTCAGTTGGTCTATGCCTAGTTTCGTGTAATTTTACCATTTTTCTAAAAGAGGGATCAGTTGAAAGCAATGACTCATTAAATACAATATTTCTATCTGTTAAGGTTGTGTATGCCCAAGCTCCTATATCTTCTGCTGAGAAATGAACATGTATTCTTTTTGCTTCTGCATTTCTACTAAAATCCCAGATTTGTTCCCATTGTTGCTTTGTATAATTATTGCTTGGAACATAACTAGAATCCGTACCATATCCTAAAGATTCACTTTGTATTGAATTATTTTTAAAACCATACCCGGTATTAGAATTTTGTGATAAATTAACATTTTGATTAAAACTAGAAATAGCATCACTAATTTCAGTTGTTACATCAACATTACTAGATTTATTTTCTTCTACGTTTGAAATTTCAGAATTCACAATATCATCTAACCCTAATTTAATTTGTTGTGATTTGTCAACTGTGTTTAAAGCTACTAAAGAAAAAGGAAGAAAATAAATTAGACTTTCTTTAGGTAAATTATAATTATTTAGAACTTTGATAGATTCAAAGCCATTTTTCTTTTGTACAGATTGGTATTTTTCTTTCATAAATCCCGCATTATTATCTTAGAAATATTAATTTAAAAATTGTTTATAAGCTTATTGTTTAAAATTTAGATTTAATTTAGAATATGGCTTTTTGTAAATTTTACCTATTTTTTTAGTTTTTGACCAAAACTTTAAATATTATCCTAAGAATCAAAAGCACTATGGAAAAGGATGTTAATAAAGAAAACAATAAGCAAACCAAAACAGACTCAAAATCAATAGGTATAACTGTAAAAAAATTTGATGATATGCCCGAATGGTATTCTCAAGTTTGCCTAAAAGCTGAACTAGCTGATTATTCTCCGATACGTGGATGCATGGTAATTAGACCTTATGGTTATGCTATCTGGCAAAAAATTCAAGATTATTTTAATGGAAGAATAGCAAAAATTGGAGTGCAAAATGCATATTTTCCAATGTTTATCCCAGAATCATTTTTCAAAAGAGAAGCAGAACATGCTAAAGGTTTTGCACCTGAAGTTGCATGGATTGAAAAAAAAGCAGATACTGATGAAAGATTGGCTCTAAGACCCACTAGTGAAACAATAATGTATGATGCCTATTCGAGATGGGTTAGATCATGGAGAGATCTTCCACTTAGAATAAATCAATGGTGTAATATTGTAAGGTGGGAAGTTAAAGATGTCAAACTTTTTTTAAGATCAAGAGAATTTTTATGGCAAGAAGGCCACTGCGTTTATGAAACAAGAGAAGAATGCGATAAAGAAACATATTTTATTTTGGATGAGTACCAAAAATTAAGCCATGAACTTTTAGCAATTCCTGTAATAAAAGGCAAAAAAACTGAAAAAGAAAAATTTGCAGGCGCGCAGTTTACAACAACAATTGAAAGTTTAATGCCTGATGGAAAAGCTCTGCAAATGGGAACAAGCCACACATTAAGTCAAGGATTTGCAAAGAGTTTTGGTATACAATTTTTAGGTAAAGATGAAAAAATGCATCACCCTTGGCAAAATTCCTGGGGAATTTCAACTAGGTTAATTGGTGCAGTTATATTAATGCATGGCGATGATAAAGGCTTAGTATTGCCACCGATGATAGCTCCAATACACATTGTAATTGTCCCAATATTTTTTGATAAAAACAAAGAAAAGGTCTTAACTGAAGCAAAATCACTTTACGAAAAATTATCAACTAATTTTTCTGTTAAATTAGATATTAGAGAAGAGTACTCGCCGGGTTGGAAATTTAATGAATGGGAATTAAAAGGAGTACCAATAAGATTAGAGTTAGGTCCAAGAGATATTGATGCAAAACAAGTAGTTCTTGTAAGGCGAGATAATGGCAAAAAAGAATTTGTTCCATTAGATGTAATTGAAAATAAGATTAGTTCAACTCTTGCAAGTATGCAATCGGATTTATTTGAAAAAGCAAAACTCTCAATTGAAAATAACACTGCAAAAGTTGCAAGTATGAAAGAGTTAATTTTAGCTATTGAAAATGGTAAATGGGCAATTGCTAATTTTTGTGGAGATGAGAATTGCGAAAAGCAAATGAAAGAAGAAACAGGTGGCATTACTTCAAGATGCATACCTTTAGGCAAAGAAGAAGCAAATGGCAATTGTGTGCATTGTAATAATCCAGGAAAATGTTCTGTTTATTTTGCAAAAAATTATTAATTTTATAGGTTATTTTGTTTAAATTTATTTTACTTCTTCAAAAATAAATTTATTAATGCAATAAGTGCAACTAATGTCCAAATAATTTCTAATATAAGAAAAGGAGTATAATGTATCATATAAGATGCAACTCCTGAAATGCCTGCTCCTAAAAAATTTAGAAAAGGATACCATTTGTTATTTGTTGCAATTATCCCAAATAAATTCAAAAAAAATGCAACTAAAAGCACAACGACACCAAATGACCCAATTATAACTGATAATTCCATAATAATAGATATAACCTATGTAATAAGTATTAAAATTTTACTTTTAGTATGTTAATAACCAGTTCATAATATTTTTAAACAAACTAACTTTCTAATATTTACAATGGTAGCATCACTTGAATCAAAATTACAAAAAAAATCAAAAGAAGATGAATCTACTTCTGATAAAAAAAATATAGATGTAAAAAAGGCAGATACAAAAAATATTGACACGAGTGTTCAAAGTATACCTGTAAATTTAAATTTATCAAAGTTAGATTTTAAAATTAAAGATGAGGAATTAATTGGTGTTTTAGCATTAGTTAAAGAATTCCAAGACGCAATAAATTCAGAATCTTTAACAGAAGAAATAATTTCTGATGAGGAAGATGAATCAATAGTTTATGACAAATTTAAACAAGGAAGTAATCCAAATCCGATTTATAATCAAGGAAGAGTTTTAGATTATGAAGAAACATTTAGTCATCTTGGGCAAATGCAAACTAAATCAATGTATGAAGGAATGACTAATTTTGGCAAGGGTTCTTCGTCTAGTAAGGATGATGATTCGGGCAAACTTACAGAAGAAGATAATAAAAAATGGGTTTTTCATGAAAAATATGAAACAGGAAATGATGTTTCAGGAATAACAGGTATTGTTCCAAAAGCAGGTTACACATCTGAAAAATGGGAAGTTCTAAAGATTCAAGCAATACTTGACCCAGGTAAAATGCAATTGTATAGGAATTTGAATTAAATTATTTTATAGCCCCTGTCAATTTTTATAGTTTATACCAATAAAAGATATGTTTAGAATCAAATTTGAAATATTTTTTCACAGTTCCGACTTGTTTAAATCCATTTTTTTCATAAAATTTTCTAGCCCAAAAGGTTTTACTCCCAGTATTTACACTTATTCCACGACAGTGTTTTTTGCGAGCGAATTCTTTTACATAATTTAACAGTTCAGTTCCAATTTTTTGTTTTCTGAATTTATCTAATACAAATATCCAGTCAAGAAGCATGCGATCTTTGGAAGGTTGAAGTATTATCCAACCTTTTACAATATTTTTTTCAACAAATAAGAATTTTTTGAAAAAACTATTTTGAAACATTGCTTTGTTTTCTTTATCTAAATAAGACCAAATTTGATCTTTAAACTTTTCTTTAAATTCGATAATCATATATTTATTAAAACAGAATTGTATTAAAAATTTTTCGGAGATAGTTTTTATAATACTTAAAAAATAAGAAATAAAAAAGAATAATAAAAATTAAATAT
>CAZSAD010000051.1:0-3364 GCA_964604995.1 uncultured Methanosarcinales archaeon
TCTTGAGGTATTATTTGTTAGATTATGAAACCAAATAGAATTTTTAGTATAATAATTATAATATTATCTTTTGTAATTGCATTTTATTTCTATTCAATAATGCCTTCACATATGGCAGGTCATTGGAATTTTCAAGGAAAAGTTGATGGATATGTAAGTAAAGCAGTTGGTATGTTTTTAATACCCATTATCTCTTTGTTTTTTTATGTGCTATTTTTATTAATTCCAAAAATAGATCCTTTAAAAGAAAATATTGCCGAGTTTCAACATTATCTTGACGGATTTATGTTGCAATTTACGACATTTTTATTGTATATTTACGGACTAACAATTTTTTGGAATTTAGGATTTCGATTTAATATGGGGCAATTTTTAGCTCCAGCTTTTGGTTCACTTATGTTTTATACTGGAATTTTAATACAAAATGCCAAAATGAATTGGAGTGTTGGAATTAGAACTCCTTGGACTATGAGCAGCAAAGATGTCTGGGAAAGAACACATAAAATTGGCGGGAAAATGTTTAAAATAAATGGAATTGTATGTCTTCTTGGAATATTTTATCCAGAGGCTGCTTTGATGTTTATATTAGCACCAATTATGCTTGCTGTATTGTTTATTGTATTGTATTCTTATATAATATATAATCAAGAACAAAAAACAAAATTAAATACAAACAGGGTCGCACCAGTTACAAATGCCCCCACCATAATTCCAAAAACTGTGTCAGAAAAACAAGAAGAAAAAAGAACTAAATTTACAAAGCAAAAAAGCTTAAAGAAAAAAAATAAGAAAAACTAAGTTTTTATAGTTTCTAAAATATAAAATAAGTTTTATGTTAATTTTAAGAACATTAATTATAACAGTTAAATTCTTAAATGATGGTGTTTAACTTAAATAAAGGGATAACTATTTGGAAATTACTGAGAGTAAGCCTGCGAATCCGATGAAAGGATTTAAGCAAATATTTATAAAGGGCGACTTAATCCCATAATCATTAATATTTGGCAGTATGATTGGAGGAGGTAATTAATATGGCTAAAACAAAGGAACATATCAACATTGTTTTTATTGGTCACGTTGATCACGGTAAATCAACGACAGTAGGTAGATTAATGTACGATTCTGGTAACATCGACGAACAAGCTATGAGAAAACTCAAAGACAAAGCAAAAGAACTTGGAAAAGTTGGTTTTGAATTTGCATTCGTCATGGACAATTTAAAAGAAGAACAAGAAAGAGGAGTCACAATTGATCTTTCTCACAAAAAGTTCGAAACACCAAAATATTATTTCACAGTTATTGATGCACCAGGCCACAGAGATTTTATCAAGAATATGATTACAGGAGCATCACAAGCTGATGCAGCAGTTCTTGTTGTCTCAGGAAATACTGGAGATGGCATTCAAGCACAAACAAGAGAGCACGTTTTCTTATCCAAAACACTTGGCGTAAAACAATTAATTGTTGCAGTCAACAAAATGGATATGGTTAATTACGACCAAAAAAGATGGGAAGCTGTCAAAGCTGAAGTTTCAACTTTGTTAAAGAGTGTTGGATTCAATCCAGCTGTTGTTACATTCCTTGCACTTGCAAGCTTGAAAGGCGATAACGTTGCAAAGAAATCTGAAAACATGCCATGGTATACTGGTCCAACATTACTTGAAGCATTAGATACACTTTCAGCTCCAGAAAAACCAACACAATTACCATTAAGATTACCAATCCAAGATGTTTATAACATCACAGGTATTGGAGTAGTTCCAGTTGGAAGAGTTGAATCTGGAATTATGAAATTAAATGATAAAGTAATTATTGTTCCAGGAAGAGAAGGTAAAGGAGTTGTTGGAGAAGTTAAAACAATTGAGATGCACCACGAACAAATGCAATCAGCAGAACCTGGTGATAACATCGGCTTTAACATAAGAGGCCTTGCAAAGAAGGATATTACAAGAGGAGATGTTTTAGGTTCAATTGATAATCCACCAACAGTTGCAACTGAATTTACTGCAAGAATAGTAGTTATCAATCATCCAACTGTCGTGACTGTCGGATACACACCAGTATTCCACATCCACACAGCACAAGTTGCATGCCAGTTCACTGAACTAGTTAGCAAATTAAATCCAGCAACTGGTGAAGTTATGCAAGAAAAGCCTGACTTTATCAAGAATGGAGATGCAGCAATTGTAAAAATCAAACCAACACATCCATTGGTAATTGAAAAATACACAGATATTCCACAGCTAGCCAGATTCGCAATAAGAGATTCTGGTGCAACAGTTGCTGCAGGAATGTGTATTGATTTGGTCAAGAAGGCTTAAATGAAAGCCTTCATCTGTCTTTTTCAGACAGCACGGCCAACTAATACTTTACCGTGTGGCACAAAAAATAACAAAAGGACCCTGATGTAAAATGCAAAAAGCAAGAATAAAACTAGCAAGCATTGACATAGACAAGATTAACCAGACATGTCAATATATTAAAGACATCGCAGAGAAGACAGGAGTTGAAATGAGGGGCCCTATCCCATTGCCAACAAAGAGGCTTAAACTCGCAACTAGAAAAGGACCATGCGGTAACGGAACTGCAACTTGGGACCGATTCGAGATGAGAGTTCATAAAAGACTCATTGACATCGGAATCGATGAAAGAGCATTGAGACTTGTTATGAGAGTGCCAATTCCAGAAGGTCTTAATATTGAGATTGAAATGGTTGATGTGTAAACTAATTAATTTTTATTTTTTAAATAATTTTTTGTAATTAATTTTTCTTTAGTAGCATTGTAAAAAAAGGTGAATAAATTATCTTAATATAAATTAAAAACAAAGGTCACCAATGAAAGTATTTGATATTAATAAAGGATTGACTCTAGAAGAAAGAGCAAATAATATTACAGCTAGATTAGAAAAATCATCAGAAGAGTATGAAAACAAAAATTATAGTGAATCATTAGAGCAAATAAAATATGCTTTACATTTAATTTCTTCTAGTAAATCACTTAAAAGTGTAATGGCAAATAATTATCCGAAATTAATTTCAAGAATATTTTATGAAAAAGCCACTAGTTTATGGATGATTAATAAACCAGAATCTGCAAAAAAGGCGATACTTTCTGCAATACATTTTTCAGAAGAACCATTTTATTATTATAATCTTGGACAAATGTATTCTGATTTGAATGATACTAAATCAGCAGAAAAAAATTGGCAGGTTATGAAAGAAAAATTTCCAATGGAAGTTTACACTTACCTTATGCAAAGCATTTGTGCTATTGATAATGGTGAATATGAACACGCAGTTAAAATACTTAATTTTGCCAAATTAAAGAGCGATGATAAACCAACTTTAGAACATATTGATTTT
>CAZSAD010000051.1:3374-8850 GCA_964604995.1 uncultured Methanosarcinales archaeon
GTTAGAAGCAACTAAAAAACAATTAAATTCTAAATAATTTAAATAATATCTATTATAAAAAGGTATTATAATTAATATTGTTTTATAATATTTGTCTTACTTTTTCAATACTTTCAGCAACTTCGGCGCCAAGCTTTGTTAAAGTTAGAAGTTTTAGTCTACCTGTTTTTTCAAAATTAACTAAACCTGCTTTTTGCATTTCTTGTAAGATTTTAACAACATGAGAATATGTGCAATCAACTGATTTGGCAAGAGAGGAAGCATACATTTCGCCCTTGGCGTTATATAAATTTACTAGCATCATTGCTGGTTTCTCTCTAAAAAAAGTGTTAAAAATTTTTTTATTTTTCATCAATAATCTCCCCAAATAACTAAATTTGTAAGATATATTTGAATTTTTTGTGTTATATCCCTCAAATTATAGTTTATAGCATATATGTTAGAATTTATAAATATTTTGGTTTGGAATATTTTTTAACAACATATTTTTTTAACAAATTATTAATGAAAGAAAACTTTTATAAAGAGATGCGTTGTCATTTTTATATGATTAAAACAATTCTTTTTGATTTGGACGGAACTCTTGTTTATTTGATGGATTTACATTTTGAATTAGAAAAACATATTCTACACAAAGTTTTTGATATTGACCTTAAAAAAGAAGATTGGATAAGTTTGGTTGGTCTGCCTGACCCAGAATTTACAATTAAACTTCTTGAAGTATATGGGATTTCAGGAAAAAAAGTTTTAGAGGGTTTTTCACAATTTGATGAGTTAAAATCGAAATTTATGGAAGGAAAAAATATTGCAGAATACATAACAGTATTACCTGGAGTATTTGAACTTTTAGAATCACTTCGAAAAAAAGAAGTTATTATTGGTTTAATTACTGGAAATCCGCCTAAACATGGCGAACTGATATTAAATGGTGCTAAACTTGCAGAATTTATGTATGTTAAAGTTTATAGTGTTAATTGCAAGTCAAGAGATGAATTAATTATTGAAGCTTTAAAAAGAATAAATTCTAAAATCAAATCCACTAATCCTAATAGTTTACCAATTAAAATGAATGAAACAATTGTTGTTGGAGATTCAATTTTTGATGTAAGGTCAGCAAAAAATCAAGGATGTATTTCTGTTGGAGTTTGTACCGGATTTGCAAATAGGAAAACCCTTGAACAAGAAAAACCAGATTATATTTTCGACAATCTTAAAAATACAGATGAATTCTTGAAAATACTGTGAAGAATGTTATGAAAAAAGCGCAGGATAATATAGACGGGAAAAAAGATAAGCAAACAAATCTTCCCGATAAAGAACAAGAATATCTTTTTCCATTTGATAAAATTAGGGATGAGCAAGACAAACTTTTTTCTGCTGTTAGTTTAGCTGTTAAAAATAAAAGGCATTTAGTTGTTCATGCTCCAACTGGACTTGGAAAAACTGTTGCATCATTGGGTCCTGCTTTAAAATATGCAATAGATAATAATAAAACAGTTTTCTTTCTAACATCAAGACATACACAACATGTCATTGCAATTGAAACTTTAAAAGCAATTAAAGAAAAATGGGATTTGGATTTTTCTGTCACAGATATTATTGGAAAAAGACATATGTGTATATTTCCAGGAATTGAAAAAATACCAGGAACTGATTTTTTGGAATTTTGCAGACAAGTTAGAGAAGAAGATAATTGTGATTATTATATCAATACAAAAAGAAGCAATAGACCAACTGTCAAAGCAAGAATGGTTGCTGAAAATCTTAGGAGAAAAATAAACAATACTGATGAAGTGATTCAAAATTGTCAGGAAAATAAAATGTGCCCTTATGAGATGGCAACAATTTTAGGTAAAGATGCCAAAGTTATTATCGGCGATTATTACTATGCATTTAGTCCCAAAGTTAGAGATAGTTTTTTTAAGCGCATCGAAAAAGAAATGGAAAATTGTATAATAATTGTTGATGAAGCACATAATCTTCCAGAAAGAATGAGAAATCTTATGAGTTCTTATATTTCAAGTTTTATTGTCAAAAGAGCAATTAAAGAAGCAAAAAAATTTCACTTCCAAGATATTTTGGAATATTTAGTTAACTTGCAAAATATTTTGAACACTCTTGCTGAAAAATTAAATGATAAAACTAAAGAAAGAGCAATTGCAAAAGATGAATTTTTAAAACCACTTGAAAAATTAGGCGAAATTGAAAAGATGATTGAAGAGATGGATATTGTTTCTGATGCTATTCGAAACAAACAAAGATATAGTTTTATCAATAGTGTTGCAAGATTTCTTGAAGCATGGCACGAAGGAGAAGATGAAGGATTTGTAAGAATCATTTCTATTAGTACATTTAATAATGAGCCTTATGTGAAACTAGAGTATAATTGCTTGGATCCAAGTTTAGTTACAAAAAATGTTATTGAAACTGCACATTCCATTATTTGCATGTCTGGAACATTAACACCCGTATTAATGTATTCAGATTTACTCGGATTTGATTCAAGGACTGATACATATGAGTTCAAAAGCCCATTTCCAACAAATAATGTTTTAAGATTAGTTGTTCCTGATGTCACAACTAAATTTACAAAAAGAAGCGAGAAGGAATTTGAAAAAATGGCAAAACTTTGCGCTCAAGCAGTTGATGCAATTCCTGGCAATTGTGCAATATTTTTTCCAAGTTATGGTCTTCGCGATCAGATATCAAAATTTTTTGTGAATAGCTGCAAAAAGAAATGCTATTTTGAAGATTCTAAAATGAATAAAGCACAAAGACAAAAAATGCTTGATAAATTTAAAGATGAGAGTCAATTCAAAGAAGGAGCAGTTTTACTTGCAGCAGCAACTGGCTCATTTGGTGAAGGGATTGATTTACCTGGAGATTATTTGAAAGGAGTAATTATTGTCGGCTTGCCATTAAATCCACCTGATGTTGAAACAAATGCTTTAATTGCTTATTATAACAAAAAATACTCAAAAGGATGGGATTATGCTTACATATTTCCAGCAATAACAAAATGCATGCAAGGAGCAGGAAGATGTATTAGAAGCGAAACTGATAGAGGAGTTGTAGTATTTATGGATGAGAGATTCGCCTTATCAAATTATTCAAGATGTTTCCCACCTGATTATGGGATGAAAATAACTAAAAATGTTGGATTAGAGATAAAAGAATTCTTTGGATGATAAGGGTATAATTAAGAGAAAATAATACAATATTTTGTTCCAAAAAGTAAATTTTATAAACCCAAACTAATAGTTTTATTATATGGTCAAGAAAAAAGTGTCAATGACAATAGATACAATTGTATTTGAAGATTTTAGAAAATATTGTGCAGTAAATGGTATGAAGATTTCTACTAAGGTTGAAGCGATGATGAAAGAGACTATGAAGAATGCCAGTCTTGGTAAATTCATGAAAAAGTAAAAAGTGAATTCTTAATTGTTATTTTAATTATTTTTAGCTCGGGTGACTTGCGCTAGCAATGTCACCTAATCTTCCGTGCGAGCTGAGGTCAGCAAATGGAGCCTCGTTTGATACGGCACTCAAGGGAGATACTCGTTTTACTCGATCTCCCGAACTTTATTTTATTAGCAGTGCAAGAGACTTGCGAAGCAAAGTCTCTTTCGCTTCCGTGCGAGCTGAGGTCAGCTCTTGGCAAATTTATGAAAAAGTAATTGTCCAGAGCGAAAAGTTTATAATCTCTTTTCAAATAAGGATTTGTATGCTAAATAAATTGAAGAATAATAAAAGAGCAGTATCTCCACTTCTTGCAACAATAGTTCTAATTGGTTTTGCTGTTGCAATTGGCGCAGTTATTATGAGTTGGGGAAAAACAGCACTTCAAAAAGTTGAAACACCAACCCCAACAGAAATAGAACCAGATTTAGCATGGTATATGGGAAGCAATATTGAAAATATATGTTATACAGATGATGGGATAAGTTTCACATTAAAAGGTAGTCCAAAAATAAAAATAGGAGGAGTATTTGTTGCAAGCAAAGGAAGCTCTGATTATGTTGTAGGAGATAAAATTGATTTTCCAAAAAGCGAAACAGAAAATATTAATGTTAAAGTGCCTTATGATTCAACTAAATATGGTGAAATTAGCCAGCTTATTCTAGGAGCAGTTGACACTTCAATTATAACACAAAATCCACCTAGATGCAATTAATTATATCTAGGAAGAGATAGATAGCCAATAAATTTAAAAACACAATGTTCTTTTTATTTTATTATGAAAAGAGTACCGATTCGTGGACACCAAGTAATTTGTTCAGCATTTATTGAAAAAAATAAAAAATTTCTAATTATAATGTGTCCAAAATTCAAAGTGTGGAGAGTTCCTGGTGGAAGAGCAGAACATGGTGAAAAATTAGAAGAAACTTTAATTAGAGAAATGCAAGAAGAAACAGGAATAGTTTTTCAAAATCCAAAATTTATTGGGTTTGGACAAGACCAACAATTTCATTTTAAACTCAATGCAAAAACTTCCAGATTAATAATGTTCTTTCATGTAAAAACAAATCAAGAACCAAAGCCTGACCCTAAAGAAGCAGAAAAGCATAAATGGGTTAACTTCAATGAATTAAAGAAAATAGATAATAAAGAAGGAGCTCTTACTGATTTATTTAACAGAAATCCGAAACTGACTTTGTAATTTTATTTTTTTCGAATTATTTATAAAGATTGATTCTTCCATTTATTTTTATGAAATTAATTATTACAAGACATGGCGAAACAGAAGAGAATATATTGGGGATTATTCAAGGACAACTTCCTGGAAAACTCTCAGCTTTAGGAATTGCTCAGGCAAAAAAAGTTGCACTAAGATTAAAGGATGAAAAAATAGATTATATTTATTCAAGCGATTTAGCAAGAACTTTAGATACTGCAAAAGAAATTGCAAAATTTCACAAAAAAGTCCCAATTGAATTGGTTAAAGATTTAAGAGAAAAGTATTTTGGGCAGTGGCAAGGAAAGAAAAAAACTGATTTGGGTTTTTCAAAAACAACAGATTTTTCAGGATTTAGCCCAGAAGATGGAGAAACATCTGAAAAAATATTTAATCGCGCTAAAAGATTTTTATATAAAATTTTAACAAAACATCCAAATGATACTATTTTAATTGCAGGACATACTGCAATTAATAAAGCATTGATTGCTGTGATTATGAATAAAACCTCCAAAGATATTGAGTCAATTAAAAATACAAGCAATGCTAGTATAACAGTTATTGAAATAGACGAAAATAAGAATCACAAAGTAAATTTATTTAATTGTAAAAAGCATTTAGACTAAATATTAAAGTTGAATTTTCTTAATAATGAAAGTGAATTAATTTATATTATCTTTAATTAATGCAATAATGACTTTTGAATATCCCATTTTATTTTGAGCAATACTTCTTTATTTATCTTATTAGATTTCATAACTGGCGCTTTTGGCCAGCCTGAATCTAACCAATCTAACC
>CAZSAD010000052.1:0-8262 GCA_964604995.1 uncultured Methanosarcinales archaeon
CAACTCCAACTACAATAATGAGGATATTTCTTGTTTTTCTATTGATTATTTATGTAATGGCAAGTGTTGCACTTTTTACTAAAGCATCAAATTTAACAAATAGGGGCATTGTTTCAAGATTTCCATATTCAATAGTTAGACATCCAGCATACATTAGTAAAGTAATGCTTTGGTGGGTAACTTTATTGCCTGTAATTAATATCCCATTTGCTTTAGGAATGTTAGTTTGGAGTGTAATTTATTTTATGAGAGCAATAACTGAAGAAAAACACCTTGGACAAGACGAAGAATATCAAAAATATTGTAAAAAAGTAAAATACAAATTTATTCCTTATGTTTATTGATTTTATTTATCAATTCATTATTTTCAATATATTTAGTAACATTCGAATCTACCATTAATTTCCAATTTGCATCATTTTTTAATATCATTGCTCTAATTTTTGTTGCTGATATTTTTTTATACAAACCAATTTTTCTTATTGGGACATTGTATTTTGGAAATAATGTTAACATCTCTTTGTTCCCTGAATACATAATTGAATTTTTAGGCACATTTCTTTTAAGATTAGAAAACCAAATATCATTACTTTTATTATCTGGCAGTCCAATTATTTTACAATTTTTTATACCCATTTTTTGAACAACAATATTAAGCATTTTTTTTCTATCTGAATAATTAAATGGATTTTTTTCTCCATGTTTTTGTCTTGTCCCGATTATTATAATCAGTTGTTCATGTTTCAAACTAAGCCCTTTAATTATATGCAAATGCCCTAAATGGATAGGTTGGAACCTACCCAAAAAAAGAGCAGTTGCTTTACTTTTTCCTTTTACTTTATTTTTATGCTTCGCTAAAAGCGAAGCTGTCTGAGCAAAGCGAAGACGTTTTTGGGTTCTATCCTTTTTTAAAAGGATAGGGGGGGACCTACCCAAAAAAAGAGCAGTTGCTTTATCTTTTCCTTTCATTTTATTTTTATGCTTTGCTAAATTATTTTTTATTTTAATCTTATTTTTCTTTTTTACCATATCATAATCACATTTTCCATTTTACATACACAACTGATAAAACTTTTGTTACAAACATTGCACCAAGCACTATTAACAAAGTATAATCAAATGGAATTGTATTTATTACACTATTCATTAATAATCCTCTTTGATATGTTTGCCAAAATGCAATAGCAATAAGTGCACCAATTGCAGCAAAAGAGCAGTTTCTCTCTATTACAAGCTGATGATAATTTTCTCTTTCATCGTGGACTTTTGGCAAATTAGTCATTATATGTAATATGTCTAATAATACTATTCCAGTTACAATTCCAAATATCCAAACTGAAATTCCTTTATTTATTCCTGCAGAAACTGTGCCTCCAAATATCAAAGCAACAATCGCAACATAAACCCAGCCCTGCCATGTCTTTGGAGATATACCCCATCCAAATTTTCTATATGTAAACCATTCTGTTTTTCCTATCATATTCTCACCTGTATTTTAGCATTATATAATAGCTTGCAACATAAATAAGTAGCAATGTGCAAACAAAATAACTCATGAATAATCCAAATGGATAATTTATAGTTTTTATTCCGTCGGCAATAATAATAACAAATGCCAAAATCATCATAGCAACAAAAGTTATTCTCGTTGCTTTGTAAGATAAGTTTACCTCTCTTTCATCAATTATCTTTGGTTTTGCAAATGATTTAATTACTGCAATAAATGCAATTAATGCTCCGCAAAAAATAAGATAATTTCCAACTGACCCATATCCCATAAAGTAATTTTTACCAATTCCTATTAGATTAAATACAATTCCTATAATTAAAAGTAGTGCACTAAATCCAAATTTCCAGCTCAATACTTTTTTGTTTGCATTTTTTTCCATGCTTTTCACCTTATTTATTTTATATTAATTATATTCCAAACAAGTCTTCAATTTTGCATTTGAACATCTTTGCAAATTTCAAAGCAAGTTCAAGACTCGGTACATATTTACCAGATTCAATTGAAATTATAGTTTGCCTTGTAACTCCAGTTTTTTCAGCTAATTTATCCTGTGTTAATTTTGCCTTTTCTCTATATTCCTTAAGCTTATTTTTTTGTAGTGTCATTTTTTTATGTCCTAAAATTGTTAAATGTATAGTATACTATACGTAAAGTATGCTTTACTATTTAAATATTTCGGATTATATATCCAAAGCTTTAAAAACAAATAATTCCTTTTAAGTAGTATATTATTTGGAGAATTAAAAATGGACCTTCCAACTTTTCAGCAATTGGCAAAAGAGCTATCAGAAATTACAGGAGAACCTATTTCACCAGAACAATTAAAACAATTCGGCAGGCCATTGGGGACTCCTGATAATCCTACAATAATAAACTCTAAATTATCAGGTTATTCTGGCATTAATGGTCCTATACATTATGATACAACTTTTCATCTCAACATGTCCAATGAAAATTATAATAAAGATGAGCCAGATGAAAAATATAAAATAAATAAACATACAGCACAAACAATTAATACAGATAATAAAAGTAATCCAAATGAAATTGTAAGGGAATCACTTTATGCATTGATACAATTATATAAAGATCCTAACAAACATAGTGCAAGAATTTATAATGAAGTATTTTCCTTTAATCCTGTAATTTAATTTCTTTCACTCCCCACTAGACATTTAATCGTTGCATTTATAAGTGAGTTCATTGCACAAATACTTATGATTCGCAATAGTTTTGTATTTCTTGAAAAAATAACTCCAAAAACTGAAGCTTATTTTCATAGTTGTGGGATTAAATCTTGGGATGATTTTCTAAATAGCAAAAAAATAGAGGGAATATCAGACGAGAGAAAAAAATATTATGATAGAAGAATACTTGAAGCCAAGCATAATCTTTACTCTTTAAATTCAAGTTATTTTAAATCCAATTTGCCATCTACTGAAAGTTGGCGTTTATATAATTTTTTCAAAGAGGATATTGCATTTTTAGATATAGAAACAACTGGATTAGATAGTAGTTCTTATATTACAATGGTTGGAATTTTTGATGGCTTTGAAACCAAACCATTTGTCAAGGGCATAAATTTAACATCTGATTTACTAAAAAAAGAACTTTCCAAATACAAATTAATAGTTACATTCAACGGTTCAACTTTTGATTTACCAATGATTAATAAAAAATTTCCAGGTGTAATACCTAAAGATTTACCGCATTGGGATTTAAGACACGGTTGCGCAAAAGTTGGTCTAACGGGTGGTCTTAAAAAAATAGAAAAAGATTTAGGAATAAAAAGATCAAACCCTATTGTTGAAGGGATGTATGGCGGAGATGCAGTTACTTTATGGCGAATGTACCATGGTTCGGGAAATGATTATTACTTAAATCTATTAATAGAATACAATGAAGAAGATTGTATTAATCTAAAAAGCATAGCAAATAAAGTTTATTCAAAGCTTAGTAACAACTTAATTTCTAGCAGTAAATTGACTTCTGACAATAAATTAACTTCTAACATTGCCCACTTTTGAATTTTGTTCTAATTCTTCTCTAATTTTAGAACTTTTGTAAACTTGTGGTAAATATGCCTCAATGTGAAAAATTTTGATACCAATTCCTCTTTTTATAAGTTCATCTTGCAATCCAATTGAAATAAATGATTTTTGGTCGTATCCTAAACAAATAATATCTGGTTTATAATCTTCTATAACTTTGTAATAATCAATCGAATTTCCTAAAACTGCTTTATCGACAAGTTTACTATTTTGCAAATTTTCAAGTCTCAAATTTTCAGAATTTAAAGTTGTTCTTTTTTTAATCTTTAAAACAGTATCGTCTCTACTCACAACTGCTATTAAATAATCCCCTAATTTTTTAGCTTCATTAAAAAAATAAGTATGGCCAGGGTGCAAAATATCAAATGTACCAAAAACCATTACGATTGATTTTTTCTTCTCTGTAATCATAGAATTAACCATAGAATTAATAATATTGTTGAAAACATTTAAATATCTTTGTCATAACAAAACTTCTTATGTACGAATTGCTCTTAACTATAACACTTGTTGTGATTCTAATTGCATCCTATACTGACATCAAAACTAGAGAAGTGCCTGATTGGTTAAATTATTCTTTAATTGCAAGTGCTCTTGGGATAAGAGGGGTAATTTCTTTGGTATATCTTGATTATCATCCAATAACTTATGGATTAATTGGTCTAGCTGCAATGTTTTTGCTTGCACTTCTTTTGTTTCAAACTGGTCAATGGGGAGGAGGAGATGCAAAATTACTTATGGGTGTTGGCGCAGCAATGGGTATTGAATTTTCTTGGCCACCAACCATTTTAATATTTCTTATTTTGCTAGTAATTTTAGGTGCAATTTATGGTTTTATTTGGAGTTTATCTTTAGCAATTATAAAATGGGACACATTCAAGAAAACTTTTTTGGATTTAATGTCAAAAAAATCATATTCTATTGCTAGGAAAATAAATCTTTTGCTCGCAATACTTCTTGTAGCTACAGTTTTTTTGTTTTCTGATCCAGTTATCAAATTAATGATTTTATCAGGAGTAGCACTGCTATTTTTTGGTTTTTATGTTTGGGTTGGTGCTAAAGCAGTTGAACTATCTTGTATGCAAAAATTAGTTTCACCAGAAAAACTAACTGAGGGTGATTGGATAGTTAAAGATATCAAAATAAATGGTAAATACATTTGCGGACCAAAAGATTTGGGAATAGAACAAAAACAAATCACTAAACTAATCAAATTAAAAAAGCAAGGCAAGATAAAAAAAATTCTCATAAAAGAAGGAATACCTTTTGTTCCAAGCTTTCTTTTTGCATTCATTGCAGTAATATTTTTTGATGCATTAGCATTATGGCTAAAATTATAATTTACATCATTTACAACTAACAATATTAACTTAACTAGAATTTATTTAATTTAGAGTTGGATAAAGTTTCAAACACATATCCTGGTTTATTTTTATCAAATTCTTTAACCATCTGTAAAGCATGATAATGCGGCTTGGTTTTGTCAGCAACAGAATTATTAATAAGTTCATTCCACCATAAAATTTCATTTTTATATTCTGGCATAACAACATTTGCTAAATATTGCGCAACTACATTTTGATAACTATATGCTGCAGCTTCATTTAAAACATCCAATGTAAAATTTCCAGTTTGTCTCATGTAATCATTTTTTAATGTTTCATTATGGCCAATTTCATGGCTAATAATAAGTAGTTGAAGCAATATATTTTTGTATTGGGGTATTGAAATTAAACCTCCATTTTTTTTAGCAGAAGGATAATACAATCCTGCAACTTCGCTCTCTAATTTTTGTCCGCTGCGTTTTTCATTAATGCTTTGGAATTTATTTTCGGGCAATATCTCAATTTTCACATTTGCCATTTTATTGCCATGCAAAGCAGAATAACTATTTTGTATTATATCTTCAATATTTCCAATATTTTTTTGCAAAGCTAAATTCAAAGACATGAATTTTGGATATTTTATTTATTTATATAACATATGTTTAATATATCCTGTTTAATATTTTAATAAAAAAATTATTTTTCGATTCAATCATACCTTATTCTTAAAAAATTTACACATTCTTCCTATTTTTTTAATATTTCTGGAATATTTACGATTTTATTTACAAAGCTAATTTTAAAAATAATCCTTTTGATATTTTATGGGTGATTTTTACAATTCCAATAAAAGTATAAGGCCATACATTACTGGCGCAGTAATTGGTATTTTAGGATATATTTTATTGCCAACAATTACAAATAATCTTTCTTCTTGTAACTCTCCAAAAAAAGAAGAAATACTTTCAGTAATTGAAAATACAATTCAATCAGATAGAATTAAAACTGAAATGCAAATGCAAAATTTAGAAGGAAGATTAAATAATCTTGTAATGGAAATCCAATCTTCAAAAAATCAGCAGGGAAATTATAATAACTATCAAAATCCAACTGAAGAAGCAAATAAATATTTAAATCAATTTGTCGATGATAAAAACTATTCTCAAAACAGTACTTATCCTTCTTATTCAAATACCCAACTTCCAAACAATAATACAACTAATTCATATCCTTCACATGACATTTATTTTTCATGGCAGGCAAATGATCGTGGAATTGCCAATTCAAAACGCAGTTACCAAATAAGTGTGAACACTTCAAAAATTATGGAAAACATGCAAAAATTTGGCGAATGGTTCAAAAATATTGTAAGAAGATAATTGCATATTTTTGTGATCTATTTTCCAATTTTTTTGTTTATATAATTTTAGAATTTTCTTTTTTATTCATTAATAAAAAAAAGAAAAAAAAGTCCCCTCGCGGGGACAAAGTCCGCCTTCATTTGTTTAATCGTTGGGGGGTGATATAAAAATGAAGGCAAGAAACCGCTCCTAAGACTAAAGGGGTTGATTATGAAATTTAGTTCTTGCCGAAAAACAAAAATAATTACTGGATAATTTCAATACCCAGCTCATCTTCTGCCTCCATCATAGCTACAGGCATAGCAGCTCTTGCTGCTGGCCTTGCTTTTGTTGGTGCTTTTCCGACTATCCAAGGTGATTTGACTCCTGTAACAATTGTCATTACTGTCAATTTGCCTTTCATATTGTCGCTAACTCTAGCTCCCCAGATTACATTCGCATCTTCATCTAAGCTCTCAGTTACCAATTCACCAATTTGGTTAATATCATCAAGTGTCATATCTGGACCGCCTTCAATGTGAATCAAAGCGCCAGTTGCTCCTTCATAATTAATGTCAAGTAGTGGATTTGCAAGTGCACCTTTTACTGCTTCTTCAACTTTGTTTGCAGTATCTGATGCTCCAACACCAATGCAAGCAACGCCGCCATTTGTCATAATTGCTTTGACATCTGCAAAGTCCAAATTGACAAGGCTTGGCATAGCAATTGTTTCAACTATTCCTCTAATCATTGTCGAAACAAGTTCGTTTGCAACTGCAAATGCTTGTTTAATTGGTAAATTTCCTGCAATTTGCACTAGTCTATTATTATCGATAACAATAACTGTATCTGAAACTGCTCTTAATTGGGCCAGACCAAATTCAGCTTTATCGACTCTAGCTCTTTCTATTTTGAATGGCATTGTTACTGTGCCAATAACTATTGCTCCTGAATCTTTAGCAACACCTGCAACAACAGGCGCTGAACCTGTTCCTGTGCCGCCTCCCATTCCTGCACACACAAAGACCATATCTGCGCCTTTTAGTGTTTCTTTTATTTCTTGTAAACTTTCTTTAGCAGCTTCATTTCCTTTCTCTGGAAATCCACCACAACCAAGTCCCCTTGTTGAGTCTCTTCCAATAAGAAATTTCTTATCTGCTTCTGTGATCTTAAGATGTTGTTGATCAGTATTAACTGCGATAACTTCAGCGCCCTTCACACCTTTCGTGTAAAGCCAGCTGACCATATTATTGCCACCACCGCCACAACCTATTACTTTAATATTTGCTTGGCCCACTTCCAAGTCGTCTTTTCTTTCATTAGTTTTTGCTCCTAATGCGTTCACCACAAAATCCATTTGTTTCCCCTCCTTGCCCTAGTCTTTTCTTTTTTACCCTTTAGTTTTTTACATCAGCTACTGAAATATATATTATGAAAAATATACTTTTCAGTATGAAAATGCTTTTATATACCAATCAACCTATACCTTTTTAGAAAAAGCTACACTCTTACGCCAATAAGGGTCGTTCCTGCTTTGACAATTAACAATATAAGTAAGTCAGACAAAACTTACACAAATATTTTAATACACAATTTTAATAATAACAAACAAACAATCCGGTTTTCGCCAAAAAACTGGATAATTTAACTTTTTCTTATGTTTCATTATATATAAAGATTATTCCACTAAAATCTATATATTCAAGAATATAGGTTTTTGTATATTAAACTGGAAAATTATCAATTTTTTATACTAAATAAATATGAAATTAAATCAAAGTGTATCTATTTTAAAGTAACAAATAAGCATTATTAAATGCAATAAAAAAAACAAAAAAAGCAAAGAAATAAATACTTTCTTCTTCGATAAACACCTTATGGGAAACAAAAATTCTATTCAATTTGATAAAAATGCAATTTTGCATCAAAATTCGCAAACATCAACTACAGGTAGTGTAAATGGTGTGCAATCTTCTTCGTCTATAAATCATAAAAATGTAAATAATGAAATAATTCAAAAATTGGGTTTGAGTGAT
>CAZSAD010000053.1:0-8240 GCA_964604995.1 uncultured Methanosarcinales archaeon
CAACTTTCAATGCGTCATTGATAGCGTTCCTGTCTGGCCAAGCATCTGTAACAACAATAATTTTTGCTTCGGTAAAAATCTCTAACTGTGGATTAGTAAGTATTCCTGGTGGATATCTTCCCGCAAATACTCTAATGCCTGTAAATTTGTTAAATAATCTTAGAGCATCCCATCCATTTTCTCTTCTACTAACAATGATTATATCCTTTGGATCATATTGTGCAAGCATATTTGCAGCAAGTTTTATTCTTTCATCTATCTTTTGCAAATTTAATACGCAAAGACCATCAGATCTTGTTTTGTAAATAAACTGTTCCATATATTTTGTTTGGAATTTTGTTCCTATATGTATACCACTTTTAAGATATACCTTTGTTGGCACTAAAAATTGTTCTTCTGTCATTTTTTCTCCTCCTATAAACTGCCAATATTGGTAGATTATTAATAAAATTACCAATATCAATTTTAAGAGTAACGATTAAGAATTATCGTTACTGCACTTTATCGCCCTGCAGTTGTATCATAGGTCCTTACCATTTAATTTATGGTAAGCTTACCCCATAACTGGGCTATAGATAAAAAGAACTTTAAGGGGTTTAAAAAGATAACTGAAAATTTAGTTTATTAAGACAATCTTTATATATTCCCCACGTATTTTTATTAATTAACCAAGGTAATATGATTAGTTAGTTAAGATAAATACCTTGTTAGTTAAAATGAAAACAATCAATAAAAATAATAAAAGCGTAGTTTTGGTTTTGATTAGTGTAATTTTGATTATTTTATAATAAAGCAGCTTCAAATTTTCTTAAAGCTGCTATCTAAAAAACTTGAGATATGACTATAAAATACAACCTAAAATAGGGAGGAAAAATGGAAAAAGAACATAATAAAAGGGATCAAGAATTTGGAGGTTACATAAAAAAAATAATAGCATATGTAAAAACTGAGAAAGGAGATGAATATTTTACTACTGCAATAAAGAATTTTGCAAAAAGTTACTCTAATTTAGATAGCATCATGGGTACAGAAGAGATAAAAACTGAATCAGTCAATGCTATAAAGTCTCTTGCCAACATGGCTAAAAGTAGTAATGGAAAATTAGTTGGGTTAGAAACAGTATATTTCTCTTTTCAAATGTTAGGACAACTATTAAAAAATCCAACTTACTTAAAAAATTCCTCTTTAAATGAAACCAGAAACAATATTGCTAAAGTCATAAATTCACTAAAAACTTTTAGTGAAAATTATAGGGATGTGAATTACGGGTATACAAATGAAGAAGAGCAATTTGAGAACATCAACAATAATATTAATAAATCATTTTTATTTCAAAGTTCCAATAATGTACCTTTAGAAAAGCGAATTTAATATATTTTAATATATCTTTTATTTTCAAAAGTCTTTATAAATATCTTCTCGTTACTTTAAGTTATGGATATTGTCTTAATTAAGAATAACTAGATTTAGAAATAATAAAAAAACACAAACCTTAATATATAATCATGATTGCTTTCTACTTAAGAAACAACACTAATAAAACTAATAAAAAATGGTAAACATAGAAGAGATGTCAGTTTATTGTAAAAAGAAAGGATTCGTTTTTCTTAATAGTGAAATTTATGGTGGACAATCTGGATTTTGGGATTTTGGACCAGTTGGTGTTGAACTTAAAAATAATATCAAACAAGAATTATGGAAAACTTTTGTACAATCAAGAGATGATGTAGTTGGAATTGATGGTGCAATAATAACTCATCCAAAAGTATGGGTAGCATCAGGTCATGTAGGTTCATTTACTGATTTTTTGCTCGATTGTAAAAAATGTAAATCAAGATTTAGAGCTGATCTTTTAATAGAAGATATTACAGGAATTTCAATAGAAGGAATAAAGCTTGAAGAAATTGAAGGATTATTAGAAAAACATCAAATCAAATGCCCGCAATGCAAAGGTGAATTTGCCTCTCCGAAAAGATTCAATTTGATGCTAAAAACACATGTTGGTCCAATAGAAGATGATGCATCAGTTTCATATTTAAGACCAGAAACAGCCCAATTAATTTTTGCAAATATGCGTGCAGTTGTAGAAACTGCTAGATTAAAACTTCCTTTTGGAATAGCTCAAAGTGGAAAAGCATTCAGAAATGAAATATCACCAAGAGATTTTCTTTTTAGAAGCAGAGAATTTGAACAATTCGAAATTGAATATTTTGTCCATCCAGAAAAGAAAAAAATATGCCCATTTTTCAAAGAAGTTGAAGACCTTGAAGTAAATGTTATGCTTTCAAATGAAAAAGAAATGCGAAAAACAACATTCAAAAAACTTGTTTTAGAGGGAAACTTTACAACAGAATGGCATGCTTACTGGCTTGGAGCATATTATAGATTTTTTACTAATTTAGGAATAAAACAAAGAAATCTTAGATTAAGAGAACATCATAAAGAAGAATTAGCTCACTATGCAACAGCTTGTTTTGATATTGAATATAATTTTCCGTTTGGCTGGAAAGAAATACACGGTGATGCTGACAGAGGAACATTTGATCTTGAACAGCATATGAAAGTTTCTGGTAAAGATTTATCATTATTTGACGAGCAAACAAAAACCAAAATTGTACCTTATGTTGCAGCTGAACCATCACAAGGAATTGAAAGAGCATTTTTAGCTTTTTTATTTGATGCTTACGACGATGATAAAGAAAGAGGAAATGTTGTTTTAAGACTGCATCCTAAATTATCACCTATAAAGATAGGGATATTTCCACTTGTGTCTAATAAAGAAGAAATAACATCGCTTGCAAAAAAAGTACACTTCATGTTGAAAAAAGATTTTGTATGCCAATATGACCAATCAGGTTCAGTTGGAAGAAGATACGCTAGAGCCGATGAACAAGGAATCCCATTTTGCATAACAATTGATTTTGATTCATTAAATGATAATAGTGTAACAATTAGAAATAGAGATGATACAACACAAGAAAGAGTAAAAATTGATGAATTAAAGACAAAATTATATGATTTGATATCTAAGTAATAATTTTAGACAGTTCCAAACAATATTTGAGAAATTATTTAATTTTACCAGATTTACCCTAATTTTATTTATATCTAGCTTTTTCATAGTAACATTTAAATACATTTTAGTTAATAGGATATTAGTTATATAGATTAAAAGAGATAATATATTAAGATGCAATGTATTAAAATATAATAAATTAATATTTTATTAAAGTGGTGATATAATGCCTTTATTTGGTCTAGCTAAAAAAAATGATGGTTCAAGTATGCCTTCACCAGCTTCATTTTCAGAATCTCCGAGCAGTGTTCCACTTGATCAGGTTGTATCTTTAAGACAACAAGGATTATCAAATACCCAAATAATACAATCATTGCAACAACAAGGTTATACTACAACATCAATATATGATGCTCTAAGTCAAGCAGATGTCAAAGGAACAATTGAACCTGCTGGATTTGATCAATTCTCAACCACAGAAAGTGTTCCACAATCAGACCAAACATATTACAATCCCACTTTTAACAATCAACAATATGAAGCTGGCAGCATGGAAGAAAAAATAGAAGAAATTGCTGAAGCTATAATTGAAGAAAAATGGAATGAACTAATAAAAAATGTCAATAAAATAATTGAATGGAAAGAAAAAACAGAAACAAGAATAGCACAACTTGAACAAAGAATGAATGATATAAGGCACGATTTTGAAACATTACATACAGGTATACTTGGAAAGGTTGGTGAATATGATCAAAATTTAACTAATTTAGGTGCAGAAATAAAAGCAATGGAAAAAGTTTTCTCGAAGATTTTGCCAACATTTACTGAAAATGTAAATGAACTTTCCAGAGTTACAAAGGACTTAAAAATTAAAACAAACAGTAAGTAAAATTAGGAAAATAAAAGAAGATAGAATTTAATAAAAAAATTAATCAGTTCTTAAAAAAAATTAATCCAAAGTCATCTTTGAAGTTAATGAAGTTATAGTAAATACTCCAATTAAAAGTAAGAATATCAAACCTAAAACTTTAGGATGAAATATTGTTGCCCAAAGAGCGTTTGTTCCTGTTTGTCCAACATCACTACTTGTTGTTGTGCCTGTTTCATTAACATTAATACCAACTGAACTATCTCCTCCTGTAAAAAATACTTTTCCAAGCCCACCAAGTAATATTATTACACTAAAAATCATTATCCAATAAATAATAGATTTATTGGTTGTCATTGCATTTTTGATATCACTATCAGTAGCACCAAGCATTTTATATGCAATTACCATTAAAAGAATAAAAATAAACAATAGAATAAACCAAGGAGTAATTGTTGAAATTACATCGCTTACTGAAGGAACTAAAAGAAGCATAATACCAACTAAAAATGCAACAAGTATGTGCAATCCTTGTCTATCTCCAAAAATTTTAGTGTATTCTAATATTCCATAAACAATTACAATAATAAAAAGCATTGTAAATATAAAAGAGAATTTACCCAAAAGTCCAACATCGAGAACTGATGCCATTTTTTCTTAAAGACCCCTTTTGCAATATGTTAAATAGTTTTAATATACGTTTTTTAATATGTATTAAATAATTTAAATAGTCTAAAAAATAAAATTAAAAATAAATTAAGATTTAGTGACCGCCACCGCCGCCACCAAAGATATTTCTCATATCTTCTTTGAATCTGCCAAGATGACCTGCTTCTTTTTCATGACCAGGCTCACTTGTTATGAATGCTACAACTAAACCAAACACAACAAGTATAATCAAAATAGTAGCTGAGTCTGCTCCAAAAATATTTACAAACCAGTCCCATCCTTCCCACCAGCCAGCAGATGCTCCGAAAATCAAGATTATTATACCAATTGATATGAAAGCTATCCATCCAGAAAGAGCAACTCCAAACATTTTATACTCTCCGCCAAATAGACCAATTAATATCATTAACATTATAATAGCAACAACAACTACTGAAACTGTTGGCAAAGCTTTTTGCATAATTACAACTGGATCCCAATTATCAGATGGGTATCCACCAGTTACGTGAGGAATAATTACTGTTAAAGCAATTACTAATGCAAGAATCATATTCATATTCTTTTTGCCTTCGCCAAGAATTCTTGTCTTTTGCAAAATAGCAAAGAATATTGTAAATATTAGCAAAAACGGAAGCAAAACATCCGTAATACCTAATTCATCCAATCTTAATATGAAATCCTGAAAAACTCCGCTTGTTGCCATTTGTCCTCAACTCCTCTTCCTAATGGTGGCCAGAATCTCCTCCGTGCCCACCGCTTGTACCGGTTTTTTTATCTTTATCGCTAACTATAAAATACATGAAAGATATAACGATTATTACAAGAATTATAGATGCTAACCATCTTGAATCCCAGTTAGTACTTAATTTTTCCCAAAGCCAGACAAGAAATCTTTTATCTCCATCATCGGTACTTATTGGTATTGCTGCACCAAAAATTAAAATTAAACCAATTAACATTATCCAAGTAAAAGCTGATCTCCAACCACCAAAAAGTGCGACATGTTCATCTTCTCTATAAAATGAACCAATTAACAAAAGAAATGAAACTGATATTAGTAATAGTAAAGTTACATTAGCCATTGTCTCATTAATTATTCTAACAAGTTGTGTTGACGCCACAACCAAAAACGCGACAACAAAAGCCACCATTGCATTTAAGTTTTTCTTGGTGTATTTGTGACCTTCAATTTCTTCTGTACCAAGTACTTTTGTTTTTTCAAAAATAGCAAAAACTATTGTAAATATAAGAAGAAATGGTAAAATAACATCGTAAACACCAATGTCTTTAAAAAACTCTAAAACTCCCCTAAATAATGATTGGTCTGCCATGCGAATAACTTTACTCTCAATCAGTATATAAACTTTTCTATTATATTATATATGAAGAAAAAGATATCTTCGTCTATAACCTTTGGGTAATATAGATTCTTAATAGATTTCTATTAGAAATTACCCCATTAGAAAGTGAAAAACTAAAGAAAATAATTAATAAAATAATGATGACTAGAACAAACACTAAAACAAACTAAAACAATAACAAGTTTGATAAGATTTATAATAAATGAACTAATAATTGATGATATGATAAACAAAAATGATTTCCTTGGGATGAGAAAAGAACTTGTTGGTTTTGACACTAAAAGAGAAGCTATAATAAAAAAAAGTAGAGATATACTTGCAGATTCAAAGCACTCGATATATTCCATACATAGGGGAGATATGTCTGAAGCTTATGAACTACTTTTGAAAGCAAGAAAAGATATTGATTCACTTCGAAAAATAATTTCTAAATTTTCAGAAATGGAAAGTATTGGAGCATTTAGTTCAGCTATTCAAGAATATGTTGAAGCATTATCATTTTACAATTTTGTCAAAGACCATAAATTAGTTACAAAAAAAGTTACAGGTGCAAACACTGAAGATTATTTAATGGGAATTTGTGATTTCACTGGAGAGCTTGCAAGAAGAGTAGTTTTACTTGCAACAAAAAAGGAGTATAATGAAATTGAAAAAATAAAAGATGTTGTTGATGAAATAAATGGACAAATGCTTCAATTCAATTTTAGAAATGGTGAACTTAGAAAAAAATATGATTCTGTAAAATGGAACCTGAAAAAAATTGAAGATGTGTATTATGATATTAGCATAAGAAATTTAAAGTAATATTAATAAATATCAACAAGAAAATTTTAGGGGAAAAAGTTTTAGTGAGAGGTAAAATATAAAATGGGTCAAATTAAATGGTTAGGTCATTCAGGATTTGAAATTATTGGTGAAAAAAAGATATTTATTGACCCATTTCAAATTCAAGGCATACAAGATAAAGCAGACATAATTTTAATTACCCATGGTCATTATGATCATTTATCACAAGAAGACATAAAAAAAATTGCATTGCCTTCTACAACAATTGCAATAACTCCTGATGGACAAAGCTCGCTTAGAAATTTTCCAGGAAAAGTGATTCTTGTTGAGCCAAATAAGGAATATGTAATTGATGGAATAAAAATCCAAACTGTTCCTATGTATAATATAAATAAACATTTTCACCCAAAACAAAACGAATGGGTTGGATATATAATAGAAAGTGAAGGAAAGAAAATATACCATGCTGGTGATACTGATATTATTCCAGAAATGGAAAATTTGAAATCAAAGAATATTGATATTGCACTTTTGCCAATTTCAGGTACATATGTAATGACAGCTACTGAAGCTGCAAAAGCTGCCCAAATAATAAATCCTAAACTTGCAATTCCTATGCACTATGGAAATATAATTGGCACAGAAAAAGATGTTAAAATATTTCAAGAATTGTTAGCAGGAAAAATTCAAGTGCAAATTCCAACAAAGGCTTAAGTATGATTAGTAAACAATCCAAAAAATCAAAAAATGGACTTATGATAATTGTTGGTTCTAACAATCCAACTAAAATAAGTGCTGTAAAAAAAGGATTCTCTTTGTTTTATAAACATTGTAAAATTAAAGGCATTGTTACAAAATCATATGTTTCTGAGCAACCAAAATCTCTAGCTGAAACTGTAAAAGGTGCCAAGAATAGGGCAAAGAACGCATTTGTAAGAAAAAAATGTGATTTTTCAGTTGGACTTGAAGCGGGAATTATTAAATTCCCGTGTCGTACGGGTTATATGGATATTTGTGTTGCTGTTCTATTTGATGGAAAAGAATATTATTATGGTGGATCCTCATTATTTGAATATCCTAAATTCATTGTAGATGATGTAATAAAAAAAGATATGAGTGTAGGAGATTCAATTAACCAACATCTGAAAAGAAAGAGTGTTGGAAGAAAAGAGGGTGTAATAGGTTGGCTAAGTAGAGGTAAAATAAAAAGAGAGGATTATATGGTATCTGCCATCGAAATGGCCTTAGTTTCATATACAAATAAGAGACTTTATTAATAACATATAATCTGCACTCGCAAAGAGAATAACCATAGATGATATTGAATGGAACACAAAAAACATCCTGAAAGAAGATTTAAACATGTATTAGCTCTTCCTTTTATCTATATGATGATCTTCCCAATGATTTTACTAGATTTTTTTTTAGAAATATACCATAGAATATGTTTTTTTTGTTATGGTATTCCTTATGTAAAAAGAGAAGATTATATCAGAATTGATAGACACAAATTAAATTATCTTCCTTTTATTGAAAAAAT
>CAZSAD010000054.1:0-6522 GCA_964604995.1 uncultured Methanosarcinales archaeon
ATACAGTTATCATTAATACAATATAAGTATAAAATCGATATTTTTATATAATAACTCTTACAATATAATAAAAAATAGGGAATAGTAACAAGTATTATCTTACAAAATGAGTAAAATTATCAATAAAAATGATAAATTATCCTACAATATAAGTAAAGATAGTCATAGGTCCCATCATGATATTTATCACAAACATAAAGATCATTTTGATAAAATTGAGGAAGTTTTTAATCATTTAAAAAAACTTGAGGGAATTGAAGAAGATATTATTCTTGAAATTCTTAATAAAAAAGATAATTTAAAATCAGTTCCAGTTTCAGTTTTTTCAAATTGGTTAGCACCACTTGAAGCTTTAGTTGTTTTTATGAAAGAGAATCTCAAAATGACTTTTTCACAGATTGCTAAAGAACTAAAAAGAGATTCAAGAACAATATGGTTAACATATAGTAATGCACGAAAGAAAAATATTACAATAAGCATTGGAAAAGATAATTTTTTACCAATTGAAATTTTTTCTAATAGGGAGTTTAGCGTTCTTGAAAACTTAGCAGTTTATCTTCATGATATAAAAGGTTACACTTTCAAAGAGATTTCAAATTTTACAAAAAAAGACAATCGCACAATTTGGACAGTTTATCATAGAGCGAAGAAAAAAATGAGATTACAGATGGGGCAAAATTAAAATGAATGGCAAAATAATCACAAATAGCAGTCAGCTCAAGAAATTTATGGCATTCATCTTCATAGTTTTAAGTATAAGTCTTTATTTTAATAAAAATCCAATTACAGGATACGCAATAGTTGAATCACAAGGATTCGATAGTGTTATTTCACTAGATGTTTCTGAAATGAAATACGAACTAATTACTGGTGAAACAAAAAAAGCAGTGTTTTATGCAAAAAATAATTTGGATAAACAAATCGAAGTGGAAGTGGGTGTAGCTGGCAAAGCAACTAATTTTGTTAACATTGAACAGAAAAAATATACATTGCAACCAAAAGAGAGTGTTCCAATAGAAATAAAATTAAGTTCAGCTCTTGAGGCAATACCTCAACTATATTTTGGAGATTTAGTTGTATCTACCGAAGGAAAAAGTAAAGTTGTTTCTATGCAAATTCTAGTAAAGAAACGAATTCAAGATGCAATTGATTTGAATTTACAACTT
Source organism: uncultured Methanosarcinales archaeon (assembly GCA_964604995.1). Lineage (GTDB taxonomy): Archaea > Nanobdellota > Nanobdellia > Woesearchaeales > JABMPP01 > JAGVYD01. The sequence continues at coordinate 1,167 of CAZSAD010000054.1, forward strand.
CAAAAATCAATTTATATTCCAGGTGAAGAAATACCTGTGCAATTAACTATCAAAAATACAGGCAATGAAAAAGCAGATTTGCAGCTTGATTTAAAATTATCAAAAGATAGTAAAGATATATTTAAAACAAGTGATGTACTTGAAGTAACTACTCAAAATGTTAAATCTTACACTGTAAAAATACCAACTGATGCTCAGAATGGTCAATACAATTTTAACTTGAAGGCTACTGTTAAAATGGGAAAACAGTACGCAATACTTGAAAAAAATACTCCAGTTGATATTGAATTGCCGATAATTCCCGAAATGCCAAGTCAAGCAACAAATAATTTTGCATGGTGGATAATTGCATCAATAATCTTTGCTGTTTTAATATTAACTGGTCAAGTGCTTTTACAGCAAGAAATAATTGAACTTCCAAAAATAATAAAAATATTTGGCAAAAAATCAAAAGTTGGTGAAGAAGAAAAACATTTTATCAAAGAAAGATTTTGTTATTTAATAAATGAAAAAGGAACAAGGGCAAGCTATGAAACTTTAAGAATGTTGCATCATGAAGGTTATAGCACACTTTGTATAACTAGATTAAATCCTAAATTATTAGTTGAAGAAGTACCAGAATTTAAGGATGCAAAAATATTTTGGTTAACTACTCAAGAAGGATCTGATAATTTAGGCCCAACAGATATTGAAGGAATATTTAATACAATTGATAAATTTACACTGGAGCATGAAAAATCGGCTATACTTTTAGATGGTTTATCTTTCCTGTCATTAAATTGTGGTTTTAATCAAATAATGTTATTATTACAATATGTCAAAGATAAAGTTTCTACTAGACGAGGAATATTCATAGTTCCAATTAATACTAGCACTCTTAGTAAAAAAGAAATTGAGCAAATGGCAGAAGAAATAACAATTCTTGATGGAGATAGAGAAATAATGCTTGAAATTTATAAACAAATTGAAAAAAAGCAGCAGGATTCAAAAGCAATAATACAAGTCTCTGAACAACTTTTAATTTACATCAGGAAAGAGTTGCAGTCAGGATATAGCGCAAAACAAGTTTCAGATACTTTACTTAACCATGGGTGGCCAAAGCAGGTTATTGACAAAGCATTTGAGGTTATTACTGCTAGTATATATGGTGTTAGACCAATAAACAATTCTCCTAATAATTTCCCTAATAACTTATCAAATAATTTCGATAATAATCCTAATAGTATAAATTATCCATCTAATACTAACCAAAGTTATAACTCTTATAGTTCTTCAAATGCTTATAATTTAGAGCAGGTGCAATTAAATCAAAATGTCATTCAAGAAATAAATCAAAAATCTGAAATTGCAACAATTGATTTTCAAAAATTAAAAGAAGAATTTGATCAAGTAACTCAAATGGTAAATAAGCAGATTAGTCTTGGAAAAAATACTGCAAAGCTAGATTTAGAAATTGCATTATTATCTGGAGATTTAGAAATTGCAGGTATTACTAATGATCAAAAAGATATTCATAAAGTAAAAATAAAACTAGATGAAATAAAAAAACAATTAAACAAAGATTCACATTAATAATTTTAGTGGTATCTTTAAAAAGTATAATTAAAAATAACTAAAAATTTAAAGTAAGTTATAGTAAGCTTTTGTGATAAGCTTTTTATTTAATGAAATTGATCAAATTAATATGTGTAAATATGGTTGGTGATTAATATGCTTGAACTAAAATTCATAAGAGAAAATACAGATTTAGTTAAAGAAAATTTACTTAAAAGAAAAGCAACAGATAAAATTCTTTTAGTTGATGAACTTTTATCAATTGATATTGAACACAGAAAACTCATGGGTCAAAGCCAGGATTTAAGGGCAAGAAAAAACAACCTTGCACAAGAAATTAATCAATTAAAAAAACAAGGCAAAGATATTAGTGTAACAATTAAAGAAGTTAAAGATATCCCAAATAAAATAAAAGAAATTGAAGATGAACAGAATAAAATTGCAGCAAGAATAAAAGATATACTTTATCAAATTCCAAATCTGCTTCATGAAAGTGTTCCTTTTGGTGAAGGAGAAGAAGGAAATGTTGTTATTCGTGAAGTTGGAAAAAAAGTTGAATTTGACTTTGAACCTAAAAGTCATGTTGACTTTTTAAATGCAGGATTTGGAGATTTAGAAAGAGCAGCCAAAATTGCAGGAGCAAGATTTTATTATCTCAAAAAAGAGTTGGTTCTATTAGACTACGCACTACAAAGATTTGCACTAGATATGCTCTATAAAAAAAATTATACACTTATTGAAACTCCACTTATGATGAGAAAAGAAGCATATGAAGGTGTAACGGATTTAAAAGATTTTGAAGATGTAATGTATAAAATAGAAGGGGAAGATTTGTATCTTATTGCAACATCTGAGCATCCAATTGCAGCAATGTATATGAATGAAGTTTTAGAAGAAAAAGATTTACCCATTAAAGTTGCAGGAATCTCTCAATGTTTTAGAAAAGAAGCAGGTGCACATGGTAAAGATCAAAAGGGAATTTTTAGAGTTCATAGATTTAATAAAATTGAACAGTTTATATTTTCAAAGCCAGAAGAGAGTTGGCAGTACCATGACGAGCTTTTGAAAAATTCAGAAGAAATTTATAAAAAACTCAAATTACCTTATAGGGTTGTCAATATATGTACTGGTGATATTGGTACAGTTGCAGCTAAAAAATATGACATTGAAGTTTGGTATCCTGTACAAAAAGAATATCGTGAGGTTGCATCTATTTCAAATTGTACAACTTATCAAGCAACAAGGTTAAATATTAAATCTAGGGCACAAGAAGGTAATAAATTAATTCATACTTTAAATGGCACAGCAATTGCAACAACTAGAACAATGGTTGCAATAATTGAAAATTACCAGAATAAAGATGGAAGTATAACCATTCCAACAGTGCTTGTGAAATATATGAATGGACTTAAGAAAATAAAACCTTAATTTTCTTTTCACTTCTTTTTTATAATTTGCTTAGTTCATTTAACCTATCTAATCTATCTAATTTATTTAATAACTTTCTTGAACTTTAAATAAACTTTAAAAGCAATAACAATTTTTTCTAGTGTATGACAATGTTTAAGGATATGCTTGGCAGTGGCGAGACGATTTTTAAGAATGATGTAGCTTTAGATTATGATTATATTCCTAAATTAATAAAATGCAGAGAAAAAGAGCAAAGAGCAATTGCTCTATGTATAAAACCACTTTTCGCAGAGAGAAATGCAAGAAATGCTATTGTTTTTGGAGCACCAGGTGTTGGAAAAACACTTGCTTGTAAATATCTTTTAGAAGAAATTGAAAACGAGACTGACGATGTGTATTCAGTTTATATTAATTGCTGGAAATTTGATACTTCTTATAAAATATTCATGGAAATATGCAATCTTTTAGGTTATAAATTTACTCAAAACAAGAAGACAGATGAACTATTTATTGAGATAGAAAAAATAATTAACAAAAAATCAACTGTTTTTATTTTTGATGAAATAGATAAAGCAAAAGACTACGATTTTTTATATTCTATTCTTGAAGACATTTTTAGAAAGAGTGTAATTTTGATAACTAATTATAAAAATTGGGTAATTGGTTTAGATGCAAGAATCAAATCGAGATTAACCCCTGAAGCAATTGAATTTTTACCTTATAATCCACAAGAAACTAAAGAAGTTCTTAATCAAAGATTAGAATACGCATTCATTCCAGGAACTTGGGAGGATGATGCTTTTGAAATTGTTGTTAAAAAAACAGTAAGTGCTGGAGATGTAAGGCGAGGATTATATTTAATGAAAGAAGCAGGAAACAGTGCTGAAGATGAGAGCTCAAGAAAAATTACAATAAAACATGTTGAAAAAGCAATTTCTAAGATAGAAGATTTTTCAGTTAATGACAAAGAGGAATTAAGTGAAGATTTGAAAAAACTTCTTTTGTTAATTAAAGATAATTCTGGAAAGAAAATTGGTGATCTTTACAAAATTTATCAATCAAATGCAGGCACTGAAAACTACAAATGGTTCCAAAGAAAGATAGCTAAACTCGAAGAAGGCCGATTTATAACAACTAAAAAAATAACAGGCGGAGCTGATGGTACAACAACGATGATTGAATATTCTCAAGCAAAAAAATTAACAGATTTTTAATTTTTGTTTGATATTGTACTTATCTTAAAAATATTTTATCTTAAAATGTCAGAATTTTCCACCAGTTTGTAACTAATGGCAGGAAAACCAATCAATTTTAATGCATCAAGAAAATTCTGAGCATGCTCAAGAACTACATAACTGTGAAATATTTACATTTCATTCCACTAGTCTTTGATCAGTGGTTCTTGACATCTTTATAGAATTTACCCATATAAACCTAATTTATAAAACTAATTATCCCCATTTTTCTACTTTTATTCTTTCAGTTGGAATATTTAATTCTTTTAGTATATCTATCATGGATGTAACCATCTCCTTTGGTCCACATGTATAAAATAAGCAATCTTCTAACATTCCAACTTGATCAATTATCATCTGTTTGTCAATTCTACCAATATTTCCATGCCAAGAATCATCTTTTGGTCTTGTTAAGGTAAATACTAATACTAAATCATTATTATTTTTATTTATTAAATCCTTATCTTTTGTATTGTTATCTTTATCTTTCTTTTGTTTTGTTAATTTTTCAAATTCATCTTCAAATAAAATATCATTTGATGTTTTATTACTATAAATTAAAATTATTTTTTGATTGTCATCTTGCTTATTGTTAATGGTATGATCATAATTAGAGTTATTATTATTGTTACTATCATTATTATCTTCTTTATTATCTCTATTTTGTGAAAAATCTCTAATCATGCTTCTAAAAGGAGTAATTCCAGATCCACCTGCTAACATAACATGCGTTTTTTTGTGATTTTTATCAAAAATAAAATGGCCAAATGGCCCAGTTATTTTGAATTTATCATTTGGTTTTGATAAGCAAATTTTGTTACTCATTATTCCTTGATTTTTTATTACAATTTCTAAATTTTCATCTCGTGGACTTGAAGATATGCTATAAGATCTTATTAATTTTGAAGGTTCATTATTTGGTTCAATTGTTTGCATTGTAATAAATTGACCTGCCTTAAAATCAAATCCATGCGGTTTTGAAATTACTAAAAGAAATATTTGTGAAGTTAAATTTTTAATTTCCTTTAATTCCACTATATATTGAGTTGGTTTTGACATATTCTAAGCTTACTTTTTATTATACTTTTTTAGGGTATGCTATTGTTATACTTTCTATATGATTAATACATTTTTAATTGTATTATAAATTTTGGCTT
>CAZSAD010000055.1:0-5019 GCA_964604995.1 uncultured Methanosarcinales archaeon
ATAATTTCTATAAAAAATTGGAAGATAATAAATAGGAGATTCTATAAATTTTTATTCCTTTCCTTCTAGTATTTTAGTATATGCAGCAATTCCTTTTTTAATATCAAATTTAGGTTTATATCCCAATATTTTCTTTGCTTTTGAAATATCTGCAACTGTATGATTTTGATAAAAGGTATAATTATTATCAAAATATTCTGTTTGAAAATTAGTATGTAAATTTTGTTGCAATAAATCTATAATTTTATTGAAACTAACTGATTGTCCAGATCCAATATTAAATACTTCTGAGCCTTCAATATCGCATGTTCCTGCTAAGATAGTTCCTTGTACTGCATCTTCAACATAGATTTGATCTCTTTCTTGCTCTCCAAATTTGAAGATTCTTGGTTTTTTGCCAGATTTAATTTGCAAATATAATTGGTAGATCATACTAGCTGCTTTTCCTTTATAATATTCTCTTGGACCATAAACATTAAAATATCTAACGCCATGTATGGGAATAGAATGTTCATCTGAGTAAACCTTAGCAATTTTTTCCATTGTTAATTTTGAATAAGAATATGCATTTAGTGGAGTATAATTCCATCCTTCTTTGTAGGGTATTTTTTTTGAATTTCCATATGTACCTGCTGAACTTGCAAAAACTACTTTAATCCTTTTTTTCACTGCAAAATTTAGTACATTTCTAAATCCTTCAACATTTTGAGCAAGCATGTTTTTATCGTCTGTAACGGTAGTATCTGTTATAGATGCCAAGTGATAAATTATGTTCACATCTTTGCATTTGTTAAGAATTGATAAGTCAGTTATATCTCCAACAACTACATTCCCGTTGAAATCTAATAAATTATTAAAATTACCAACTGAAAAATTATCAAGAACTATAACATCAAACCCTTGTTTTTGAAGTTCAACTGCAAGATTTGAACCAATGAAACCTGCACCACCCGTTACTAGCGCTTTCATGATATCACTCCTCTAAATTAAAACTTTATTTTGATTAGGTTTAATTAATTTAGACCTAATTTTCTTTAAATAGTTAATTTATTGTATAATAAAGTATATGTCAGAACGCAACGTTTATTTATCTTTCTATATTTTATTATATTAAATTAGTTATTTTAATTAATGTGATTTACCATCAATTTTCTTTTGTGTGCTATTTTAACTGCTTTTATTATTCCATTTGCATTTAATCCATATTTTTCATAAAGTTCTTGTGGTTTTCCAGACTCTCCAAAACTATCTAGCATCCCAACTCTTTCGAGTATAATTGGATGATTTGCAGTTAAGCATTCAGAAACTGCACCACCAAGTCCACCTATAATACTATGATCTTCTGCTGTAACAATAGCACCAGTTTCTTTTGCTGCTTTGATTATAAGATTAAAGTCCAATGGTTTTATTGTTGGCATATTGATTATTCTAGCATTAATTCCTTGAGCTTGAAGTTTTTCTGCAGCGATTAAACTTTCATTTACCTGTGGCCCACATGCAACAATTGTAACATCTGTCCCATCCTTAAGGATTTGTCCTTTACCTATTTCAAAAATATAATCAGAATTATGTATGGTCGGAACTTTTTCTCTTGCAAGTCTCATATATACTGGTCCAAAATATTCTGCTATTGCAAATGTTGCTTTTTGCGCTTCAATAGCATCTGATGGACATATTACAACCATGTTTGGAATTGACCTAAATACTGCAATATCCTCAATGCATTGTGCTGACGATCCATCTTCGCCAGTAATCATTCCTGCATGACTGCCTATTAATTTAACATTAAGATTCATTCTACAAACTCCATTTCTAATTTGTTCAAATGCTCTTTCCATAAATATTGAAAAAGTATTTGCAAATGGAATTTTACCTGATGCTGCAAGTCCGCATGAAACAAGAACCATATCTGCTTCTGAAATTCCAACACTAAAACTTCTTTCTGGAAATTCTTTTGTAAATAAACTACTTTTAGTTGATTTTCCAAGATCAGCATCTACTACAACTACATTTTTATTTTTTCTTCCTAGTTCAACTAAACCAATTCCAAAACCATCTCTTGTTGCACTTTTTTCCATTTGAATCATCTACTTTTTGAGAGTTCTTCAATTGCTTTTTTGAATTCCCCATCATTAGGTGCCCTTCCATGAAATTCTGGATTATTTTCCATAAAAGATACCCCTTTTCCTTTGACAGTTTTAAGTATTGCAACTCTTGGACCTTTCATTTCCCATAGTTGGTCCAAGATTTTAGTTATTGAATTAAAATCATGTCCATCCCCTTCTAAAACATTCCAGCCAAATGCTTTCCATTTATCCGCTAAAGGTTCAATAATTTTTGTTTTATCTACAAATCCATCATTTTGTATTCCATTCCTATCAATAATTGCGATGATATCTAATTTATGATGACTAGCACTCATAGCAGCTTCCCAAACTTCCCCTTCTTGTTGTTCACCATCTCCCATGAGTACAACAACCTTATAATTTTGATTATCAATTTTTTTTGCAATTGCGTATCCATTTCCAAAAGAAAGTCCCATTCCAAGGCTTCCTCCTGAAAATTCAACTCCTGGAACTTTTATGTCAACATGTCCTTGCAATAAGGAATTAATTTGTCTAAAATTCCAAAGTTCTTCAATTGGAAAAAATCCTTTTTTACAAAGTGCAACATAAACAGCCGGAGACGCATGGCCCTTACTCATAATAAAAATATCTCTTCCTATTTTTTTAGGCTCTTTAGGATAAACATTTAATTTATAAAAATAAAGTGCAGTGATTATATCAATAGAAGATAAACTACCACCAGGATGTCCTGATTGCGATTTGTAGAGCATTTTAATTATATTTATTCTAAGATCTTTAGATATTTCTTTAAGATTACTTATTGTTTTTTCGTCTGCCATATTATACCATTTATTATTAGTATTGCAAACATTCTTTTATAGTTTATGTTTAAGGTTTTGTCAAAGAATTTAATATAAAATGATATATGTTAACCAAAATAAAAGTGTAATATAAAATAGAAAAAAAATAAGGCTATAAAAATTAGCCTTAGTCAATTTTTAAATTAGTTTTTACCAACAACTTCTTTAGCTGGTTTCATGGATTTCCATGCAAGATCAAATAAACCATTTAATGCTCCTGCAAAAAATGGAGTATTAACCCAAATACCAACATCGTAAGTTGGATGAACTTCAGAGTCGTTTAGAACCATAAAGATAATTTCTTTTCCATCAACAACACAAAATCTAGCTTTCATATCTGTGTGTTTAACTTCAGCAACTTCAGATATGTCTTTTACAGCAGCTTTAGTGTCTTTAGTTAATGGTGCTGCGATTCTAATTTTAACTCCTCTTTTCTTAAGTTCTTGGAAAACTGGTTTTAAACCTTCAACTTTTCTGATAAAGCCTTGTGTTGTTGACATCATAACAACTGACTCTTCAGCATTTCTTATTGTTAGTTCCAAGTGATTGTATAAATTGTGCCTGCCTCTTAAACTTCCAGACAAATCAGCTGGCTCAATTAATTCTACACCTTGTGTATGTAAAGTATCAAGTTCACCTAGAATTTCTGTATTTTTCATATCGTCTAGTCTTTTTACTTTTTCATCAGCTTCAATTCTCATATTTTTCTTTACTCTATCAACAACTTCTCCTGGAGGAACTGCAATATATTTTATTGGCTTGCCTAGTTTCATAACTACAAAGCCTTTTTTCTCTAAACTTTCCAAAACATCATAACTTCTACTTCTTGGAACATTTGCAATATCTGAAAGTTCTCCTGCTGTAGAAACACCTCTAGACAATAGTGCTGTCCAGATTTTAACCTCGTAAAGGTTCAGTGAAAAATATCTTCTCAATTTACTTAAAAATTCTTCTTTTACTATCATTGTACACGACCCCCCTTTTTCAGAGGATTTTCACCCTCTTGAGAGGGTAAAAAGGTTTCTTCCTTTAATAATGTTGCTGTTTTTTACTGTAGTTAGGTAGTCACTTTTTTAGAGTATAAATATTTTTCTACTTTAAAGTTAAAAAAGTACCTAAGTAACAGAATTCACCTTTTTTCTTGAGGAAAAGAAGCATAACTAATATTTAAATTTTACTTTGTAAAAAGATTTTAGAAGTAATGAAATTGACATTGAATTTTTATTTAATTGATGAAAAATATTTTTTAGCTTATAGTGAAAACATATATAACTTTAAGTTGTAATGTTTAGATGATAAAAAGAATTGATTATGTTATTGTAAGAAGAAGATTATAGTAAAATGGATAAAAAGTAGTAGTGAAAATAGTAGAATAATAATTAAAAAATTGAAAATTGAATTTAGAAATTAAATAAAATATAAATTAAAATTAAGCTTCTGCTCCTTTCTTTTTAATTCTCTTCATTCTAAAGATGTTTTCTCTTTCCATCTCTTCTAGTCTTAATCTAATAAAAGCTGCTTGTTTATCCATTTGTGGAATGACTGCAAATTCTAATGCATTAACTCTTCTTTTTGTTTTTTCAATTTCTTGCAAAAGTTTTCTCATTGAAGTTTCAACTTCAGCTGCAATTATTATTTTTTCAACTAGTTTTTCATAGCTTTCTGCTGCTTCATTAATTGCTGCAGAATTAAAAACACCTGGGCCTCTTTCAAAAGTTTTTCTTTGTAATTCGAGTTGAGAAAGTTTTGGAACTTTAACTCCCATTATACTTTTAGTTTTTAAATCAACTTCTGGCCTATTTTTCATTGCCATTGCAACTGATTTTATTGCAAGATCTGATTCAAGTACTCTTGCTACATTTAATTTGTATTGTGCATCTTTATACGCTAATGTAAGTTCACTTCTAAGTGTTTTTGCTTTATTCAAAACTTCAAAAAAATCAAGTATTAATCCATCTCTTTTTTTCTTGAGTAAATTATATCCAGATTTAGCTAATTTGATTTTTTTCTTGAGCTTCATAAGCTCGCTTCTAGTTGGTTTAATGTTTTGTGCCATGTGTTTCAACCATTTTTATTTTAGTAAAATTAAGGTT
>CAZSAD010000056.1:0-4697 GCA_964604995.1 uncultured Methanosarcinales archaeon
CAATGTAATAATTGTTAATTTTACAGGAGAAATAGGGATGGATGGTTATGATTTTGATAAATATTTTAATATAACGTGGAATAGATTAGATACAGATATTAAAAATTTCCCTAATTTTAATAGAAGTGCAGTAATAAGCTTTTATGATTTAGGATTCCTTAGTCAAGTTACACCTTCAATAACAAGAAATAATGAAGAGTGTATTGCACCTAATTGTGAAATATTAAATTATACAAATAATTCAATTGTATTTAATGTGAGTATATTAAATGGCACTTATATGTTAATTGGTCATCAAGTTCTAAAAGTTTGGGATGATACAATTTATTATACGAGATATGTTAATGAAAGTGTAAGATTATATGCTAATTTTAGTTATGTTAATGGAACATCAATTAGTAATGGAATATGCGATATGGATTTTAGTGGGCTAAATGATGAAGTACCTCGCAGAATGAATTATAATTCTACAATTAGATTATTTACTTATAATAGAACTTTTACAAAACCTGGGGATTTTATTTGGAGTGTAACTTGCCAAAATGAATATTCGATAACTGCAAGCAATACGACAAAAATAACCAATCGTGTCCCTATTTTTAAAAGTCAAATGCCCAATGAAACATGGAATCAAAATACTATTTTAACAGGTAGAGATCTTGATGATTATTTTATTGATCCTGATGGTGAAACTCTTAATTATAGTTACACTGCAGTACAAGATATAGAGGTAAGTATTGATTCAAAACATGTAATAACATTAACACCAAAACCTAGTTTTTTTGGTAATAGAACAATTATTTATTATGCATATGATGCTGCACTTGCTAGGGCAGAGAGTAATATTATTTATTTGACAGTTATAGAAGTACCTGCTGTTGCAACTCCTCCCATTCCATCTGGTGGAGATGGTGGTGGAGGTGGAGCTGCTGCAAGCACTTGTATTGAAAAGTGGAATTGTTTAGAGTGGAAAGAGTGTTTGCCTACAAACTTACAAATAAGAGAATGCTATGAACAAAATGGAGATTGTAACACTACATTTAATAAACCTCAACTAAGTAAGCAATGCTATTATTTTCCAACGTGTTATGATTACATAAAAAATGGACAAGAAGAAGGAGTTGATTGTGGTGGACCAATATGTAAACCTTGTGCAACTTGCGAAGATAGTTTACAAAATCAAGGTGAAGAAGGAGTTGATTGTGGTGGACCTTGCAATGCATGCCCATCATGTTACGACGGAATACAAAACGGAGGAGAAGTAGGAGTTGATTGTGGTGTTTTATGTGGTCCTTGTCCAACATGTTATGATGGGATAATCAATCAACACGAAACAGATATAGATTGTGGAGGGGAATGCTCTAATTGCCCAACTTGTGAAGATAGTTTACAAAATCAAGGTGAGGAAGGAGTTGATTGTGGTGGGCCTTGCAATGCATGTTCAACTTTAGAATTACTTTCACCACAAAAAAGCACTTTATTTTGGACAATAATTTTGTTAATATTCATAATTAGTATTTTATATATAATAAAAAGAAAGAGTATTAATTTATTTTTAGCTAGAGGCAAAGAAACTTTACTACCATTTATGACCAAAGACAAAAAAAGACAAAAAAAGGATATAGTTGAACTTGCTAAAGAAGCCATTGATAAAATAAATGCTTTGGAAAGTAAAATTAAAATTATTTCCAATCAAGAAATATTTAGTCTTGTTTGGAATATAACTAAAAAGTTTTTTATGATTGCATTTGAGATAAAAGAAAAAGTAGACTATGAATCAATAAAGATTAACTGTGAAAAATTAGGTGTTGATAAAAAATCAGTTGAAAAATTGCTTGATTTTGTAAAAAATATGGAAGAGTTGATTTATAGTGAAATAAAATTTGATGATAAAAAATTACTTCAAATAAGCAATTATTCAAAAAAAGCAATACAACATGCAGTTAAAGCAGTATTGAACATTAAAGAGACTAACATTAAGAAAACTGAAAAAGATGAGATAAAAGTAGAAGAACTTTCAAAAAAAGAGTCGGATGGATTAGAAGAGAATATAACTAAATGCAAAGATTGCATTAACAAAGAAGATATCAAAAGAGCAAAAGAGATTTATGAAAAGATAAAGGAGAGATATGAAAAATTAGAGGTTGATAAAAAGAAAAAATATTATGATAAAATAAAAGAGATCGCAATTGATATAAATAAAAGGTTAGATGAAAAAGAATAAACTAAAATGCAAATAAATAAAAAAATAAAAAAGCCTGGAAAAATTCAAAATAGATATAATTTGAATTATATAATGTTAGGATTAATTATTGTATTAGTTACAATAATAACTATTAAAATAGTCTTAGCTATAAATCCAATTTTTATTAATATAGTTAATAATCAAAAATTCAATGCCACCCAAGATGAGAATTTTGTATTTTATATTGAAGGAAATGATACTGATTTGCAGTATCCATTAAATTTTTCTATCGATAATTTTAATAATTTGACATCTTTTAATTATCAACTTTATAATGATACAAGTGTACTTATAAATTTTACACCCGATAATGAGGATGTAGGATATTATACATTTTATATTACGGTGATAGATGATGGACCTGATAAAGAGTTTAATCAGGTTAGAATATACATTAATGTAACAAATGTAAATGACCCACCAAATATTACATCTCATCTTCCTTTAAATTTTTCAATTAATACTACAGAAAATTATTCAAATGTTTTGTTTAGTTATAATGCAACTGATCCTGATTTAAGATATGGTGATGTTTTAAATAATACTTGGGCATTAGATGGAGATATATTAAGTAGTAATATCAGTAATTTTACTTACTCTCCTAATTTTTGTGATGCTGGATTACATAATTTAACTTTAAATGTGACAGATCTTCTAGGATTGTATAATAATATAACCTGGTCAATAAGAGTGTATAATACTAACAGACCTCCAATATTTAATAGCACTACACCCTTACAAAATTTGACATGGAATGAAGATAATAATTTAATAGGAAATTTTACATTACTAAATTATTTTAGTGATTTAGATTATCTTGAATGCAGTGATGCTAATAAAGATACTTTAAATTTTTCAGTTAGTGAAAATCATAACATCACAATAACAATTAATCAAACAACAGGTAATGTTTCATTTTATCCTGCTGGAAATTGGTCAGGAAATGAAACTATAATATTTATGATTAATGATGGTAATGCTACTACAAATAGTAATTTTGTTCAATTAATTATAAATAATACTCCTGACCCACCTAAATTCACATCAAATCAAAATAGAACATGGGCACAAGGATACCATTATTATGAACAACTTAATAGTACTGATCCAGATTTATTATATGGTGATGTTTTGAATTATTCTTATGTATTAAATGATAGCTTCCAAAGATTTAATATGACTAATTATGGTATAATAAATTTCACACCAAATATTAGTGATTTAGGTAACCACACAATTAACATTACAGTGATGGATTCTTTTGGTTTAAGTGATTCTGAATTGATTTATTTTATAATAATTAATAATTCAAATCCGAATCTTACACAACCTAATAACCAAACAGTAATAGAGCACCAACTTTTAAATTTGACAATAACTGCAGAAGATTTAAATGGTGATTACTTAAATTTTACATATAACTATGATAAATTGCAAATGAATCAAATAAATTCTACGACAGTAAATATATATTTTACACCTGCCCATGTAGATGCTGGAAACCATAGTGTTACAATAACTGCAACAGATATTTATGGAGCTAGTGATTCAAAAACTTTTAACATCGAAGTTATATCAATCAATGACCCACCCATATTATCTAGTATAGGCAATCAAGTTGCAAAAATTAATAGAACTTTTATTTTAAATTTGACAGTCGAAGATGAAGAGTTTGATGCACTTACTTTTTATTCTAATAATTCGTTGTTTAATATAACTGCATTAGAAAGTTATGGTTTGGCTATAATAAATTTTACACCAAATTCGGATCAGTTAGGAGAATATGCTATAAATGTGAGTGTTGTTGATGCTAGTAATTTATCAGATTTCGAAGTGTTTAATTTGACAATAACTTATAATAGAGACCCAAATATAACTGAAATTAGAAATCAGTCAGCATTTACTGGAATTTTATTTGAAATGAATATAACTGCACAAGATTTGGATTTTGATGTTATTAATATTACCACTAATTTTAGTAATTTCATACCTCGCAGAATAAATGCAAGTGCTTATAGTTTTAGTTTTGTACCCCTAACTTCAATGGTAGGTAATTACACAGTTCTTGTAATAGCAAATGACTCAGATTTAGGAATAAGTAATTCTACTTTTATTTTAAATATAACAAGATATAATCACGCTCCTTTTTTCACTAATTTATCAAATTATACATGCAATGTGAATGTAAGTTGTGTTTTTAATATAACTGGTTATGATATTGATGGAGATCAATTGAATTTTAATTTATCAATGTTTGATTATGCTTGGAGTGTTGTTAATTCAACTTCAAATTCAACAACTTCGACATTTAATGTGCATGTTACAAATGTTACACTTTCACAATATGCATTAAATGTAACTATTGATGATGGTCTTGTGACAAACTATTCAACATTTTATATTAATGTAAATTATCCTCCAATAATTGATACATTTGAACCAACTAATTTAA
>CAZSAD010000057.1:0-4480 GCA_964604995.1 uncultured Methanosarcinales archaeon
CTACTACGATAGATACTCTTACTAAAAATCTTAATGCGCTTAAACAAGAAGTTGCGAGCAAAAACAATACTATTAATACGAAAACAGATGAAATAAACAATCTAACAAAAAAGAATACAAGCCTACTTAATGATTATGAACTAACTAAGAATAAAAATGAAAAATATCTTGATGAGATCAACTCGCTCACGGAAAAACTTGCATCTACGTCAAAAAGTATTGCAACAACCGTAAGCAATGCAAAATTACCTTTAGAGAAGATGATAGATCAAATAAAAGAAGAAATTTCTCAGAAAGAATCTATGATTTCTGAGCTAACCAGGTCAGAAAAAGACTTCAAATCAAAGCTTGAAGCTTCAAACAGTAATGAAGATAAACTGGCATTATTAGTTGAAAATTTAAATACTAAGATAAAGTCTCTTGAAGGGTCAGCTATTTCTGAGTCCAAAATCAATACCGCCAATGTGGATCTCATTCGCAAACTGCAAAATGAAAAATCAGCCCTTAATTCTAAACTTGACTCTGTAAGTAAAAATGAACAAAAGTTAATTACTGAAACAAATTCTTTGTCTTTATTGGTAGAATCATTAAAATCCTCAATTCCAGACAAAATTGAGCAGGCGGTTACGCCATTAAAAACAACCATTGGCTATTTAGAGTCTAAATTGATTGAAAAAGAAAAAATGCTGCAGGATAACGAAAAGACTATTTTCGATCTAAACAAAAACAACTCAACGGTTTCTGCAAGCTTGAACAAGGAAGAAAATATCACTAAAAGTTTAAATGGTGAAATAGCTGGGCTAAAAAACAATATTAAAACACTTGAATCCACTCTTTCTCAAAAAGTGGAAAAATCTAAAGAACCGCTAGCAGCTGAAATATCAGCTTTAAAGAATACTGTTGAGGAATTAAGATCAAAAACCAATTCTGACGCAAAAAATATCGAGGGTATGAATGTCCTTAAATCATCTTTGAGCAGTACAATAGACCAATATAAGAGCAATGAATCTTTACTGAAAGAACAACTAGCTGCGTTGAATGAGTCTATAAAAGAGAAGGATCTTTTGGTGAGGTCTAAAAATGATGAGCTTTTAGCAAAGGTATCTAACAATGACTCTCTAAAAAACAGTTTAAAGACTTTATCTAATGAAAAATCTGTGTTAGAAAACCAAATTAAGACACTTTTAGATAAAATAAACTCTATTGAATCTGAAAATATGAAAAAGACTGCTACTCTTAAAGCCGATTTTGACAAACAAAGAAATGCCGATTTAAGTAAAAGCTCAGGGCTTCAGACCAAATTAGTTGATCTTAACAATAAAATAACTTCTTTAGAAAATTCACTTTCAACAACAAATAAAGAACTAGAAATAGCCGAATCAAACAATTTAGAATTAAAGAACAGTCTGTCTGAAATAAAAAATCAAATAAATGCCAAAGATATTGAAATAAGCAGTTTAACAAGCAAGTATAAGTCTGAATTAACCGTTAAAGAAGATCTGATTAGTCGCAAAGACTTGTCCAACAATAATCTTGCACAGTTAAATTCAAAAATTAATCAAGATTTGTCTGAATTAAAATCTAATAATGAAAAACTCATTGAGGCCAATGCTTTATTAAGATCCGAAAACATCAAGATTAAAGAATCCATTCCAGCTACGCTAGCTTCAATTCAAGAGCCGTTGAACAACAAAATATCTCTTCTTCAAGAAGAAATAAGCAATAAATCGAATATTGTTACAGCTAAAAACACTTTAGTCCTTGATCTGAATAATACTATTACAGAGCTGAAAAAAGATATCTCAACTCTTTCTGGTGAAAAGCAATCTCTTGAAAAAGTAATATTTTCATTAAATGCAAAAATGAAAATTTTTGAAAATAGCATGTCAAAAACAATAGAAGGGTCAACAAAAGCATTAACTTCAAAAGTTGAATCATTACAAAATGCTTTGAGCAAGTCGAAAGAAGAATATGAAAAAATACTTGATTCAGAGAAACTTGTGCTAAACAGCAAAATAAAGTATTCAGAGAGAAAAGTGGACGATTTAAATAAAACGATCAACGATTTACGTTCTGAAAAGAGCGCATTAGAAAGCAAGCTTTTATCGCAAGATAAGATCTCTGAAAAACAAAACTCAGCTATTAAAAAAAGCAGCGAAGAATCAGAAGCATTGAGATCCAAGCTTTCTGAAGTTCAATCATCAATAATGGCTGCAGTAGAACGTGCTGAGGCACCATTAAAAGATAGGATATCCTTGCTAGAAAATAACCTTAATACTGAAATAACAAAACAAGATAAATTAAAGTCTGAAATAAAAGAAGCTTTTGACAACAAAGTAATGCTAAATGAGCAATATGCAAGTTTAATAGATCAAAATTTAAAATTAAAGAATGAGATTGAATCATTAACAGCTTCTAAACGAGCGATCGAAGTGTCGATAAAAGAAACTTTAGAATCAGCAAAAACCCCGTTACAAAACAAAATAGCTGAGCTGGAAAACAATTTAACCAAATTTAATGTTCAAAGCAAGGAAGAGCTTTCAAAATCATTAATCAGCTTTGAAAACAGGATTGCAGCGCTGAACAGTGAACTTAAGAATAAAGATCTTCTTATAAATAAAATTAATGCTAATCTAGTTCAATTTGATCAAATGCTTACTAATTCTAAATCTGATAATGAAAAAGCGATTCAAGAGATATCAAAGTTAAAATCCGAAAATGAGCTTTTGAAAACAAAAAATAAAGATATCGATCTGTCCCTACAAACTAAAATAACCCAAAGCAACGAGCCATTGCTAAAACAGATCGAACTTGTTGAAAAGCAGCTAAAGAACAATGAAACTATCAGCAAAGAGCGTGAGAGAACGATCAAAAACATGCTCAGCGAAAAGGAAATGCTTAACGATATCCTTGAAAAAATAAAAACGGAAAGAAATGAGCTTTCAACAAAGCTTTCCGAAATTAACAATAAAGCAACTTTGGAAGCTAAATTAAAAAATGAACAATTATTTGAGATAAACAAATTACGCGAAGAGCTTAAGCTTGTAAACAAAAATAATGAGGCTATTGTTCAGGATAATGCTGTTCTTAATAAAAAGATTACTGACCTTCTTAGCGAGATCACAAAAAATGATTCTAAAGTGCCAGAGCAGCTAGCGGCTCTCACTGCACAGAACAAAAAAGATATTGATAATTTGAAAAATCAAATAATGTCTGCAGAAAACATAATTAAAGAAAAAACTGCTGAAATTTTCAAGATCACTGATGAAAAGAATCAAATAAGAAGCAAGATACTGGATATTACGAACAATAACAAATTGCTAAACAACGAAATTATTTCTCTTAAAAATACTGTTTCTAAATTTGAAGGATCATCAGCAAATATAGAATTAGCTAAATTACCATTAAAAGAAAAAATAGATCAACTTAATTTGGCCTTAAATGCTGCAGAGGAAGAGAAGAAAACAAGAAGTACCACGATAGAGAACCTTAAACAAAAATTAGACAACTTGAATAAAGAGCTGTCTTTGATTTTAAGTGAAAAAGTGGACCTTAATGAAGCTATTTCATCACTTAAAAAACAATATGAAGAAGAAGCCGCATTAAATGAACAAAGATCTGCCCAAGAAACAATAAAATTGAATAATGAAATTCAACAGCTTAAAAATGAACTTGCTTCAATTAGAAATGAAGGACTTGATATTGTTAATGAAACAACTGAAAAAATGAGCAAAGAATTGACTGTGCTAAAAAATGAACTGGATGATTCAAATTCAATAATAAAGAATAAAGATTATAAAATAAAATCTTTGTATGACAATATATCTGATCTTGAAAGCAAATTGAACATGAAAATAGCCGAAATCGATAATTCAGGTTCAAATATAATAAAACTCAAAAATGAGATCAAAAGATTAAATGAGAGCTTTGATAATAGGCTGCAATCTGAAAAAACACCACTAGTTGAAGAAGTTAATACATTGAAATCTGAATTAAAACAAATGGATAGGCTAGTGCGTGTAAAAGTTGAAGAAACAAAAGAATCGCTTCAAAGGCAGCTCACTGCTCTTGAACAGCAATTAAAATCAAATGAAATTGCTATTCTTGAAAAGGACAATAAAAACGCAGGATTAACCCAAGAAATTATTAAATTGAATGCTAGCATTGATCAATTAATAGTTGATAAGAATTCTATGGAAAAAGCATTGTATTCTCTCACAGACAAATATGAAAAAACAATAATAATGTATAAAGAGAATGTATCTGAACTTGAAATGATAAATAGCAGTAATAACCTAGAAAAAGAAAATGAAAGATCAATTAAAAGTGAAATAGATGATGCCCTTAAACTAATAGAGATTTATAAATAAAAATAAATTTCATTTAAAACCTTTCTGATTATTGTGCTAATTTATACTATTTCCTTTAAAGCACGATCCCATAGTAGAAAATCCGAAAATATCTTGACGACACCTGTTTA
>CAZSAD010000058.1:0-3966 GCA_964604995.1 uncultured Methanosarcinales archaeon
GTGTTTCAAGGATTTATTTTTCTATCTGAAAAAGGTGAAAGTAATAACCTAAATCCTATAATAAAATCAGACGAAATTATTACTACAAAATCTCCTTTAGTTCAAAATCTTAAAAAATATTTAGACAATTCAAGATTAAGAGCAATTTCTCAAAAAGATTTTGAAAGAGTATTGGTATTAGAATTTGAAACTATTAAAGAAAATATCAAATCAAAGTTTTTAGTTATGATTGAACTTTTTGGAAAAGGAAATCTAATTTTATGTGATTCTAATTTTAAAATAATATCTTGTTTAAAAGAAGAGCATTGGAAAGGAAGGCCTATTGCTAGAGGAGAAACTTATATTTTTCCAAGCAAAAATAAAGAAAATACTAATAATAATCCATTAACAATGAAAAAAGAAGAATTTAAAAAACTTTTATTAATAAGTGATCGTGAATCGCTTGTTAAATCACTTGCAATTGATTTTTCTTTTGGTGGAACATATTCTGAAATGATATGCAACAATAGTGAACTTGACAAAGAGAAAAATATTAAAGAGTTAAAAAATGAGGATTTTGGAACTTTATTTTTAGCTATGCAAAAAATAATAAAAGAAAAGCAGTTTGAAAATTATAATGATGAAATAAAAAAGAGATTTTTAAATTTAAGTTTATCAGATAGGCCCCAATCAAAGGCATTTATCAAATATAATAAAATAATTGATTCACAAAAAGCTAAAATTTTGGAATTAGAAGATGAAATTAAACAAAACAATAAAAAAGCAGAGATTATTTATGCTAATTACCAATACATAAAAAATGTATTAGATGAATTAAATTTACTAAGAAAAAAACATTCTTTGCATGAGATAAAAGATAAACTAAAAAATCATTCAAAAATAAAAAAAGTAGATGAAAAACATGCAAAAATAGAATTGGAAATTTGAGGATATTTTTTAAAATAATTTAATTCTTAACAGGTTATTCGCAAAATATTATAGTTCTGTCAAAAAAATATTCTTCTCATCGAAAATTTTTCAGTTATTTGTTGAGAATAGATAATAAAAACATATACTACTAAATGTTATCATCAAATAATCTTGATGATTTGGAGGTGTAGTATGGTAAAATATAAAGAAAATTTTGAAAAAATAAGATTAGGTGAAAAAAAGATTGAGCAATTAAAGAATATGCCTTTAATTGAAAGCAAAGTATTCAAGACTCCCGACAACAGATATATGGTTCATAGGACAATAATATCCCAAGTAAAACCAGTGGAATATTACAAAGCGATTCTTGAAAATAGCTCAGAAGAGTATTAAACATTATTTTTTACAATTTTTTTATTTTTGTTTTATTATTTTTCTATTTACCTTTCCACTTATCTTTATTATTCTTTATTTTTCATTTCTTTGTTTTATTAATGATATTTTTGCAATAAAAAACAAAATGTTATAAATCAAAAATATGTTGTGTATTCTGATGAATCATGATACACCTAAGTACTCTTCTTTCGCATTATAAAAGATTGGAAATTCAACAAGAGATTGTTGAAACAGCAAGAGATAAGGAAGTTGCAATTAAATTTGGAGATAAAGGATTTGGCAAAAGACCTGATGTATTAAATTACCCACAAGATGTTTTAGAATTTGCAAGAGCGGGTGCCACTTCTTTTCATTCATCTGAAGAGCATTGGTCAAATCCACTTTCTTTAGATCCGACTATGAAAAAAGAAGATATGGAAAATTTGAGAACCGGATGGGATTTGATATTAGATATTGATTGCCATAATTTGAAGTATTCAAAAATAGCAGCTGACCTTACAATAAAAGCATTAAAACATAATGAGGTAAAATCAATAAGCTGTAAATTTTCAGGAAATAAGGGATTCCATATTGGTGTGCCGTGGGAAGCATTTCCTG
The DNA here is from genome assembly GCA_964604995.1 of uncultured Methanosarcinales archaeon. Lineage (GTDB taxonomy): Archaea > Nanobdellota > Nanobdellia > Woesearchaeales > JABMPP01 > JAGVYD01. The sequence goes on from CAZSAD010000058.1 coordinate 1,903, forward strand.
AAAAAATTGGCGAACAAGATACAAAAACAATGTTTCCAGAGGCTGCAAGAAAAATTGCTTTTTATATTAAAGAAATGATAAAAAGACCGCTTGGAGAAAAAATACTTGAACTTGAGGGAGGAGATTTTGCAAATGTTTTACAAGAGACAGGCCTTGAATCAAGTAAAATACAATATTACAAACAAGATTCATTAGGAACACAAATACCTTATCTTAATGCTGAACCATTTTTAGATATTGATACTATACTTATTTCATCAAGACATCTATGTAGAATGGTTTATTCTTTTAATGAAAAATCAGGATTTATATCAATCCCAATAAATCCTAATGAAGTTTTAAAATTTGATATTGCTAATGCAAAACATCCAGTTAAACTTAGTTCGTATAAATTTTTAGATACAAAAAATGTAGTTCATGGAGAAGCCAAAAAACTAATAACCCAAGCATTTGATTTTATGGCAAAAAAAGAAGATCCTAATGAAAAAATAGAAATTAAGTCAAAAAATCAGCTTGCGTACACTGATCCACAAACTGCAATTCCTGAACAATTTTTTCCACCATGCATTCAAAAAGGATTAAAAGGTTTGCAAGATGGAAGAAAAAGATTTCTTTTCGTTCTTACTAATTTTTTGTTTAGTGTTGGATGGGAATATGACCAAATAGAAAAATTTGTGATTGAATGGAACAAAAGAAATCCCGAGCCACTACGAGATACTTCTTTAGTTGGACATTTAAGATATCAAAAATCAAGAAAACAGAAAATTTTACCTCCGAATTGCAGTAATAAAAATTATTATTTTTTCTGTCAGGAATGTCCAGAAGATCCATTCCACAAAGGAATTAAAAATCCAGTACAATATGCAAAAAAGAAAGCAAGACTTGCAAATATGGCAGCTGAGAATGCAGCTAGAAAGAAAAAACCAAGAAAGAAAAAAGAAGAAGATGATTTGGAATAATTATTCATTTTTTCAATTAGTTAATTTTTATTAAAATAATAAAAAGCATTTGTTTAATATGTATTAGAAAATATAGCTCTTCCAATTCTAACCATTGTACTTCCTTCTTCAATAGCTATCTCAAAATCATTGCTCATGCCCATGGATAATTCTTTTACACCAACAATTTTTTGTAAATTTTTCATCTGTCTAAAATAGGGCCTGACATTTTCAATATTTTTATCTTCAAAAAAAGGAGCAATGCACATTAGACCTAAAATTTTTATGTTTTGAAGTTTGATTATTTTATTGTAAATTCCCATTAAATCTTCAGGAAGTATTCCGTGTTTAGTTTCTTCCTTACCAATATTAACTTCTAAAAATATGGGCATTATTTTATTAATTTTGTAAGATTCTTTATTTATTTCATTAGCTAATTTTAAAGAGTCGACAGATTGTATAACATCAAAATGTGAAACAACTATTTTCACTTTATTTGTTTGTAAAGTTCCAATAAAATGTTTTTTAACTGGTTTTAGTTTGTCTGCTTTATCCAAAAATTCTTGCACCCTATTCTCACCAATAATATCTACCCCCAGAGTTATTACCTCATTTATCAAATTATAGGGGGCATATTTTGTAACTGCAACAAAGGTTATATCTTGTATTTTCCTATTAGAAATTAAGGCAGATTTAGCTATTCTGGTTTTTATTTGGTGTAGATTGTTAGATAGAATTTCTTTATTATTACTCTTAATCGATATATTCATAATAAAAAAAGGATTGTGTTATTTATTAAGGCTTGGATTAAAGGCTTGAATTATAGCCTAATTCCTTCTTCTTTAATAGTATTTAGTATGAGTTGAGTTTCAGTTCTTTCCACAAAATCATAAGTTTGTAATTTTTTTAGAAAAGTATCCATGCTTTTACGATTTTTAAATTTAGCAATAACTGAAGCATCGAAATTTCCAGTTTTGTCATAAACTGCAAAAACATTTGGATGACTTGCAACTTTTTTTTCTACTTGAAAAAGTTTACCTTTTGCAACTCTAATATCTATTTGAATAGGAATATCAAAACCTAATTTTTCATAATCTAAAAGTAAAGTATATTTTTTAATAACTTT
>CAZSAD010000059.1:0-3817 GCA_964604995.1 uncultured Methanosarcinales archaeon
ATTGTGCTAAATATTGAAATTACAAATCTCTTGGCATTATAGTATTCCGATTATTATCCCTTGTTCTTTTGCATGCATCTTTTATAAGAATTTTTACTTTTTCATTTAGAGCATCTGCAAAATCGCTTGAAATATTATAATGTTTGCCATCAATTTCTGCACAATCCCTAATTTTCGATTTTACAATTAACATATCTTTTTCGTCGCAGAAGTATTATATAAAACTTTTTATATTATAAATAATTATCAATAGTAATGGGAGATGTATTTGAACAAGCACTTTATTTGAAAGATTGCTACCAAAAAGAGTTTGAAACACAAGTAATTAGTATTACCGATGGAAAATATGTTGTTTTGAAAGAAACTTTATTCTATCCAAATTCAGGTGGACAACCAAATGACACTGGAATTTTATTAACTGAAAGTGGACAAATATTCAAAATAGTTTTTGTTGCAAAAGTTGGTGATAATATCAGCCATGAAATTGACCATGAAGGATTAAATATTGGAGATAAAGTAAAAGGAATAGTTGATTGGGATAGAAGATATAAGCATATGCGCTACCATACAGCTTCCCATGTATTATCTGGAATAATTCATAAATTAACAAATGCTGAAATAACTGGAAACCAGATTAATTTAGATAAAACAAGAGTTGATTTTGATCTTGAAAATTTTGATAGGGAGCAGATAAATAAATTTGAAATTGAAACAAATAGGATAATTAGTGAAAATAAAGATGTAGTTACTAAATTTTTAACTAGAGATGAAGCATTTCAAATTCCAGCAATAGTAAAACTCAAAAAAGCTTTTCCTGAAGATATTAAAACAATAAGAGTTGTTGAGATTGTTGGATTTGATAGTCAAGCTTGTGGTGGAACACACATTAACAACACATCTGAAATAAAAGGTATCAAAATGATAAAAGCAGAAAATAAGGGCAAGAATAACAGAAGAGTATATTTTGAATTATTAGAATAATTCTTAGATATGAATTATTTACAATTTAATTTAGGATATAATTTTATTTATGGGTGTACCAAAATTTGTAAATTTTTTCATTACCTAAAATTTCAATGGAATCTAATTTACAAAAACCAAATCTTTCAAACTGAATTATCTCCCCAATTTTTAGATTTTTAATTGTTTCTTCACCTAGCCCATTTCGTTTTGATTTATCAGGCATCATGATTTCAACTTTTTGTAAAGTTGAAGATAATGGTAGCCAATGCATTATTTTTTTGCCTTTTCCTTTGTATTTATCATGCTCTTTTGAATCAAAAACATAATTGCCATTTGTTTTTGTAAAATTTAAGCAATCCATTAACCTATAAAGCTCGCCTTCTTTTAATTGTTCTACATCTAAATTTGCTAAGTAGAATACATCGTGAGTTTTTAAATTTCTAGTTCCCCTATCTGCATGTTCTGGATGAAATTTTAAATGACATTCTTGTAATGGTGCATTATTTATTTTAATTTTTATAGGAGTATCAATGAAAAAATACCTATTACAATTTGAATCTAAAAGTCTTCTATTTTGAACAATTAAATCATCCCAAGTAAGTGTTGCTTCAGTTTTTGTAATTCCGGTTGAAATAACAAAATTTTTAATTGCCTCAGGTAAAAACCCTCGTCTTCTAAGAGCAACAAGAGTTGTAAGAGATGGATCATCCCATCCTAGCATTTCTCCTTTTTCTATTTTATCCCTAATTATTCTACCTGAACTTTCAACACCTTCAAGATTAAATCTTGCAAACTCATATACTTTTGTTTGCTCAAATCCCAAGGCATTTTGAATGTATCTTTGCAATTCATTTCTAAGTTCAAATTCTTTTGTTCTAAGCCTATGTGTAACTTTAGTTAGTCCATCCATTACTGAATTTTCAAAATCATAATTTGGCCAAACCCTATATTTTTTGCCAGTAAGAACATGCTCATGCTCAATTATTCTCATAATAACTGGGTCACGCATAGTTGTATTCGCATGCTGTAAATCAATTTTCATTCGAAGAACAGCTTCACCTTCTCGCATGATAAACATATCTTTCCATTCCTGCATATTTTTTTTCTCGCTGTTTTGTCTGCATGAACATTCTATTCCCTTATTTCTATTCTCGCGCATTTTTTCCTGCTCGCACATGCAAACATAGGCTTTTCCTTTCTTGATTAGCTCTTCAGCAAAAATATAAAATTCTTCCATGTGATTTGATGCATTATCAATATTATCAGGTTCAATTCCTAGCCATTTGTAATTTTCTAAATGAATGTCATAGAATTCTTTTTTTGCAAGTTCAGGATTTGTATCTTCAAATCTTAAATAGAATTTGCCATTATACTGTTTAGCTAACATATAATTTAACAAGATTGCTTTTGCATGACCGATATGTGGATATTTGCTTGGTTCAGGAGGAAATGCTGCTGCAACATATTCTCCATCTCTAATTCCAAGAAAAGAATAAATATTTCTATCCTCTTGTTTTTTATCTTTTTTTGGCTGCTCGTTTAATAATTCAGGTGCAACTTTTTCAAGTGCACTTTTTTGCTCTTCAATTGACATAGCATTAACTTGCATAATTATTTGATCAACTTTAGATTTTATTTCTGCAGATTGCTTTCTAGCTTCTGGATCTTCGGCTAAAATTTTACCTAGAACAGCTTTATCAGTAGCTTTTCCATTAAATTTTAGTGCATTAGCTAAAGAGTAGGCTAAAATCTTTGTATCCGTATCCATAGCATTGTGGTTGGAGTAATGGTATAAAAAAGTTTGCGATACCAAACAAATTTAATTTATATTTGATTTGTATATAACTATTATAAAATAGTAAAAAAATAAAGCTTTAAATAATATGGTCTTTTTTTATCAATAATGGGATTAGATATTACAAATTTTGAAAAAAATGTAGATATTGATTCTGAATTATTACAACAAAAATTAAAAGGTGCAAAACCTTCAATATTGATTATTGCAGGTTCTGGTCTTGGTAGTTTAGCTGAAAAAGTTTCGAAGCAAAAAAATAGTATCTCGGTTCCATATAAATCACTGATGCACTATCCTATTCCTTCAGTTGAAGGCCATAGTGGAAGATTTGTATTAACTCCCCAAGGTGAAGTATTAATTGCTGATGGGAGAGTACATTTCTATGAGAATAAAGATTATTTCAAGGGAAAACCCTCAAAACTTTACAGTGAAGAAGAAGCATTTTTGCGAACAATATATCCAGCTTTTGTAACTCCAAAACTCGGCATAAAAAATGCAATAATTACAGATTTAGTTGGCGCTTTATATGAAAATACCAAAGTTGGAGATATAATAATGATTGATGATTTTGCAAGAGCATTTGGTTTTCCTGATATGGCAAAATATGTTGGAAAAATTTTTCAAGATCCAAGAGATACTTATTCTGAAAGATTTAGAGGTCTTGCATTTGAAGTTGCTAGACAAATGGGCCTTATAGAAAAAAGACAACCAAAAAATCGTAATAGATTAGTACATCAAAATGCAACTTTTGCAATTGTGACTGGCCCAACTTTTGAATCACAAGCAGAATATGAAATATTAAGAAATAGTCTTAATCCTACTTATGCAGGGGAAGATAGTAAACTAATTAGGAAACTGCAAGATTTAGAAAATAATGAATATCATCATGTAGTTGGTATGGCGGGTGTTCCTGAAGCATACCATCTAGCCCAACAAGGAGTTAATGTATTACATCTTACAATAGCAAGTGATATTGGCATATCTTCTTTGCAAGATAATACAGCACATGGTGAAAATCTTAGAATCGCACAAGAAACAGAACCAATATTAATAAAATAT
>CAZSAD010000060.1:0-3205 GCA_964604995.1 uncultured Methanosarcinales archaeon
CAAGAAATACAAAAATACACCAAAGACGTAAAAATTAGTCTAAGTAAAGAACCAGATATAATTTTCAAAAACGCAAAAAAAGAAACAGTCGCATTAGAAATCGAAACAGGAACAGGATACAAAAAACACAAAATAGAATTCGAACTAAAATTCCACGAAACAAAAGAAAGATACAAGAAAAACCTATACATCGTACTAACAGACAGCAGACACAAACAACAATACAAAAACCTATTCAAAAAAATACGAATATTTCTAAGACAAGACATACTGGCCTTTTTAGAGAGCCAATTCCCTCCACAAGGAAGGGAATATATTCCGGCAAAAACAAAACGCGACACAGGCCACAAAAAGGCCACACTTGCATGATTTAGGCCATCAACCGGATATGCGCGACGATGTAAGAAATTAATACTACAAGTTATTATTTTTTAGAAAGATATGCTTCATCAACATAATCAGTTAATAAACTTGCATAACATAAATATTTCATAGCTAAAATAGGATCAGTTATTGGATTTTTTTGAACCACATCATCATGACCCCGAGGATTGCGTATGCCAATTATAGCACCTGCTAACAAAAATTTTCTTCCTTCTTGGATGTCTTTATCAGTTACACTTTTCAAAGAATTAAATTGAAGAGTAGGATGAAGCTCATTAAATACATTCATCATTAAAGTTTTGCCATCTTCTTGACTTTGTGTTTTATCCTTAACTAGATTATTAATTTTCTTAATTGCTTCAAAGATTGCTAAGTCATAATGCTTATCATTATATAATTTTTCACTAGCCTTTCTTATTTCCGGATGTATCTTCATTAAATCAAAAAGATTCATTTCTGTTTTTTGATGAATTAATACTTTTTGTTTTGTCGATATTGAAAAAATATCTGATTTATCCGTTGTTTTGATATCTTCAAAAGGTTTTTTTTGAATCCAAGATCCATTTTGTTTTCTCAAAAATGAAGAACAGGAAACGAGATGCGGAGTCATATTTGAAACAGTTGTTGAATATTTCTTAAAAATATATTTTTCAATCTCTTTAGGTGTCCTAGGACTAATAAAATAGTTATTTTTCCACAAGTCTCTTATACAATCGTTAATTTTTTTTGGAACCATGATACTTATTTTTGCTTTTGAAAATTATTTTCTACGAAGCGCTCTCCACTGGAAGTTAGAGTAAGCGTTCTCAATCCCTCTTTTTTATCTTTAATTTCCATCATATAGCCGCGTGAAATATTTTGATAGATTGTATCACTGAGATTTTTGGGTATTTTTTCTTTAGCGTGTCTGTAACCTTCTTCCAAATCTTTCGTAGTAAAAGATTCTTTATTTTCATTATGCTCTAAAAAATATCCTACTGCTAAGGTTTTTTGGTTATCACCGTTTGGAACTTTCCTTAAAAGAAATTCAGCCATTGATTGCTTTTTTTCTAAAATACTTTTTTCTACGCCGTTATTAGTGAATTTAGATTCTAATTGTTTGATCCGCTCTTCATGAATCATAATTATATCTTTCAACTTTTGAATTTCTTCAGATGTAGTATTTTCCATATTTGCACCTTTATTTTTTTATTATATACACCCAAACACCATCTTTTTTATCTCTTAATAATAATTTCTGAGATTTCATATAGCTTTGACGGATACATGCATCCATGTCTTGCCTTCTATTATGATAACCCCGTTTATTTAATTCAATTTGTGCATCATTTACAGATTTAAAATTAGAAAAAAATCCTTCATCAATCATTTTTTTTATTTCTTTGCTTAAACCTGAATTTCTCTTTATTTTAGCCGGAGCATTATTTTCACTTAATTCATTAAGAATATCTGGAATTTTACCTGAGTTCAAAATTTGTTTTATAATACTTATTCCTAAATTGTATCCATCTATTGTTAATCTATAAGATGTGTTAGTGTTACCTTTTTTACCTGTTTTATGTACAATATATGTAGGATATTTTTTCAGATTAGTACTTAAATTTACTAAAGAACTTATTCCTTTTATGCCTGCCGATTCTCTAAGTTTTGAAGACTCTATATCTCGTTCATCAAAAACTATTTTTCTCAAAGTCATCGTTAAAATAGTGAATATTAATTGTTCGTATGCATTAGATGAGAGAGAAATCTGTGTTAATATTTCTACTTCATTATTTTTAAATTCAAAGCATTCGTTAATTTTTTCACGACTTACAGAAAATTTATTGCATAATGCCTCATAAGATGGTAAAACTATTTTTTTATCTTTTTCAAGCGTCGAAGCACTAGTCTCCTCAGTGTGTGCTATTTTTGATCTATTTAATAAATTGTTTAACACAATCTCATATGTCTTATCTTTTAATTTTTCATCAGAAATATTTTTCACAGCCAATAACGCTGTATCTATTGCATTTTTAATTTCTTCCGGATTCATCTTTTTACATACACCCATTGTGTGCCTTGTTTTAGGCGTCCTAATTCTTTTTTTCTCACTAATCTTATTAATGGAGTTGATAACATATTCATAGAGTATATGTGACCCTTAGCATCTAATTCTGATTTTATAGACATTATTTCTTTTGGGGAATCAAAAAATCCTTCTTCTTTTAGTGTTCGTATATAGTCCATTGGACCAAAACGTATTTTCATCTTTTTTTCTTTTAAAATAGCAGAATTATGGGATGTAGGGTGAGAGTTATTGCCTTGAACCAATTTAATTATTTTTGCAATTTCTTCACTTTCTCCCTCTATGAAAATTTTAGTTCCGTTTGTTGTTTCAATATTTGCTTTAGGCATTTAAACCACCTTGATAAAAGAATGTTTACTCCATTTATATACTTTTCGGTAAGATGACCAGTGCATATAGTCATTTTATGATATTTATATAATCATCTTTTAATATAATTGAATAAAATTATTGCTATTTTTTCGAGAATAATGTCTTTTATAGTCAAAAGTTTAATTTATGGTTTATAAAAAAGTACGTACAAATATATATACATACGCACAAATAATGATTAAACTTTTCAGAAATTAATTAAGCGATTAGTTGTAATATGCCCTTATTAGATTATTTTACTAAAAGAATTAATTTCAAAGAAGATGGTCTCTGTGATTTCACGGAAGTATGAATAGCCCCGCCAGAATGCTGGGCATATTTGTCCATTTTCTGGGAACATTGTTGTTCCCAACTTTTGGACAAATGTATTTATAGCCCCGCCAG
>CAZSAD010000061.1:0-2762 GCA_964604995.1 uncultured Methanosarcinales archaeon
AGGCAATCTTATTATTAATTCAGGATTTGAAATTAATTAAAATAAAATTGTAAAAATAATAATTATTCAGAAAAAATGAATAAAAGAAATAAAAAAATTCAGAAAAAATTGTATATTCAATTTTTAGTAGCAGTTATGCTCTTTACTTTTTTTATTAATGTTGTTAATGCTTATATGAGTTGTGAAATAAAATATGACGATAAAAGTAGTATTACTCCGTGCGATAGTTCTATTAATGGCAATGTAATGTTTCGAATTTATGACGAGGGTACACATGCAGTAACTGGAATAACAAATAGACATATATCATATTATAATGATGTCGGTGCTCAATTTCCTTGGGATTATTCTCTTGCTGTTTGTTGTAATCAAGTTTCTGGGCATAGTTATATTGGAAAAAATAATGAAGTTTTGAGAATGTTTAGTTATAGCGGTAATACTTATTATGGTTCACATACAGAGCAAAATAATCTTATTGATCAAGATTATTCCCCTATTTATTTTGGAACAAAAGAAAATAATGTTGAATGTGTAAATTATGAAAGTACAACTACGACAAAGAATGGAACAGAATCTTGCAATGAATTAGGTGAAGAATATACTTGTGCAATAAAATTGTATCAAGAATCTGATTCGCACGTTTCTAGTTGTGATGTTTTGAATAGTGTAACACCAATTAGTGTTTGCTGTAGGCAAAATGTTAATATTCCTGGATGGAAAATAATTGGGCCAAGGCCTGATAGTGTGACATTGGTTACTCCTCCTGCTAGACCTACAAATCCTGATCTTTCAAAATATATTCCAAGTGATGATGATTTTGGAAACAAAGCATTAAACATCACAATTCTTACTGCAAAAAGTGGTTCAGGTATTGCAACAAATAATATTGCAGTAAAACCTAACACAAAATATGAAGCAAGTGTTTGGGTTTATATTACAGAATCCCCAGAAAATAATGTTAAAGGATGGGTACTTGCAATTAATCAATCGAATGAAATCACAAGTTCTGTAAATTATGTTTACATAAAAGATGAAACATTTGTAAATTCAGAAACAGTTGTAAAACAATGGATTAGATTAAGTAGAACATTTACTACTAATTCAGATACCACGCATGTTAGTGTTATGTTCACTACAAAGAATGACTCAGATACAAAAGGTATAATTATTCTTGATGATTTTAATTTAGTTAAAGTTGTTGGCAATCAAAATTTAAATGATCCGATACCTTATTTGGCATCAGATTATAGTTATGGTTGTTGCAATGCAAATGAATGCTGGAATGGTAAACAGTGCATTGAAATTGGAGATTTAAGAACAAGTTATAGTCAATGGCCTTATCCAGTTTGTTTAGATGATGGAGTATCTTCAACCAATTGGTCATTGCCGTATAAAAAAGAACATTGGATGACACTAAAGGATAAAATTACTGGCAATTATATTTTTGGTGAACAATGGAATTATTGTCCACTTTCAAATCAATGCTGGCAAACAAATATTTTCGAAGATTACACTAGTTATAGTGCTACTAATTTTGCAAAAGGATGTTTATTGCCTGGAGATATTGGGAAGGATAGAGTATGTAATGTTGATGCTCCAACTCCAAATGAGTTTACTAATGATGATGGCTGGGGTTCCCAAACACAAGTTCTTCTTGCAAATATATTAACAATAGCAGATAATTTAAAAGAGGATAATTATACAATTGTATGTGATAGTGCAGATTGTTTTACAAGTACACTATCAAATTCTGAGATATGTTCCCCTTATAGTGTGACATGTGTTTATAGAAGCCAAGAAAAAAACACAATAATTGTTGGAATAATTTACAATAAAAGTATTAGTGATGTTGAGTATGCACACATAGGTAATATTAATTTGACAACTGCATGCAGGCAAAGAGACCAAAAAGATCACAAAATAAGCAATTATTTGTATGAAGTATTAGGTATACAATATGGGGATAATTTTTTAGATGCCCCCCCTTCTGAGTTATATAGATGTTTTAATAATGAACAAGGTTTTACAAATGCAGAACTGCGGGGCAATAATGCTCGAACTGATAGACACAAAATCCAAAGTATGGGATTTAACAATATCACAAATATTTTTTTAATTAGCAATAAAAATTTAGACTATAAAGGAATACTTGGGACTGGAATTGATTTGTCAATTCTTAATGAATCATTAAGTGATATAAAATATTATTGGGATAATCCAGATAAATTACCACCCGATATGTCCAATCATGGACCAGCAGGCTATGGAATAGATTTAGAGCCACTCATTAATCAAAGCAAATTATTGAATAATATATTTTTACATAAGAGCAGTAATAATAAAAATACAACAGTAATTATAGAAAAACAAGGAGATTATGCAAGTTATGTTGCTGCACTATATCGCAGTCCGAATGTGAGTAATGGAATTTGCAACGCAATTTATGATCAGTATTACACTCTTGATTTAAAATATCTTAGAAACAAAGATGAATATAATATTATACCAGGTTATGGACAAGAATATAGATGGTTTGATTGTTCAGATATCATCTCGTTACCGAATTATAATAAAACAGATATATTTGCTTTGATTACTAATGTAGTAGAGCATGAATCAACAACTTATAATAATAATTTGGGTCCAAAATTTGTTTATAATTTTTGGCAAAGCACAACTAGAAACTTCAGGGATTTTAGCTACTGTGCTTATAGGTGGGATTATGTTAATTTAACTGTTCCTACTGAAGTTTATAATGAATA
>CAZSAD010000062.1:0-2590 GCA_964604995.1 uncultured Methanosarcinales archaeon
TTTTTTTATTATCATGCAATTTCGCCTTTAAAAGCCTTTTGCATCAAAGCATCGAATAAAGTGTTTATTTCTTCTGTTGATTCTTTTTGATTTTCTTTGATTGATTCTATTTTCTCAACAAGAGAGGCGAATTGGTTTTGAAGGGAGATTGGAGGGATTGGAACCCTAAAGTTACCGATTTGATTAAAATTAAGTGCTTGTCTGGTTGCTCCAGCATTTCTTAGTAAAATGTAATTTTGCATTTTTTTACTTGATAAGAAATAATTTAAATAAAGTTGATTAATAGGTGGATTTTCTTTTAAGCGAATTATACAAACGTGTTGATTTACATTTGCCATATTATCTTCTCCATTATAGATTGCAGTTCTACCTATTGATGCCCCAGTTATGTTTATCAGCACATCATTTTTTTTAACCCATGTTCTATCCATTTTGGTATGAATTTCCTCAGAGATATATAATTTATCGTGTTGGCTAAATTTATTCATTAAAACATTTTGACTTCTAATAAAGACTATTTCCCCTTTATCAAGGTAGTTCTTGCTTCCACCCAATGGTGTTGAGCCACTTGAAATCAAAGAAGTCATATTTCTTAAATTAGATTCTTCAAAATTTTTTGATTCAAAGAAAAAATGAAATAAATTCTGGATTATGCTATCAATCTCCTCATTCGCCTCTTGGCGCAGGTTTTTCAGCTTCTCTGCTCTTTCAAGAATGGAGACGATTCGTTTTTGAGTTTGTATTGGTGGAACAGGGATTAAAATATTTTCAATATCTCCTTTTTTTAAATTGTTTATATTTGTCCCACTTGAAGCTTTAGATATTTCTCTTTTGTAATGGTTTGACTGGAATATAAATTTAACAAACTTATTTTCAACTTCTTTGTTTGTTCTATAAATAGAACAAAAAGCTCCAACTGTATATTTTTTAAGATTATCATTATTAAACTGAACAGATTTTCCCAAAAGATGCTTACTACCACTTGACATACATATAAGAATGTCTCCATTAATTATTAATTGCCCATCCTTAACTGAATTTCTGTCAACAAATTTGATGCTTTCGTAATTTAGTTTATTATTATCTATGTTATTTGCTCTAAAAAGTATAACTGTGAAATCACTATATTCTTCACTTAAATTATTCGGATTATAAGAAACCCCCCTAATACATTCTCCAATTTCCCCTAATTTTTTCCATTCCCAATCACTTTTATTTTGTTGTTTCATTTACGCAACCCATGAATTTAATTTTGATTGTTTTACATCATAATATGGCATCTTTAATTCTCTTTCAGAATAAAATTGGTCTTTTTTAAAAATTTCCATTAAGTTGCCTTCAAGATTAAATAATAGATTTTTGCTGTCTTCTAACTTAAACTTTGGAAAAAAGCTGATTTTTTGTTTTTTGTAATATCCATATTCACTAAATCTATTATGAGGTTCTTTCAGCATTTTTTCTATTAGTGGTCTTAGAATCATAGCGATCTCCTTTTTTAGAGAATCGTCAGATAAATAGAATATGTTTTGTGTTACTGTGCCTATAATCAAATCTATGTATTGAATTAAATGAGCTTCAATATAACTGTTTTTTTTTAACTTTATATGGATGTTATGATCTGATTCCAAGAAATTAATGTTTGTATCCTCAATAATACATTTACCTGATATAGATTCATTAAGTTTCATTAAATTTAGTTCTGGAAAATACTCGTGAAACTCTTGACTTCCTTTATCATGGTACACTTTTTTTATTATAACCTTTTCAAATTCAGAGAAAAAAATTGTTATACCATAATGCATTACAGTTCTAAAAAATTTATTATAGATGTTATTATGGTAATTTTCAGTACCAAAATTATTTATTTCTAACATCTCTAAATCAATGTAGAGAATGTTTATAAAAATTAACTCCTTATTATTTCTATTATGTTCAATAAGGTAATTCAGCCATCTTTTAGCAATCTTTATCTGCGAATTACTTGACCTGGCTTTTCTAATTTCAGTATGATGTATCTCGCACTTGTTATTATTGTGCCATTGTTCTTTGCATTCTTTAGAAAATGGGCAATCTGAATGATTCCAAACCCATTTTTTACTCTTTTCAAATAGGCATCTATGATTTATTAGATCAGAAACCAGGACTTTTTTTTTGTTTGATGGCACAAATAAACATCCTAAACAAATAAATTTTTCATTGATTATTTCGTCTGCAAAAACTTCTAATTCTATAGTTTTCATTTTTTATTTTTCCTCACAACAGCCTCTTCACTTCCCTCTCCAATTCTTCTTTAGTGGGCAGATATAATTTATACTTTGAGACAAACATCTTCTTGCCTATACCAGACAACGCAAACTCAACTTGAACATGGTCTTTTTCTGTGCAGAGAATTATTCCAATTGGCTCATTGTCATTTTCCTTATTTAATTCCTTTTTGACGTAATTTAAGTAGAAATTTAATTGCCCTGCATCTTCGTGTCTAAATTTAGAAGTTTTTAATTCAATAATCACGTAACATTCAAGATAAATGTTATAAAACAATAAATCTATATAAAAATGGTCATTGTCTATAGTAAATCTTTTCTGCCTG
>CAZSAD010000063.1:0-2331 GCA_964604995.1 uncultured Methanosarcinales archaeon
TTAATAAGCTTGAGTAGCTGGTTACATGGACTTAATACTACTTTAGGACAATCTTTTTTTGAAAGTGTAGCCCATATCCTTTCGGGCGGAGACAAAAAAGAGTTTACAAAAAAGAAGAAAAGTTCATTATATATTAGCACTTTACAACAAAATGAAATTTCTAATATAATTACAAATCTTAAAAGCAAATCCTGCACACCAAATGTCAATGATGAGAATAAAATTATATTCAAAATTGATAAATCCAAAGTAACAGAAGCAATGGACTTTACCGCAGATAATTATTTAGAAAATGATAAGGTTATTGAAGCAATTGAATTAAAGTCTGTCAAACCAAATTCAGGTGAGATGCGGGGAGAAAAACAGAAAATATTGATAGCCAAAGCAGCTCTTAAAAAGAGACATCCTTCTAAAAATATTCTGTTCTTTATTGGATTTCCATTTGATCCAACTTCACCTACACCCACAAACAGCGATAAAAAAAGATTTATGGATTCAATAATAGAGTTTAATAAATTTTTCAGTCCTGATGAAGTTTTAGTCGGAGATGAATTATGGGATAGGTTATCTGGTGATAAAAATACCATGCAACAAATACTGGACATAATTAATAAAATTGCTACACCACATTTCATTAATAATTATAATTTTCTTAAGAATTCTATAAATAGAGCAACTTATCAACAACGTTATGAGTCTCTATTGAAGGAATGGAATCTCACTAATAACTCTTCTATTTAATTTTTATATTTGCCTTCTTCATATGAAATATTATCTCTGCATAAGGTTGCCTGTCTCTTTCTGTTCTATTTAATACAGGCCTCTTAAATTGCTCAACTATCTCTAAACTGCTTTTTTCTGCAATTTTAGGGTAAAGATTATATTTATCATTGGCAACAATAAAAAAATCTCCATTATCTTTGATAAATTGGCTTATGTTTATGAAGACTTTGCTTATTCCCTCAACATACTCATCTTTTGCCTTTTGTCCTTGTCCTTTGAATAAAGGACCTATCTCTTTCTCGTCTTTTCTTGAAATCCCAAAAAGCTCGTAAGCGTAAGCATGTTGTTCATGGTAATCAATTTGACCAACATATGGTGGAGAAGTAAAAATTCCATCTATTTTTTTATTTACTAGAAGCCTGTAAAATTTAGGGTTTTGTTTTTTTATTTCTCTAAAAATATCTGCTTCTCTTGAATCTCCATGAATAACGCCAGTAAATGCTTTTTTCTTTATATTTGAAAAGTCCTTTAATCTTGAAACGGTATCAAAAGTATATCTTCTCAAATGACCATTTATTGTATTTAAAGGAGTGCATATTTTTTTATGCTTTCTGCAATAATAAGGTCCTGTTTGTGGCTCTTTTAATGTGGCTAAATCTGAGTGAGTTGTTGCTCTGCATGACCTCGCAGTTCTGCTTAATACAATCCTCATAATATTTTTTATTTTTTCATCTTTCTCATTTTCAATCAGTTTTAAGTAATAAAATAATTCTTGTCTAACTCTTTTTGAGAACCATTTTGACAAGAAACTATTCATCTTTTTTTCATCAAGGAGTATAGTTTTATCTTTAGTTCCGTTCTTTTCAAAAAATTCTTTATTTTCTTTAAGGAATTGCTTTAATTTTTCTTCTCCATAATTTTCTTCTTCAACCTCGCCTTTATGTACTTTCCTCTTAAATTCAGGATTTGGAAAGTATCTTTTATTAAAATTGCTTAATCTTTCTTTTAATTCAAAATCAAATGTATCATCAAATACTTTGTTGCTAAAATTAGTTGTTTGTGATAAGATATTTTTTAGAGTATAACTTAATTTGAAAATGTCATATTCATCTAATTTTACCCTTGAAATCATGCAATTAAAATCTGAAATATCAATTCCTATGGAATGTAACCCTAATTCAGAAGATTGTACCAGTGTTGTACCGCTTCCCATAAATGGATCAAGAATGATATTTCCCGCTTTAAAGAAAATTTGTTTCTTGTAATCGTTTAAATGGGAATCTAAAAAATACTCTACCAATTGAGGTATAAACTTTCCTTTGTAAGGATGTAATCTATGAACATGCTTGGTAGTGTCAGATTCTCGTAAATTTGAAAATGACAAACCCCAATTTAAATCATTCCCTAATTGGCTTTTCCATGATTCTTGTTTTTTTGCTAAATGCTCATCATAGTATTTTTTAAGTTCATCTAAATTGACTTTTATTTTCTTTTCTTCATCAAGGTACTTTCTAATTTTTGCATATTGGATAAGATAACTAATGTTAGAAGTGGTTACAGGTCTATCTAAATAATCGCTTGCCCATTGCGATGCTTGACCTAAAGATA
>CAZSAD010000064.1:0-2183 GCA_964604995.1 uncultured Methanosarcinales archaeon
ACTTGAGTTTGACGGCTTTTTTAGTTACTAGGTTTTATTAAATTTTTATTTATCGCTTTTAGTATGTTTTCTTGCATTTTTGTTAACAGAACTGTCTTAACAAACTCATTTCCATTTTTAGAATCATTTAAATATATTTTATACATTGTCTCCAGTTGATCAAGAGCTTCGATTGAGGTTACTTTAACATTTTTCATTTTCAATTTATAATCCAATATTGAAAGGAGCAGGTATGACAAATAACAGATAAAAATATGTGCTTTAACTCTTCCTGCAATCCAATTTCTAACCGGCCTAACTTTAATTACACCTTTTAAACAAGCGAATGCTTTTTCAACCGTGTCTTTATCAAAATATTTTCTTATCAATTCTTGTACTGCCACATTTTTTGTGGAAAATATTATTGATACCCCATCATATTTTGCATCTTCTTCTATTTTACTTTCAAGCACACCTCCATTTGCATTAAAATATTTTTTAATAGATTCATCAATCTGCTTCTTTTTTTGAAGCAGTATCTTCGCTTCAAAAATATTCTTTAATCGCTTTTCCCGCTGTTCAACTTGTTGTTTTGGATTTAAACAAATATACAGATAGCCAGCAACATCTTCAAATTTAATATTTTTTACAGATACATAGAAAGAAGACTCTTTCAGCTGAACTCTGTTTTTAGGGCTGATAAGATTGCTCTTTGTTAGAGCAACATCAACTTCATCCGGAAGATTTCCTTTATTTGCTAAACCACAAATTACTTCAAATCCTAACTTTTTAGCGTCGGAAATATTAATTTTGGACGAAACGCCCCGATCCCAAATAAGGAAAGGAGTTTGAATTCCTGCAAAAGAAAGATTTTTCATTACATCAAATAATGTTCGTGCATCAAATACATTGCCGCTGAATGTTTTATGAAAAACCGGAATCCCCTCATCAGTTACTGCCAACCCAATTTGCACCAGCCGTCTGAAGCCCCCCTCTTTACTTTTTGACCTTTTTGCGATTTTACAATTTGAACCAAAAAAGTAAATATTAGTAACATCATAGAAAAATGAATTTTTCTTCAGTTGATATTTTGAATTTACAATATTAAATATCTTATTCTGTAAAATTTCATTCCTATCATCGCTGTCCATATAATTTAAAGAATCAACCAATCTTCTTTCAGTCAATTCATTTAAGTTAAGAAGATGATTAAGTTCTGTTCTTTCAAACCACTCCTGCATTTTGTTTAAGCTTCTTGGATCAACACAATGTGAATAAACCATACTCAATATTTCGGGATAATATTCTCCAAGTACTTCCGGTAATTTTATTTGCTTTGCAATTTCATCAAGAATCAATAAAGGTCCGTAGATAGTAACTCGACTAACTTGTGATTGTGCAATTTCTCCGCTCAATATTTTCTGGTTGTCAACTTCTTTTCCGATTGTTCTAATATATTTATGTTTAGACTTGCCATTTTTCCAGACAGATTCTACTTCTTGCAGATAAATATGCTTGCCTACTTTTACCCTTCTTATAAAGCTCATAGTAACTAATGTTAGTTACTAGTTATTTAAATACTTTTCGGTTGGTAAAATGGTTTCTGGTTTTTACGTCGATAAAATGAGATTACACCAAAAGATAAACCTAGTAACTAAAAATCAAGTAGAAGTTAGGTAATAAAATTACATTTTATGAAAAACCATATTTGAGATTAAGCGAACCACAAGTAAGCAAGCGAGATAAAGAAGAAGCACAAGTAAAAATTAAGATAGAACAATATGTTCTGAGAGATATTCCCGTTAAAGATGAAAGTAAGCGTCCAGAAATTGAAAAGATGCTTCACAAAAACTTCGCAAATCTCATAGATTACTGGACTGTTGACTGGGATTATGATGGTGAAGTTTTTCGCAGTAAATGGCAAGCTATCAGAGACAGAAAATCATCTGATCCCGTATCCACCACCGCAGACACAACTCTAAAACGTGGTAAAAAATATACTATTGCCGTAAGAGTTGTTGATGTTTTTGGTAATGACGCTTCTTTAACCAAAGAGATAGACCTCAGATGAAAACGACAAAAACAGAATTATTTGGAAAACATCCTCTGGCTAAAGCTATTGAGCCAGTAGTAGAAGAATGGGCTACAAATAATTATCCTGCGGTAAATGGTAAAGAAATAACCTATTACACCAGAGAATTATT
>CAZSAD010000065.1:0-1994 GCA_964604995.1 uncultured Methanosarcinales archaeon
GTAAATTCTTACTAGGGACTGTATAAAATAATGTTAATAATATTATTTAGAACAACTCTTCTATTTTTTATATTTTATATTGCTTTTCTATGCTTTTTAATATTATTCTTTTTTCTCAGATTCTAAAGCTATTAATCTTTCAGGTTCTTCACCTGTTTTAACTTCAGTTTTGTTTGCTTGTTCTTCTAACAATTTAAAATATTTATCTAAATCAGGTGTTTTTTTTGCAAGTGTTTCAAATCCTAAAAGCAGTTTTTCAACTTTTTTTAATTTATCTTCTACTTTTTCATTTACTTTTTTTTCTTGAGCTTCAAATCTTTTATCCATAATAACTAAAACATTACCTGCGTGTTTTTCAAATTCATTAAATTTAGAAATCAAATTCTCTAAATCTTTTTTAGCAGAAAGTCCTGCAAGTTTAACTTTAATTCCATCAAAATCAGAAACAATATGCTTAAACCCTTTGTCAAGTTCACTAGCTTTGCTTTGAAAATTTTCATACTCTCCAAATTTTTTGCTAACCTCTACAAAAATATCATCAACTCTACTTGCATGTCTTTGAACCAAAGCTTCAACTTTCTTTATTTCAAGTAATTCTTTTTTAACGTCATCTGAAAGTTTTACTGTCTGTTCAATTCCCTGAAAAACAGATATTTGTCTTCTAAAATCTTTAAGTTGATCTCTAAATGTTTTCATTATAGTATCATTGCTTTCTATTGCAGCTTTAAGAGCTTCAACTTTAGCATCAGATTTTTGCAGCTCAATCATCATTTTATCAGGTTGGACTGTTTCTACAAGATCAATTGCCTTAGTTGTTTTTACCTCAATATTTTGAAGAGCTCTGTTAGTATCCATTATCATTCCTCTAAGCTCTCCCATTTGCTCGCTAATTCTTGTAAATCTCTCAGAAGTTAATTTTCTCATTTCAGATAAAGAATCAAGTTGGGCTTTAATTTTTGTAATTTCAGCAAGAATTATTCCTTCTCCAGCTGACGATGGTGCAGTACTTGTTTGAGTTTCATTTGTAGGTTCTTCTTCCTCAGGTTCTTCATCTGCTCCTTCAGCAGAATTTTGCTCTTCTTCCTCTTTTTTCTTTCCTAATCCAAATAAACCCATCTAATCTCCTCTTTTTCTAAAATATTTTTATTAATTAATATCAACCAATTTTAATTAATTTATAAACCAAACCAATAATCTTTACAATCAATATTCCTTTTTCCAATAGGTATTATCATCATTATTTTTTATCCTTTTTATTTCTTCTCTTATTTCATCAAATAAATCTTTAATTTTGGTTAAATCTTCTTTACTTCCAGTTGCAGCATACATCTTAATTTTTGCAACTCCACTTTGCATTAATTCATCAGCAAATTTAGTATATTGTCCAAGTTTTCTAATTTCTGAAACCTCTTTTTTTATTGTTTCAAATTCATTTTTTGTAATTCTTATTTGCTCATCTCTACTTTCTTTATCTTCTTCTTTTATTCGCATTTTCATCACTTTTTTTAATTTTTAATTATTTTTTGATTATAATCATTATATTGATTTTATTCCACTTTGTATAATAAGGCATTCTTTCAATACATTTTTTTTCTCAGGTTTAGGTAATGATTTGTATAACTCCCTTATTTCATCATAACTATTAGTTGCATTATTCTTGTCTTTTTTGTCAATAAATGATTTTGCTTGTGCAATTAAATCATTTATTTTTGAGTTGATATCAAATTTATTACTACTTTCTTTTTCAATTTCATTTTCTTTTATTAGATTATTTTCTTTTTTGTTATTCCCCTTTCCCCCTTCTTTTTCATCTCTTTTTTCCTCTTTATTTTTTTTGTTATCTTCAATGTCTTTATTTTCCTTATTAACAATCTCTTCTTTCTCTTCTTTTTTCTCTTCAACTTTAATTCCATTTACCTTTTCAGCATCTTCCTTAGCTTTTTTAGCAGCTTTTAATTCAGCTTCAATCTCCTCTCTTTTGACAAGTTCAATTT
>CAZSAD010000066.1:0-1954 GCA_964604995.1 uncultured Methanosarcinales archaeon
TTACAAAAGCAAAAAAATACAAGATTAAAAACGTTTGCTTAAAAAAAATATTAGGCTATTCATACTTAACCTGTTATTTTTTTGTGAGCTATTCCTTTTACATCAATATACTCTCCTTTCAATTCAATTTCTTGAATATAATTATAATATACTAATGAATGGAAATATCTATCATAATTTTCTAAAGGGGTATTATTTATAAATTTTTTAATTTGCTTTTTATCCATTGCTAAGCAAAAAAATCCAAATTTAATTCTTTTTTCAATAGCATCATTTGCAAATTTTGCCATTTTATAAAATTCAGATGATTGTTTATTCTTGGAAATTTGTGCAAGATGTATTTCATCAAAACTTATTCTAATTTCAATATCTTTTCCTTCCAATTTTTCCCATAAATCTTCATAATCTTCTTTCCCAATAAAATATCCATTGCTTTCTAAAATTACATGGAGATTTTTTTCTAATGCAGGATTAACATATTTTTCAAACCATAATTTTTCTATTGTTGGCTCTCCACCACGCAAAGCAATAAAATTTCCCTCACTTAAAGATTCAAGAGAGTCAATATATTTTTCATAAGGTATTATTTTTCCAGTTCTGTCAAAGTAACAACCAGTACATCTTTATTACACAAAGTATTAATTTGGTAAATCCTATGAGCACTTGTGTAAATTGACTCAACTGAATCATTTAAATTACGTTTCATGTTCTTCTCCCCATTATATTAATTACTTCCCAATGGTAATCTAAATATGTTTATTATTATATTAAATTATGTACTAAAATTTTTGTCAAAAACAAAATATTTATCAATAATCATTGTTATTAGTATATATTATGCTAGAAAAAACAAGTAATAAAAAATGGAATAATCTAAAATTAATAAAAAAAGATTATCAAATTTTGTATGAATTAAATAATAACTCTAGAAAGCCAGTAAGTCAGATTGCATCTTCTTTGAGAATATCTAAACAAAGTGCAGATTACCATATAACTAAACTTTTGAAACTTGGAATAATAAAACAATTTTATGCGTTAATTAATTTTACAGCGTTGGGTTACAAACCATATAAAATATTTCTCAGATTAAATAATCTTGCAACAAAAGACATTAAGCAGTATCTTGAAGAGTTTAGAAATACCGAATATGTTGTATGGACTGTTCATTGCGATGGTAAATTTGATGTTGTAATTGGACTTATAGCAAAAAATACATCACACTTCAAAGAGATTTATCTTAATATTCTAGAAAAATACTCCCTTATAATACTCCATTCTGATTATTCCACAATAATTAGTGCACACCAAAGAAAAAAAGGATTTTTGATATCAAAAAAAGAAGTTACACAATCAACTGATTTTTATGTTGATCAACAAACAATTGAGATAACTCAAACTGATAGTGACATCTTAAAAATAATATCTAAAGATTCTAAAATATCAATACTAAAAATATCCGATGTTATTGGTCTTACAGCACAAGCAGCTAGGGTGAGACTAAATAATCTAGTCAAAAAACAGGTTATTTTAGGATATAGTATTTTAATTGATACAAACAAACTGGGATATTTAAGTTATAAAGTTTTATTTCAATTAAAAAATCTAAGCAAGAAAAGATTAGATGACCTAATCTATTTTTTGAATCATTATCCCCCAATTCTTGAAGTTATTAATGTAATGGGTAGCTGGGATATAGAAATTGATCTTGAAGTGAATGATATTTTTGAACTTAATAATACCATTAGTGATATTCGTTTAAAATTTAAAGATATTATCAATAGTTATGATACTCTAATTAAATATGAAGAATATAGTTATAACTACTACCCTCTCAATATTAAAACAAATATCAATAAAAAATAAATTTTGGTTAATTCTTCTTATACATTTATTGTATACTCAAAATAATCATCCCACGGATTTTCCAGTTTCATCATTTGCTTAACTGAAAGTT
>CAZSAD010000067.1:0-1911 GCA_964604995.1 uncultured Methanosarcinales archaeon
TAGTTTCAATTCACAATTAAGTAACATTAGCTGGAGTCAAATGCCTGCAAATACTGAAATAATGATTGTACAATTAAATTGGAGTGATGTAACCGATAGTGCTGAAATAGATATTTTAGTTGAAGTTCCTACTGATGAAGGATCAGGTGACAGAAGTTCGTCGGTAGTATTCACAGGAGCATTAGGAGAATAAAATGGGAAATAAATATTTAATATTCGGATTGTTGGCGATTTTAATAATGCAAAATATCTCTGCAATTGGTATTACTCCTGGACGGACTACAATTGATTTTGAACCAAATTTACAAAGAGAAATTGCCTTTACAGTTATAAATTCTGAAAATAAAGACATGATGGTTGTTTTTATGGTTAGAGGAAATTTAAGTGAATATATTACTCTTAGTCAAAATCATGCAGAATTCACAAAAGATGAAATCTCTAAATCATTTACCTATTCTATTAATTTACCCTCAAAGATTAGCACTCCAGGAAAACATGAAGTTGAAATTGTTGCATTAGAAATTCCAACAGATACAAAAGAAAAAGGATCATTTGTTGGTGCAACTGTTGCCGTTATCAGCCAATTGCATATTTACGTGCCTTATCCAAATAAGTATGCTGAAGCAAGTATTAATATATTAGAATCAGAAGATAAAAAAATTTTTAGAATCCCTGTAATTAATAGGGGTAAATTGGATATTGCAAATTTAAGGGCAATAATAGATATCTATAACGGGCTTGGAGAAAAAATTACTTCATTAGAAACTGAAACTGAAACATTAAATAGCTTGCAAATGAAAGAATTAGCTGCAGAATGGGATACGAATGTTAATCCCGGAAAATATTCTGCAATTATTTCAGTAATTTATGATAATCAGGTAATTACTCTTGAAAAAGAATTTAAAGTCGGAGAAAAGGTTTTAGAAATTCTTGAAATAAATATTAATGATTTTGAATTAGGAGGCATTGCTAAATTTAATGCACTTGTCGAGAATAAATGGTCTGAGGAGTTAAAAGATGTTTACTTAAATATTATTATTTATAATAATGAAGGTGAAGTTATGGCGGATTTTAATTCTTTAAATTATAATATTGGTTCACAAAGTAAATCTGAGATGATAGCTTATTGGGATACAGTAGGTGTAGAAAAAGGAACTTACGACGGAAAAATCTTTTTAAAATATGGCACAGAATCAACAGAAAAAGAAGTTCAAATGAAAATTACTGAAAATAGTATTGAAGTTATTGGACTTACCGGTCATGTTGTTGTGAAAAAAGCCGGAACATTTAATTTAAATAATATTTTATTGATTTTAGTGATATTCCTTATTCTTGTGAATGTTGTATGGTTTGTTATTGTTAAAAATTTATTAAAGAAAAAAAAATGAAGAGAAATTCTTAATGTGAATTTCTCTAACTTTCCTTTTGGACACCAAAAATCTACAAGAGATTAAATCCAAAAAGAAATGAAACTTATAACAATAAATAAGATTCATCTTTAACACTAATTTAGAAATAATCTTTAAAATAACAAAATGTTTATAAAGGCAACTTAATTATATTCTTTAACTTAAAGAGGTTATATGGAAAAACAAACAATCATTGCGATTTTATTGATTATTACAATCGTACTTTCAGTTAGTTCTATTGCTATTACTTGGAATACTAAAGATATTAAAACACAAATTGCACCTGAAACACAAAGTGGTAATGTGCAATTAACTATTGAACAAGCTCCGGTAATGGAAACAGGAGAAGGACAATGAAAGCTAATAATAAAAATATTAAATTAGATAATGCTTTAATGATTGTGGCAATTATTGCTGTTGGATTTGCATTTGTTAATTTAATGACGACAATTGATAAGTTTAGAGATATTCAAAGTTTAACAGGTTATGCAACTGATACTGG
>CAZSAD010000068.1:0-1600 GCA_964604995.1 uncultured Methanosarcinales archaeon
ATCTTGCTAGAACAAATAATAGTGACTTAACAGAGAAGTTCTCGAAAATAAACACTGACCTTAAAAATGAAAATACAAGACTTTCAAATAAAATAGATGAACAAGAATCCAATTATAAAACAAGTATAAGCTTTTTAGAAAAGAATTTGTTAGAAGCAGAGGGGTCAATTGTAGAAAAAGACCAGGAATTGAGCAAGTTAGCTACGGAAATTTCATTAAAGGATAAAACAATTGATGAGCTAAGCAAGATTAAAGCTCAAATACCGCAAGAAATCAAAAAAGCTGAAGCTCCACTACAAACTATTATTTCACAACTTGAGAAAAATAATGAAGACCAACAAAACGCAATTAAATCAAATATCTCTCAGATTTCTTTATTAGAAAATGACTTTAAAGTTTCAAAGGAAAACTTAGTCATTGAGCAGGCAAAAGCTAGCAAGCTAACGGAGACTTTAAAACAACTAACTCAAAAGTTATCTGACTATAAAAATGATTTTCCAATACAAATAGAAAAGGAAAGGCAGCCCCTACTTAATAAAATCTCTGAGTTTGAAGAAACAATTAACAGAATTACCGCAGAATCTAAAGACAAATCAAATACAATATCACAATTATCTTCAAAAAATACCGAACTAAACAACTCTTTATCTTCTTATATAAAAAAATGAGATCAAAAGTTTAACTAATAGATTACAGCAAGAAGAAAACTCAATCCCTGAAAAAATTAAAATAGCGACATATCCGCTAGAAAACAACATTATTGAACTAAAAGACAACCTTAAAAAATATCAAATACAGGCTAAAGAAAAAGATGCTTTAATTGGATCAATAAGCAATGATCTGGAATCAAAAAATAAGCTAATAACGTCCTTAAACGGTAAATCTGATAGCTTGCAGGCAATTACAGATGACCTTAAAGAGAAGCTTCAATCTACAGAAAATAAGATTCCTGAACTAACCAAGCAAGCACAAATACCTCTACTAAACAAAATAGCAGCGCTTCAAGATTCTCTTAATAAGTATGACGCGGAGAATGTAATTAAATCAAAGCTGATCAATGATATTTCAATTGAAAAAGCTTCTTTAAGTAAAACGATCAAAGCTCTTAATGATAAATCCGCTATGTTCAAGCAAGAGATCAATGACCTGTCAAATAAAATTCAATCAATGGTCTCAGAAGAGCCACAAAAAATCGCAAGCATAAAAGTGCCACTAGAAAAAATAATAGAACAACTAAAGCAGTCTTTGCAATTAAATGACACTTTAATTAAAGAAAAAGAAATCGCCATTAGCGAATTAACCAAAAGTGAAGAGAAGACAAATTCTGAGCTGCTATCTGCTAACCAAAAAGTACAATCAATGTCTTCGTCAATAAATGAATTAAATTCGAGAATGGCTTCTCTGCTTAAAGAAGAGCCTATTAAAATAGAAAATGCGACAAAGCCACTTTTAGCTAAAATCTCTTCAATGCAGAACAATTTGGATTTGTCAAATAAGTCAATAACTGAGAAAGATAGCCAAATTAAAGAACTGCTTGACAGTAATAGCGATCTAACGAAAAAAATGAGCAGCCTTGAAAATCAGAATCAAGAACTTAAAA
>CAZSAD010000069.1:0-1541 GCA_964604995.1 uncultured Methanosarcinales archaeon
CAGTAAAAAGCTCAGTTCCAAGTAAAGTTGCAGAAGCTGAAAACGTATTAAAAGCCCAAATAGCAAAGTTAAATGAAGAACTGACTGCAGAGAAAACCGCTACTCCTGATAAAATTGCAGCAGCAAAAGCTCCGCTTGAAAATGAGATCGCTCAGCTAAAGACGAGTCTGAATGATTCCAGATCTTTATTGCCGCAAAAGATAGAAGAAGCTAAGAAGCCTCTTGAAACCGTTATAGATTCACTTAAAAAAGATCTAAAATCTGCCCAAGATTCAATTCCGCTGAAGGTACAGGAAGCAAAAGCAAGTCTACAAGATCAAATAGAAAATCTTAAACAACAAGTTAAAGAAGCCAATGGTTCAATACCCGGCAAGATCGCAGAAGCTGAAAATGTATTAAAAGCTCAAATAGCAAAGTTAAAGGAAGAACTGACTTCCGAGAAAACCGCTACTCCTGATAAAATTGCAGAAGTAAAAAAGCCTCTATTGGAAAAGATTAAAGATTTTGAGAATAAATCACTATCATTACAAAGCATCATAGCAGAAAAAGATGCCAATATTAGAGATCTAACCCAATCTAATAAAGCCCTTTTAAAAGATTTTGATGACTCAAAACTTAACAATATATCCCTTATTAAAGAGGTTTCTTTATTAGAAGAAAAACTTTCTGCTTTAATAAAGAACAAACCCGTCGAGATCAATTCTGCCAAAGAGCCTTTATTGGTACAGATCAATGAATTAAATCAAAGCTTGAAACTGTCAGATGAAGCGCTTGACAAATTTGTTAAAAAGTTCGACGCTCTTAACCAGAATTATAGAATATTAAATGAAAACTATGACGATATTTTTAAAAAACAGCAGATTTTAGTTTCAGAAAAAGAAACTATTGAAAGACAATCATCACAATTAAAAGCTAGTATTCCTCAGCAAATAGAACTAGCTACAAGTCCTCTTCAGAATTTGATAGACGAGCTGAAAAACAATTTAAGTTCAGAAGAAAATATTCTTAAGGAAAAAGAGCTGGAAATTGCAAATCTTGCAAAACAAAACTCTCTCACAGTTAAAGACTTAAAACAAGCAAATCTATATATCGAAGAGCTCAACAAGAATTTAACAACTTATAAAAATGAAGTCAATTCATTAAAAGATTCCATTCCAATGGAGATTTCAGAAGCAAAAAAAGCATTACTTGAAAATATTGCGTCTTTGAAATCGCAATTGTCTGTGAGTGAAAACTCAGATAAAAAGAATGAAGCCTTGGTAAAATCATTAAATTTGGAAATAAAAGCAAAAACTGACAGCAATCAGAAGCTTCAGGTCACTATTGCCAATTTAAATGATCAATTAGAAAAATCTAAATTAGAATATGCGGCTCTGAATGATTCTATTCCTTTAAAAATCAATGAGGTGAAAGCACCTTTGTCAGAAGAACTTTCTTATGAGAAAAAGCTAAAAGAAAATCTTTTAGAGGAATTAAACAATAAGTCGAAAGCATTGTCTGATTTAAAGGAAACCAATTCTAATTTATCCAGTGAGCTGAAT
>CAZSAD010000070.1:0-1514 GCA_964604995.1 uncultured Methanosarcinales archaeon
TTGTCAATAATACTATTCCTGTTGTTATAGGTAATGGATTTTGGAGTAACCTATTCACGTTACAGGATTTAGGAATAAAATTAGCTACATCAGATTATCCGCGTAACGTATGGTTAATAGAATATCATGGAGGACCAACAACTGATTGTGATAATTGTATTCCATATACTTATCAAGATCAAGTAAATTATTTTTGGCCTGCACTTATTTCTGGTGTTGAAACATATTCTGGACAATCTAAAGTTGATTATGTTGGATATTCTCATGGTGGGAGATTAGGCTTAGATTCATTAAGTAAATACAAAAATGGTAAAAACAATTCTGGATATTATTTTGATACTGTTACCGGAACATACCAAGAGATGGATTTAGCACAAAATTCAGTTAATCATTTTATTTCAGTTGTAACACCTGGGGCTCTTGACGGTAGTTCCGGTGGTATTGATTTGTTTAAAGATCATATGGATGATGCTGTATCAAGGCTTAGAGAGAAAGATATTAATCATACAAATAGAGCAACATTAACAAAAAATATGCTTTTCTATTGTTTATTTGGAAGCAGTAATCTAAAGAGTTTATCTTATTGTGAGGGATATTGGTACCAAAATAAGAATGGAGATGACGATCTCAAGATGTCTGTTGATTTATTAGAGAACTATTATTTTCTTGCAATAAATACATCACATGAACAACCCGGTGAAAATCTCTCAATTAATGAAATGACACTTATTGATGGCAATAGTGTTACATATCCAAGACTTAACCCCTATAATGATGGTTTAAATGATGATTTAGTTCCAACTAATGATGGAGATAATATTTTTAGTAACATCACATCAAACAATAAAATACATTATAGAATTAAGAAAAATCATGTAGGTGTTATTAAAGAACCAATAACATATGCAATTATTAATAGTCGTATAAATAACCTTCCAGAGGGGGATGAAAATGAATATAAAATTTGGTAATAAAAAATTAACCAATAACTTGAAACACATTCTAAAAAATTTGCTACTAAATATAGGGTTTATCATACTTCTACAAATAACCCTTTATATTTTCTTTGCATATATTTTAAAATCTGAGAACGTAAAAACTGATTTTTCAGATTTAAGCAATTTTTTATTCTTCTTCATTTTTTCATTACCTTTAGCTATAATTAATTCAATAATCTCTTTAGTGTATAGATCTAAGCATAAATTTTTACGAATACTTAGTTATATTTTAACAGTTTTATTGATAATAATAATAATAATTATTCATTTATTTTTTTTCGGTGCAAGTCATACTAATTTTGTTACATTCGATTGAGTGATATTATGAAACCAAAACCAACTACACAAATGTCATATAACTATTTTATCAGTGATAGCAGTACGTGCAATGTCCTCGATTCAACCAGCAACCCAATATCGTCGATGTACGTTTATTTGAATGGCGCAAATAATTGGACGACAAATAGCAATGGTCAGAAATTTATCTATTTCAATGATGTGAATTGTGATATCAAA
>CAZSAD010000071.1:0-1510 GCA_964604995.1 uncultured Methanosarcinales archaeon
AAAAGACCCTTGTTGAATATGCAAAGAATTATAACGTTCCAGATTTATTAGAAGCAAAAACAGCAATACAAATGAATGACGAATTTCATAGAGTAAGCGATAGGATAAATCAAGAGCTTGGAAAATTAGAGCCAAATAAGATATTTTTTGAGTGGGAAGAATCTTTGAAAAAATATATAAAATTAAATTACAAAATTTAAAAATTTAATGCAAAAAGACGAAATAAAGAGGAGATTAATTTTAATTCTAAATGTATTTAAAGAAGATGCAATTGAAGCACTGGACTCAACACATGAAAATTTCTCTATAGATATGGAAGAAACAAATAAAGATATTTTAGATGAATTTGGGTTTTCAATTAAAATTTACTCAAAAGTCAAAAAAGTCAAAATATTTTCAACAGTAGAACCTGTTTTGTTTGTAGAATTAACCACATTTTGTGAAGTTAAAGATAGACAAGAATTATTGCCATATTCAGCAAATATAGAAATAATTAATCCAGACAGTAAAAAAGATGTAGCTTACATATTAGAAAAGATAAACCCAGAACTAATAAAATTAAGAGAAACTATATCAAACGAATTTAAAATTTCAGAAGATTCAATAAAAATAAAAAACAACATAGTTAAGATCACAATAGTTAAAAAATTTCACAGTGATAAAAATTGGATAATATTGCCTGGAAATGACAAAGTAGGAAATTCTTCTTATCCAACTATTTTAATTTCTATAGAAAAATTTTATTTTCATAAAAATTGGGATGAATGTCAGGAATTACTTTATAAAAATGGAGAATTTATGCTTACAGTAAGGCAGTTTGTTGACTTTCTAAATTTATTAATATCAGGCGATGTAAAATATGCAAATGGAGAAAAAGTTCCTAAAAAAGAAGCAGAAAGAATATTGAATGAAATAATAGGGGTAGAAAATATACAAAGAGGTGAATGGCTTGATGCAAGGTTTATAGATAAAGAAAGACAAAGTTACATAGTTTATCATAAAGTAAACGCTAAAGGGCAAATAGCAGAAATTACAGAGCCATTAAATTGTCTAATAAAAGATAGAACACCAGGAATAGATTTAAATTCCTGGCTGGAAACTGCTACTTATCAAGGCCTTCCTTTAAGTGACATTAAAAACGGCAGTTTGTATTATTGGAGTCCAAAAAAAAATTGTGTCGCTAGGTTCTGGGCTGATTCTTATTGTGTTCACCTGTTCTGCGACTGGAATCCGACTAGCTCGAATGACGATCTCGGAGTACGTCGCGCAAAAATTTTAGGCAATAGTTTATTGCTAAAAAATAATAAATACAAATAACATAATTTTTCTTTAGCTACAATATTTAAAATTTTTTATATATTATTTATATATATGAGTTTGTAAGAATTTTTTTAGAGCTGGTGGATTTTTAAAACCATTAATGAATTGAGCATAAGCTGCTCCTGCATGCATTAAATAATTATCTAGTCCATATATAACTTCACTTTCTAAAAATTTACCAAATGTCCTG